>DASVSV010000552.1:0-13932 GCA_036387915.1 Thermoanaerobaculia bacterium
TCCGTTACGATGTGCGGATGCTGCTTGCGTTGGTTCTGGCCGCGAATCTCACGTTCGACTTTCCCGCGGTTCATGTTGGCGTCGCTGAATATGAGGACGGACCGACAGGGGCGACGGTTTTCTATTTTCCGAAGACGGCGAAGGTGGCGGTCGACGTGCGGGGCGGGGCGCCGGCGACGATCAACACGGATACGTTGCGGCTTGCGTATGACGAGCCGTATGTCGACGCGATCTCGTTCGCGGGCGGCTCGTCGTACGGGCTCTCCGCGGCCACCGGCGCGGCGCACGAGTTGAAGGTCCGCAGTGCGAATGCGGGCGATTGGGCGAACATCGCCACCGTCGCCGGCGCGATCATCTTCGACCTCGGCGGGCGCCGCTACAACACCGTCGTCCCCGACTTCGAGCTCGGACGCGAGGCGATGCGCGGCGCGCAGACCGGCGTTTTTCCGATGGGTGCGCGTGGCGCGGGACGCTTTGCCATGCAGGGCGGCTACTACGGCGACGAGGCGCGTCAGCATTCCGGCCAGGGTGCCGCGATCCGGCAGGTCGGGCCGACGAAGATTGCCGTCTTCACCGTCGTCAACTCCCTCGGCGCGATCGTCAATCGCAAGGGAGAGCTCATGCCGTGCGACGACGCGGTCGAGCCGTGCCGCACGATCTCGGACCTGCTTTCGGCGCGAGTGCAATCCATCAAGACCGCGAACACCGTCGCCGCGAAGGAGGACGACGATCGCCGTCCCACGGAGGCCACCACGCTGACGCTCGTGGTCACGAATCAGAAGCTGCCGTACTGGGCGCTGCAGCGGCTCGCCATCCACGTGCACACCTCGATGGCGCGCGCCATCCAGCCGTTCCACACCACGCGTGACGGCGACGTGCTCTTCGCCGCGTCGACGGAGGAGATCGTGAACGACAAACTCTCCGTGGCCGACCTCGGCGTCGTGGCGAGCGAAGTGGCGTGGGACGCGATCCTCTCCAGCATCCCGCAATTCGACCGTCCCGGAAACACGCTGGTGCTGCGCGTCGCCGAGTCGCGGCTGCAGCGGTTCGCCGCCACCTACGAATTCGCGCCCGGCGCCACCGCGACCGTCACCCGCGAAGGCGGGCAGCTCTTCTTCGGGGCGTCGAAGGGGAGCATCTACTTTCCGGAAAAGCAGCGGTTCGAGATCGATCCCGTCGGCCCGTGGGATTTCGTCATGCGCAATCCGAAGCGCACTCGCATCCGCTTCGATTCCGGCGGCGGAATGACGGTCAATCCCGGCTCGTGGCCGTTGCGGGCCAAGCGCGTCAACGCTTCTTCTTGAGCGCGTCGAGCCGCGACCTGGCCTGCTGGTTCTCGCCGGCGATCTTCAGCACGTCCTCGTAGCAGGTCTGCGCGCGGCTGATCATGCCCTGGGCGCGATAGAGGTCGCCGAGGGAGATCATGGCCTCGATGTTGTTCGGGTCGATCGAGAGAGCCATCTGATAGCTCTCCGCCGCGTCACGGCGCCAGCGCGGGTTGCGCTCCTGACACGCGCCGAGGAGTGCCCAGGCGTCGGCGAGATCGGGGACGAAATGCACCGATTGTTTCAACAGCACGATCGCGCCGTAGTAGTCGCCCTGACCGGTCAGCTCCTGCGCCTTCACGTAATTCTGCTGGGCGATGGAACGCTGCGTGAGGCGCTGCTGGATCGACGCCGCGCCTTCGCCGCGGCGCGTCTGCAGCAGCTTGTCGTAGGCGGCGCGGCGCGCGGCGTCCTTGAGCGTCTCGACCGCTTCGTCGGCGCGGCGGTGGATCAACATCAGCGACTCGCGCACGATCGGCGGATATGACGCGACGTCGAACGTCTGCTTCAGCGAATCCGCCGCGGTCATGATCTGCGCGCGCGTCGCGGCGCGGGGCACGTCGAGCACCTGATAGTGATCGAGGGTCGGGAGCTGCCGCGAGAACGCCACCGCGCGCAACGAGCGCGGGTCGCTCGAGCCGATGGCGGCGAGCAGCTCGAGGTCGCGTTGCATGTCCGCGAAATCCGCCGCCGCTTCCGTCGGCCGCTCTTCGAAGACCTCGAAGACGCCGAGGGCCAGCATGGCGATGACGACCTTCGCCACCAGCACCGACTGCGACGCGAAGCGGCGCAGGAACACCTCGATCGGGGCCGGCTCGGTGAGCGCCGAAACGATCGAGCGCTCCTGCTCGGTCAGCGGCAGCGACTCCGCGGTGTAGCGGCTCTCGCGCGCCGGATGAATCGTGCGTTTGAGGTCGCCGAGGGAGCGGCGGAGCACGAGTCCGTTGGTGATCGAGCGGACGCCGTCGATCAGCAACGCCGCCGTCGATTGCAGGAAGACCCGTTTCTCCGGCGGCAGGGCCTCGTCTTCCGTGAACGCGGCCGTGCCCTCGTCGAGCGAGAAGAGCGGCAGCACCTGTCCGGTCAGCCATTCGCGCAGCAGCGTCTGCCGCGCGGAGAGGTCCATCAGGCCGGCTTCATGGAGGCGCGCCACGGCGTCGTTCGGGTCGGTTCCGAAGACTTCGCCGGCGCGCTCGCGGGTGAGCACGCGGTGCCCGACCAGGAAATCCGCCAGCGAGTCCTCGGGGCTGGCCGAGACGGCCATGATCAGCTCGCCCTGCGAAAAATAGAGGACTTTGCGCAGAGGGGGCTTGAGGATCGACAGGTAGCCGTTTCTCCTCTGCTGCAGGATCTCGCCCGCAACCACCACGAAGGGCGTGATCTCAATCCGCTCCAGACTCACTCGCGCTCGCTCGACTGTTGGAGGGATGGCGCCTGCCGGTTCCGCCGTTTCCCAACCTGCTTTTAGCACAATCCATGTCAGCCCGTCGGGACCGTTACCGAAACATGGCACGGCACTGGATTCTCTTACGCGATTTGGCGGTTGTGCTGAACTCAGGCGAGGATATGACACAGATGAAGACGTTTGCGCTCGGATTGCTGGCGGTCCTCTCGTTCACCGCACCGGCAGGAGCGCAGGAGTTCCCGAACGAGCCCTACGATTTTCTGATTGCCAAGCAGGCGGCGCAGGACGGCCGCTATGAAGAGGCGCTGAACCGCCTCGACCGCATCATCAGCAAGACGCCGGACGACCCCGTGCTGCGCTACGAGCGCGCGATGATCCTGATCGACTCGGGCCAGAGCGAGAAGGCCGAGAACGAGCTGCGCGCGGTGCTGGTGAAGAACCCCGATTTCTACGACGCGAACCGGGTCCTCGGGCGCGTGCTCCTCGACCGCGGCAGCAGCGACCGCGCCCGCGTCGAGGAAGCGCTGAAGTACCTGCAGGCCGCGTTCAAGTCGTATCCGGACGATTTCCAGACCGGCCTCGCGGTCTCGCACATTCTCACTTCGCTCGAGCGGGTGCCCGAGGCGGAGCGCGTGCTGGCCACGATGGTCGAGCGCGCGCCCGATCAGCGTGCGCTGAATTTCCAGTACGCACAGGTGCTGACGAAGCTCGGCCGCGGCGCGGAGTCGCGGCAGTATCTCGAGCGCGCCGTGGCCGTCGACCCGACCTTCGCACCGGCCATCCAGCAACTCCTCGAGATCTACGAGCAGACGAACGACTGGGCCAGGTCCGCGGCGCTCCTGCAGCCGCTCATCGACGAAGAGCCGATGAACCTGGAGATGCAGCGGCAGCAGGCGTTCTTCTACCTGCGCGCCGGCGACGCACGCAACGCGCGCGACCGCTTCAAGGTCCTCGTCGCCGTCGATCCGAAGGACGTGCGCTCGATCTTCTATCTGGCCGAGGCGCTGAACGACCTCGAACAGTACGCGGAGGCCGAGACCTACTATCGCAAGCTGCTCGCGATCGACCCGAAAGACACGGACGTCATCTCCAGCCTCGGCCTGAGCCTCTCCGGCCAGAAGAAGTGGGACGAGGCGACCAAGACCTTCCAGCAGCTCCTCGGCGTCGCCGATCTGCCGGAGCACAGCACCGCGCTGGCGCGCACGCAGCTCGCGTACATCAGCCTGCAGAAGGAAAACTATCCGGCCGCGATCGAGAACGCGAAGTCGATCTTCGTCTTCCGCGACAAGCCGAATACGCAAGCCATCAACATCGCCCTCGAGGCGCTGCGCAAGCAGAAGAAGACCGACGAGGCGCCGGCGCTGCTCGAGCCGCTCGTGCAGCAGTTCAAGGACGACCCGTTCGTGAACGCGCGCTATATCGAGGCGCTCACGCGCGCCGGACAGAAAGGCAAGGCCGCGCAGCACGCCGCGCTGCAGACGAAGCTCGGCTCGCGCAATGCCATCGCCGCGGCCGAGGCTTACGTGCAGGCCGGTGACACGGCGGCGGCGGTCGCGCACGTCAAGGCAGCCATCGGCGCGAAGCCCGACGACGTCGACCTGCAGTTCGAGCTCGGCTCGGTGCTGGAGCGCTCCGGCGACCACGCCGCAGCGGAACAGGCGTTCGTGGCCCTGCTGGCCAAGAATCCGGAGCACGCTCCGACGCTGAACTACCTCGGCTACATGTGGGCCGAGAGCGGCAAGAATCTCGAGAAGGCGCACGAGATGCTGGTGCGCGCGGTGACGCAGGAGCCGACCAACGGCGCCTACGTCGACTCGCTGGGCTGGGTCTACTTCCGCCTCGGCAATCTCGAGCTCGCGGAGAAGTATCTGATCGACGCGACGTCGCTGGTCCCGCGCGACGCCACGGTGCACGAGCACCTCGGCGACGTGCTGGCCAAACGCGGCGACACGAGCCGCGCGCTCGAGGCGTATCGCACCGCCATCGGGCTGGATCCGGACGCGAAGGACGCGGCCAAGATCCGCTCCAAGATCGCGGAGATCGAGTCGAAGGACGCATCCGCGCGCCGATGAGGAGTCGCGCGCTCGGGTTCGCACTCCTCGCGTTGCTTGCAGTCTCCTGCCGCACCGGCCGCCCCGACGGGGCGCCGGTCGCGGCGCTGACGTCGGCGACCGCCGAAGAAGCTGCGGCGCAGTTGCGTGCGCGGCGGGCGGAGTTCGGCGGCATGCGCTCGCTGATGCGCGTCCGTGCGACGACCAACGGCAAGACGCAGTCGTTCCGCGCGCAGCTGGCCGTGCACGACGCGCAGCGGATGGAGCTCGTCGCGTACACGCCCGTCGGCACGACCGCCATGACGATGAAGGCGGACGGCGATCGCATCACCACCGATCCCGAGGTCGCGCCGGCCGCGTTCGCGTTCCTGCGCGAGACGGGACTGACGCCCGCGGAAGTGGGCATGCTCCTCCTCGGGCTGCCGCCACGTGACGACATGCGGATCGGATACGCGCCGTCGGGGATCGCGTCAGCGAGCGCGGGTCAGATCACGGTGCAGTTTGACCTGCCGTCGTTTCCGGCGAAACGCGTCGTGGTCACGAGCGGCGCGGACCGCATCGAGATCGAGCATGACGAAGTTGTCCGCTAGGACGCAGGTTCCGTCTCACGCGAAAATCAACTGGGCGCTGCGCGTCACCGCGAAGCGTCCGGACGGTTTCCACGATCTCGAGACCGTGTTCCAGACCATCTCACTCCACGACGAGCTGACGTTCACTCCCTCGGACTCGCTGTCGCTGACCTGCGACGATCCGACGATCCCGATCGACGAAACGAACCTGGTCCTGCGCGCCGCGCGTGCGGTGGGCGCGGACAACGTGGCCATTCATCTGCGCAAGCGCATCCCGGCTGGCGGGGGGCTGGGGGGCGGCTCGTCGAACGCGGCGGTCACGCTGCGCGAGCTGGGCGACGGCGACCTCGCGGAGGTCGCGCTCTCGCTCGGCTCCGACGTCCCGTTCTTCCTCCTCGGCGGCACCGCCTACGCGCGCGGCCGCGGCGAGCTGCTCACGCCGATGCCGCCGATGACCGGCATCCCGCTGCTGCTGCTCCTGCCCGAGGAGCGCGTGCTGACGAAGAACGCCTTCGCGCGCATCGCGCACTACTCACCGCCGCTCGGCATCGACGCCTATCGCGACTTCAGCCACTTCACGAACGACTTCGAGCGGCCCGTCTTCTCGATGCTCCCTCGCCTGGCCACGCTCAAAGCGCGCCTCTACGACGCCGGCGCGCAATGGGCCGGCATGAGCGGCTCCGGCTCGACGCTCGTCGGCGCGTTCGTGGACGAGCCGTCGCGCGATCGCGCGGCGGCAATGTTCGCCGACGTGCGCGTGGAGCGCTGCGTCACGAGCTAGCGCGAGCGACAACCCCTCATCCGCCCGTTGGGCACCTTCTCCCCTCACGAGGGGAGAAGGGCAACAAACAGAGATCTCGCGAGAAATGAAGTTTGTTGCCCTTCTCCCCGCGAGGCGGGGAGAAGGTGCCGAAGGCGCATGAGGGGGGCGTGCACCGAACGATGCACGACCCCTCACCCTAACCGTCTCGCCGAAGCGAGACGGGACTGATCAAACCCCCGCCACCGACACGTTCTCGAACACGAGCGACGGTGTACGCATCGACGAGTACGGGTTCGGGTCGTTGCCGACGGCGACGAGCTTCTTCCAGAACTCGAGGTGGTTGCCGGAGAGGTTCATCTCCGCGACCGGGTCGGCGATCGCGCCGTTGCGCACGAGGAAGCCGACCACGCCGATGGAGAAATCACCCGTGCCGCCGTTCGAGTTGCCGCCGATGAAGCTCGTGATCAGCAGGCCGTCCTTGATGTCCGTCAGCAGCTCTTTCTGCGACTTCGAGCCGAGCTTCCAGGCCAGGTTCGACGGGCCGCCGCTGGTCGGCTCCATCTTCAACTTGCGGCCGTAGTAGGTGTCGACAAAGTACGACTTCAGCACGCCGCCGTCGAGGATCGTGCGCGGCTTCGCGGCGATGCCTTCCTGGTCGAACTTGCGCGAGCCGAAGCCCTTCGGTACGAGCGGGTCGTCGGCGATCGACATCAGCGGACTGACGATCTGCTGCCCGAGCTTTCCTTCGAAGAAGGAGCGTTTCTGCTGCAGCGCGCTGGCCGACATCGGGTTGAGCAGCATGCCCACCAGACGGCCGACGGCGCGGTTGTCGATGACGACGTTCATGGCGTCGGTCTGCCCCTTCTTCGAGCCGAGACGCGACAGCGTTTTCTGCGCCGCGCGCGCGCCGACCGCCGACGCGTCTCCCAGTCCGCCGAAGAAGCGCGAGCCCGCGAAGTCGTACTCCTCGGGGCGCCGCCCGTCGGAGTCTTTCGCGCTCGCCGCCGCCGAGACGTAGAACGCCGTGCCGCGGTTCGAGCCGGAGAAGCCGTTCGACGTGACCATCCAGTTCTCGACGAGGTTCGACGAGAAGGACGCGGTGACGCTGGTCAGGGCCTGCCCCCCCTTCACCGCGCGGGCCGCGTCGTGCACTGATTTGGCGATGCGCTTGCCGTCGTCCGCGGTGACGGCGGCGTACTTCGGGTCTTCGAGCTGCAGGTCCGTCGACGCCTGTCCCTTGTACAGCGCGGGATCGGGCAGCGCGCGGAACGGGTCGGCCGGAATGGCTTTGGCCATGGCCACCGAGTCGCCGATGAAGGTCTTCAGCGCCTCGGGGCGCAGGTCGCTGGTCGACGCGGTGGAGAAGCGTCCGTCGACGTAGAGCTGCAGGTTGACGCCGCGGGTCGTGGCTTCGGAGATCTTCTCCACGTTGCCGTCGCGGTAGTCGAGCGAGACGTCGCGCACGCGGTACGCGCGCGCCGAGGCGTCTTTGGCACCGGCTGCTTTCGCGAGCTCGATGCAGGAGGAGGCGATGGCGAGCATGTCCTGTTCGTTGGTCTTCGCCATGATTTATCCCTTCTTCTCCGCGCGGCCGCCGACCGTGATGGCCGAGACGCGCACCGTCGGCAGTCCCTGCGACACCGGCACGTACTGTCCGTCCTTGCCGCAGGTCCAGCCGCCCTCGTCGATCTTCAGGTCGTCGCCGACCATGTCGATCAGCGAGAGCACGTTCGGGCCGTTGCCGATGATGTTCACGTCCTTGATCGGCTTGGTGAGCTTGCCGTCTTCGATGAGGTAGCCGTTCTTCACGTAGAACGTGAAGTCGCCGGCGCCGATGTTGACCTGTCCGTTCGAGAAGAGCTCGCAGAAGACGCCCTTCTTCACCGAGGCCACGATCTCGTCGGCCTTGTGCGGGCCGGGGAGCATGTACGTGGAGCGCATGCGCGGCAGCGGCGCGTGCTCGTAGCCCTGGCGGCGACCGTTGCCGGTCGGCTTGACGCCGTAGTGTTTCGCGGAGATCGAGTCGTGCAGGTAGCTGGTCAGCGTGCCGTTCTCGACGAGCATCGTGCGGCCGACGGCGTTGCCTTCGTCGTCGACGTTGATCGCGCCGCGTGCCCCTTCCTGCGTGCCTTCGTCGACGATGCTGACGAACGGCTTGGCCACCTGCTTGCCGATCTTGTCGGAGAAGATCGAGACGTTCTTGCGATTGAAGTCGGCCTCCATGCCGTGGCCGATCGCTTCATGCAGGAGGATGCCCGCCGCGCCCGCGGCCATGACCACCGGCATCTCGCCCGCGGGCGGCTGCACGGCGTCGAAGAGGACGACGGTTTTCTGCACGACGTCCTTGACCATTTTGTCGAGACGGTCCGGCGTGTAGTAGCTGATGTCCGCGCGCGCGGCGCGATTGATGTTGTTGTTCTCGCGCCGCCCGTCCTGCTCGGCCACGGTGGAGAGGTTGAGGGTGGTCATCGGCTGCACGTCTTCGACGATTCGGCCGTTGGAGTCGGCGATGAGGATGACGCTGCCCTGGTCCATGAAGTTGATGTTGACCTTCTTCACGCGCCCGTCGGCCTTGAACGTCCGTTCGTTCAGGCTGTTGAGCATGGCCAGTTTCTGCTGCGGGCGGACGTCGTCCCACTTCACCTTGACCGGATAGCGATTCGGCTTCGCTTCCATGATCTTGAACCGCGCCGGCGCGTTCTTCGCGGGACCCTGCGCGATCGCGGCCGCCGTCAACGCCGCCCGCTTCAGTCCCTCCGCGGTGATGTCCTCGGTGAACCCGTAGCCGGTCTGGTCGCCGCGCACGACACGCACGCCCACGCCCAGGCCGACGTTCGCCGACGCGCGGTTCACGGAGCCGTCTTCGAGGCTGAGGTTGTTGGTGACGCGGTGCTGGAAGAAGACGTCCGCGTATTCGCCGCCTTTCGACATGGCCGCGCCGAGGGTGTCGCGGAGCAGTTTGTCGGTGACGCCGAAGCGCGCGAAGTAGCCGACGCCCGGCGTCGGTCCCGTGCCCGCCAGGGCCGAGGAGAGGTGAAACAGATCCGAGGCCGCAACGGACGCCAGTGCAGCGGCGCCCGCTCCGATCACGGTACGGCGGGTGAGGCCTTCGTTTACGGCCATGCGTTCAATCCTCCTGGTGATTCTCGAAGTCAGAACATTGAACGAGCGAAACGGCCGTTTGTTAGTGAACGAAGGGGAAACGTTCGGTGACGGCGGAACGCCGCCTCAGCGAACGGCGCGCTGTTTCGCGCGAACGAACAGCGAGCGGAAAGCCAGACGCGTTGCAGTGAACCGCGGATCGTCGGGCCGCCGCGAATAAAGGACGTCGAGCACGTTCGGGCTGCGCATCGTGAGTCCCGTGACGATCGGCGCGCCGGGCACCGCGATCGTGGCAAAGTGCACCGGCGCCGTGTCGGCGGCCGTGCCGTCGGCGGCGACGCGAACGCCGTAAAACTCGATGCGGTCGGGAAACCACAGCAGCGGCGACGCGCTGCGCGCGACGACGAGGTAGTTCTCGCCGGTCCAGAACACGTGCGGCATCAAGCCGTTCATCGGCAGCGGCAACTCCTGTTTGGGGCCGGAGAGGCGCTGCCATTCGAGGACGTCGCCGGTGGCGGCGCGGCGGATCCCCGCGACCAGGAAATCCGTGCCGTCGCTCGCGGCGCGCGCGCCGGCCGGAACGATGGCATGGTACGGCAGCGCACGGCCGTCGCGGACGAGATACGCGTGCGTCTGCCTCTCGTTGCCGTCGGGCCACAAAACCAGCGTGAGGTCTCCGGCCGCGGCCAGTGTCAGCTGGTTGACGTGCACGCCGTGGAGCGAGGCCAGGAGCGCCGGCGACTCGAGCAGCACTCCGTCCGCCGACATGCGCACGGCGAAGAGCTCCATCGTCTCCGTCTCCGTCCGCCGCTCGTGCCATGCCACCAGCCAGTTCGTCCCCGTCCAGACCGCGGCGGCGCCGCTCGGGACGGTGTTGCGGATGACAGCGGTGGTGCTCAGCGGATTGCCGGCCGCGTCGGTGCGGAGAAGGTTCAAGCGGGGATCCGTGAAGTCCTGCGTGACGATCAACGCTTCCGTCCCGCGGCTCGCCAGGGCCATCGGTGCGACCAGCGTCTGATCGACCGGCGTCGTGGTCACCGCCCCCGGCAGCATGCGCCGCGCGCGGATGTCATGGCCGTCCACCCACACCGCCAGCGACGCGCCGCCCGCGGCGACCAGTCCGGCCCTCGACTGCTCTCCGGCGTGGCGGTTCGCCGCGCCGACGCGCGTCACCACGTCGTTCTCGATGGTCGCCGCTTCGATGAAGGTGCTGGATGCGTTCAACCACGCGACGTACACCGTCGACCCGATCGCCGTCACCGACGGATCGGCTGCGTTCGTGGCGATGTCGAACGTGCTGCCCACCGGTCCGCGCAACACGCGCACGCCACGGAGGCGCGGCTGCTCGAACCGGTCGTCGTACACCACGACCCACGACTGGCCGTTCCACGCCGCGACGGCGCGTCCCTGCGACACCGCGACGAAAAACGACGAGCCGTCCGGCTTGCCGGACGGCTCGAGCAGCCGCCCTCGAATCTCGCCGCCGCTCGTCCACGTCACGAGGAATCCCGATTCGCTTGCGGCGACGGAGGCACTGGTGCCGTTGCCGATCGTGAATGGAGTGCCGGCCACGCCGGCGATGAACGTCTGTGCCCGCACGGCCGCTGCCGGCGCGGGAGACGCTCCGCTGACGATCACGGAGACGCCGTGGTGCGACGCGATCGCGCCTCCGATGACGGTCGTACTCGAGAGCGGCTGTGCGTCCTCGTTGACGCGCGTGGCGGCGATGCCGAAGCCGTAGTCGCGCAGGATGACGTACTCGTTGCCGTCCCAGTCCATGTCCACGATCACGCCGGGGCCGACCGGGCGGGGCGTGGCGTCGAGGCGCGCGCCGTCTTTGGAGAAGCGCACCACCGTCGCGTCGCCCTGCGCGTTCGACGAGCCGTACAGAAATCCGCGGCCGCTGGCGGCGGCTTGCGGCGGCTGCTTGGCGCGGCTCACCAGCATGGTCTGCGGGAGTGCCGGCTTCGCGTCGCGGTCGAGAAGGAACGCGTAGCCGTCGTACCCCCCGTCGAACTGATAATTCGCGGAGACGAGGAAGAGGCGCTCGCCGTCCGTCGCCAGCCTCGCGCTCGACGAGGAGCCGGGCCGCGGTGGCGGCTCGTCGAGCCAGGTCTCCGGCGTCACGCCGGTCGGGAACGGCGTCCACCCGAGGAACAGCGCCGCGGCAAGGATCAGGAGCGCAGGGCGGATTCGCACGTGCGTAGTTTACGGCTTCGACGGGGAAGTGTTCGACGGGAGATGCGGGCGAGCGGAGGCGACACCAGGCAAAGACTGAACCCAGGCAGTGATGCGTCGAGCTTCATCAGCGCTGACTACACCGTCACCGCGGGTGGCGTGACCGGACGCCGGTGAACATCTTCAGGAGCAGCAGCGCAATCAGCTGCACGCCGCGGAGCAATCCGGAAGCATCCTCACCGTCACGGTGCAGTTGCGCGCGCAGGGCAGCGGCGCCGCCGCGTACATCTCGGCCCCGACTCTGTTCCGCATTCACTGAACCGCGGTCACGCGCAGCGCGCTCAGCCGCGCTTCCACCGCCTGGCGCGCCTTCTCGATGGCTTGCTGGTCGTGGCGGAGGTAGAACGAAAAGTTGGCGCCGAAGAAGAGGGCGTTGAGCTCGAAGGCGAGTTGCGCCGGATCGACGTCGTCGCGGATGTGGCCCTCGTCTTTGGCCATGACGATCGCTCGTTCCAGTGCGCCGATCCAGTCGTTCATCAGGCCGCGGACGCGGTCCTGCACCGCGCCGGGGCGGCTGTCGAACTCGAACGACGCCGCCGCGAAAAAGCAGCCGCCCGGAAAGACGCCGCGGCGGATGTAGGAGAGCCACGACTCGCAGATGGCCATCAGCCGCGGGAAGCCGCGCGGCTGCAGCAGCGCGGGGGTGAAGATCTCGCGGATGTAGCGCTGCGACGCGGCCTCGACGGTCGCGAGCTGCAGCTCTTCCTTCGAGCCAAAGTGCGCGAAGAGGCCGCTCTTCGACATCTCCAGCTCCTGCGCCAGCCGGCCGATGGTCAGCCCCTCGAGCCCTTCGAGCGAGGCGATGTCGACCGCGCGCTCGAGGATCGACTGTCTGGTGCGCTCACCTTTCATGCGTAGGCTGGCAGGTCCTTCAGCAGTTCCGCGTGTGCGTGACGGAAATCGCTGCTCCACTTCTGCGCGCGATGCGAGGCCGGGTCGATGTTGACGACGGTGCGCTCGCCGCGCGCAAACGGCGTGCGGCCGTTCTCGCTGGAGACGAGGAAAACGTAGGTGCAGGTGTAGTCGTCGAGATCGTTCACCCAGAGCTCCACGCGCAGCGTCGAAGCGTCGAGCACCGGCTCGAGGCGCTCCATGAGGCAACCGCCGCCGAGGGGAGCGCTGCCGTCGAGGGCGATGATCGCATGGTCGACATGCTCGGCGAGCTGCGACTTGTCGACCGAGGCGGTGCGGACGGGGGAAAAGAAGACGAATTTCGGGTTGAGCATCTGGCTGTCCTCCACTGGCCAGCAAAATAGTACGAACGTTCGTTTTCGTCAAGAGCTGGTTATAATCCGCGTCCGGATTTTGGTCATGCGACGCCTCCTCCTTCTCCTCGTCCTCCTCCTCTCGTTCGCGCCCGAATCTCACGCCCGCCGCCGCGCCGCGACTCCGCCGTCAGCGTTCCTCAACGTCGCCGCGATCGACAGGATCGGCCTGTCCGCGCTCGACAGCGGCATCCCCGGAATCACGATCGCAATCCGCAAGGACAACGTCTCGTTCACGCGCGCCTACGGCACGACCGGCGTCGACACGGTCTACCAGATCGCGTCGCTGACGAAGCAGTTCACCGCCGCCGCCACGCTCCGTCTCGCGGAGCAGGGGAAGCTGCGCCTCGACGACCGCGTGCGCACCTGGATCCCCGAGCTGGACGCGCGCTTCGACACGATCACCGTCGCGCACCTGCTGTCGCACACATCCGGGCTGCGCGAGTACGCGGAGTACGTGGAGGATTTCTACGCGCCGATGTCGCAGCAGCAGCTCCTCACGCTCATCGGGCGTCCGCCGATGCTCTTCGCTCCCGGCGCGAGTTTCTGGTACAGCAACGCCAACTATTACCTGCTGGGCGTGATCCTCGAGCGCGCCTCGTCGAAGACGTACGAGCAACTGCTCCGCGATCTGTTCTTCGAGCCGCTCGGTCTGCGCGACACGAGTTACTGCGGCACGAAGGGTCCGGTCCCCGAGGGGTTCTTCGTCGACGCACGAGGGATCGTGGCACCCGAGCGCGCCGTCGACATGTCCCTGTTCTACGCCGCCGGCGCGCTCTGCTCGACCGCGTACGACCTGGTGCGCTGGAACACCGCTCTCGTCGACGGCACCGCCATGACAAAAGAGTCGTACACGCTGATGACGACGCCCGCGAAGACGACGTTCCCGCAGAACGTCGACTACGGCTTCGGGCTGCTCATGACGACCCTCGACGGCCGCCCCATGATCTGGCACGACGGCCAGCTCCCCGGATTCCAGACCCACCTCGGCTGGCACCCGGACGACGAGCTCACGGTGGCCGTCCTCATCAACACCTACCATCCCTCGCGCGACCTCGCCACCGAGATCGCCGCCGAGATCGCACGCGCGCTGCGGTGACGCGGGGGAGACGACGGGAGGCCTCCGGGCGGGCCGGTACGACCGGCGGCGCTTGTTGGCCTAGCCTGAACGCACGCCCTGTCTACGAAACACGTGTTTGCGCGACGACTGGGCT
>DASVSV010000553.1:0-6281 GCA_036387915.1 Thermoanaerobaculia bacterium
GGCGATGTAGCAGTCGCTGGCCAGGCGGGCCAGCGTCCGCGCGTCGTAGTGCGTGGAGCGGCGATCGGCGATGGCGATCTCGCCCGCGCCGATGATCTCGTCGATCAGCACGACGTCGTCGCGCACGCAGCCGGTCAGCGACCGCGCGTCGTAGCCGCCCGTCCACATGCGCGCGTTCAGTCCCTCGTCGCGCAGCCCCTTCACTTTCGCCAGCAGCGCGGGGAGGGTCTTGGTGGTGGTGTCGGTGCCGAGCAGTCCGACGACGGTCGTGGTGCCGCCCGCGAACAACTCACTGGCGGCGATGGACGGAGTGGCGGTCGCGAATCCCTTCTCGCCGCTGCCGCCGATCAGATGGATGTGGCAGTCGATGAGGCCCGGCGTGACGATGCAGCCGCTGGCGTCGATGACCTCGGGCTCGAACGACGACGCCTCGACGGCGCCGATGCGCTCGATGCGTCCGCCCGCGACGACGATGGTCGCCTTCCCGCGCGGGGCGGGTGCATAGATGTCACCGTTCTCAACGACCAGCATCAGAGGCCGAGTCTCACACGCTCACAGCCGCACAGTCTCATACCACTCCGATGCGGCTCTGGGACTCAGAGACGATGAGGCTCCGCAACTCCTCCACATACCGTGCCGCGATCTCCGGCTTGTCGGCGATGTAGACGATGAGATCGCCCGGCTGCCCCTCGGTCACCGCGAGGGCGATGGCCTCGGCCTCTTCGCGCCGGTGAACGATCTGCGCCTCGTGGAGGCCGCCGGCGATCAGGCCCTCGCGGATGATGGCCGCGACTTCGCCCGGCTGGCGTCCGCGCAGGTCGAAATCGTCGCGCACGACCACGCGGTCGAAGTGCTGTCCGACGATGCGCGCCGCGGCGCGAATGTCTTCGTTGCGGCGATCGCCCGGTAATCCGAGGACGCACACCAGCCGGTTGCGCCGCAGCGCTTCGGCCAACTCGCTCACCGCGGCCAGGCCGTGCGGGTTGTGGGCGTAGTCGATCATGACGCGGAAGCCGTCGAACTCGATGAGGTTCAGGCGGCCCGGAGTCGTGGTCGCGGACTGGAAGAACGACTGCAGCCCGGAGACGATGTCGCTGACGTGAATGTCGGTCGCGAACGTGGCCAGTACCGCGGCCAGCGCGTTGGCGAGATTGAAGCGCGCCTTGCCGTTGAACGAGATCGGCACGTTGCGGTCCTGGCAGAGCGGGATGCGCAGGCCGTTCTCGTAGAGCATCAGCCAACCGTCTTCGATCGTGGCGCCGAGGCCCTCGCGGGTGACGTGGTCGCGGAAGGTGGCGTTGTTCGGGTCGAGGGAGAAGAACGCGACGCGGCAGTTGGCCTGCTCGCGAATCACCGGGGTCATGTCGTCCTCGGCGTTGAGGATCGCGTAGCCCTGCGGCATCACGCGCTCGACGGTGACGGCCTTCACGCGGGCCAGGTCTTCGAGCGTGTGGATGTCGCGGATGCCGAGGTGATCCTCGGCGATGTTGGTGACGACGGCGGCGTTCGACCAGTCGTACGCGACGCCGGCGCGGAGGATGCCGCCGCGCGCGGTCTCGAGGACGGCGAAGTTCACGGAGGGATCGCGCAGCACGACCTGCGCGCTGTTCGGTCCCGTGGTGTCGCCCTTCTGCACGAGCTGGTTGCGGATGTAGATGCCGTCGCTCGTGGTCAGGCCGACGCTTTTGCCGGCCATCTTGGCGATGTGGGCGCAGAGGCGCGCGGTGGTCGTCTTGCCGTTCGTGCCGGTGATGGTGATGATCGGGATGCGCGACTCGCAGCCGGGCGGGAAGAGCATGTCCACGACCGCTTCGCCGACGGGGCGCGGCTTGCCCTCGGTCGGTGCGAGATGCATGCGGAAGCCCGGCGCGGCGTTGACTTCGACGATGCCGCCGCCGTTCTCCGAGACCGGCGTCTCGATGCTGGGCGCGACGACGTCGATGCCGGCGATGTCCAGTCCGACCAGGCAGGAGATGCGCTCCGCCATTTCGATGTTCGCGGGATGCACGCGGTCGGTGACGTCGATCGACGTGCCGCCGGTGGAGAGGTTCGCGGTGGTCTTGAGGTGCACGACTTCGCCCGGAGGGAGAACGCTGTCGGTCGACAGTCCGCGCAGCTCCAGGAGGCGCAGCGTGGAGGAGTCGATCTTGATCCGGGTCAGGACTTTCTCGTGGCCTTCGCCGCGGCGCGGGTCCTCGTTGGCCAGGTCGACGAGTTGACTGATGGTGTGGACGCCGTCGCCGATCACGTGCGCCGGGACGCGCTCCGCCGCGGCCACGAATTTCTGGTTGATGCAGAGCAGGCGGAAGTCTTTGCCCGGCAGGTAGCGCTCGATGATGACGCTGGTGCGATAGGTCTTGGCGTTCTCGAACGCGACGCGCAGCTCTTCCTCGTTGCGGATGTTGGTGACGATGCCCCGTCCCTGCGAGGCGTCGAGCGGCTTGACGACGATCGGCCAGCCGATGCGGTTCGCGATCTCGATGGCTTCGTCGAGATGACGCGTGACGTCGCCGCCCGGCACGGGGATGCCGTGGAAGCCGAGGATGGCTTTGGTCTTGTCCTTGTCGCCGGCGATCTCGACGCCGAGGAAGCGCGTCGTCGAGGCGATGGTGGCCTGGATCTTTTTGGAGTTGGCGCCGTAGCCGAGCTGCACGAGATTGAGCTCGTCGAGGCGCATGAAGGGGATGTTGCGCTTGACCGCCGCGTCGACGATGGCTTTGGTGGACGGTCCGAGGGAGTTGCGCTCGTAGTTGCGGCGCAACCGCACCACGTTCTCCGGCACCTCGTACGACTCGCCGGCGATCAGCGCCTCGAGCAGCTCGATGGCCATCTCGCCGGCCATGATCCCGGTCGAGCGCTCTTCGACTTCGTAGATGACGTTGTAGACGCCCGGACCGTCCGCCGAGCGCGCCCGGCCGAAGCCGACGTTGATCCCGGCCAGGTTCTGCAACTCGATGGCGATGTGCTCCATGACATGCCCGAGCCAGGTGCCGTCTTTGACCCGGCTGAGGAACCCGCCCCGCACCCCCTCGGAACATCGATGCTCGACGAGCGAGGGGAGGATCGCTTCGAGGGTCTCGTAAAAGTGGGGGATCTGGTCGGTCGGGCGCTCTTCGTACTCGCCGATGTCGATCTTCCATTTCACGCAGGGGAACTGCGCGTAGAGATTTGGCCCCATGAGAGCCAGTCGTTCGAGGACTCGAATGTGGAAGCGGTTTTCGCTCATATTGTCAGGAACCCGTGAGGGCCCTAGAGCAACGGCTCTGCCAAGGTTGTGACGCAGCGCACAGACCTGATCGGACGGATGGGTGTGCAAATATTGCGGAAATCGTTTGCGCGAGGCGCAAATTGTTCTCGTAAAAGCGTCGGGCTCTGCCTGAGGAAAAAAACAGGCGCCCGGCCGCCCACCCACGGGAGGGGCGGGCTGAAGCCACGCCCTACGTTTTCATCTTTTGCGTGGACGAGGCTGCTTTGGCGCGAAACGAACCGCGGAGAGGGCAACAGATGAAGTGTCTCGCGAGAGCCATGTTTGTTGCCCCTCGCCCCGCGGTGAGCGGGGAGAGGGTGCCCGAAGGGCGGGTGAGGGGTCGTGAGAGTTGCGCTAACGTAAGCGCGTGTCAGGATGACACGCAGATAGAAGGAGAGACGATGCCCAGCTACTACATGTCCGAGGACCTTGCTCGCTTCGGGGAAATCTCGAAGGCCAATCCGAAGGGTTGGGACGGGTTCCTCAACTGGTATCAGCAGACCATGGCCCCCGGCGCGCTGGACGAGAAGACGAAGAAGCTGATCGCGCTGGCGGTGGCGTATGCGATCCAGGAGCCGTACTGCATCGACTCGTACTCGTCGGCCTGCAGCGACGCCGGTCTGTCGCCGGAGGAGATGGCGGAGGCGGTGGGGGTCGCGGCGGTGATCCGCGGCGGCGGCACGATCGCGCACTGGGCGCAGTCGTGCAACGCGCTGGCGCGCCGGGAGGACTGATGCGCGTGCTCGTCATCGGCGCCGGGCCGATGGGGATCGCCGCGGCCCTCGGCGCCGCGGAGCGCGGGCACGACGTGACGGTGCTGGAGCGGGGAGAGATCGGCGCGTCGCTCCGGACCTGGGGCCCGACGCGCTTCTTTTCGCCGTTGCACATGAACGTCTCCGCGCGCATGCGCACGCTCCTCGGCCACGAGCTGCCGGACGGCGATGCTCTGCTGACGGGGCCGGAGTACGCGGATCGCGTGCTCGTGCCGCTCACGCGGCGCGAGCCGCTGCAGGGGCGCGTGCGTACGGGGATGAACGTGATCGCGGTCGGACGCCGCGGCATGACCCGCACGGACTACGCCGGACATCCGCTGCGATCCGAGCGTCCGTTCCGCGTGCTCTGCGATTCGGACGAGACGTTCGACGCGGAGGTGGTGCTCGACGCCAGCGGCGGACTGACCGTGCCTCGTCCGATCGGCGCCGGCGGCCTGCCCGCGCGCGGCGAGTCGCGACTCGCGCAGCGTCCGCTGCGCACCCTCGGCGCACTGGCCTCCCGCGCAAACGAGCTCCGCGGACGCACGACGCTGGTCCTCGGCGACGGCCACTCGGCAGCGCACGCGATCGGCTTCCTCGACGACCTTGCCCGCGAGGATCCGTCGACGCGGATCGTCTGGGCGGCGCGCGCGGCGAACCGCCGTCCGTGCGAGGAAGTGATGAACGATCCGCTGCCGGAGCGGGCCAACGTCGTGGCGCGAGCGAATGCGCTGGCCGAGACGCCGCCGCCTTTTCTGCGCGTCGAACGGCGGGCGATGATCGAGAGCGTGGCGCAGAACAACGGACACGCGGTCGTCGCCTTGACGGGAAGTGGCGCCGGCAATCGCATCGTCGAAGTCGATCACGTCGCGGCGTTCACGGGATACCGGCCGGACGGCGGATTCCTTTCGGAGCTGGCGGTGGAGATCTCGCCGGTGACCGAGGGGGGCGCGCGGCTGTATCGGGCGATCTCCACGATCACGGACTGCCTCTCGGTGCCGGACGTGAAGCCGCAGGATTTGCAGAGCGGGGAGGCGGGGTTCTACTTTGTCGGCTCGCGCGCGTACGGGCGGTCGAATGGCTTTCTGTTGCAGACGGGACTCGCGCAACTGGAAACGATTCTGAGCACGCTATGACCGCGATCGCGCCTGACGTCCCGCTCCTCGCCCTGGACACGCTCTGGTTCCAGGTCGCGGGGACGATCTGCAACATCGAGTGCACGCACTGCTTCATCTCCTGCTCGCCGAAGAATCACTCGCACGAAATGATGTCGCTGGCGGAGGTGCGGGAGCGACTGGCGGAGGCGCGCGACCTGGGCGTGCGCGAGTACTACTTCACCGGCGGCGAGCCGTTCATGAACCGCGACATGCTGGCCATCCTCGAGGAGACGCTGAAGCAGGGCCCGGCCACGGTGCTGACGAACGGGATGCTGCTCCGCGCTGAAGTCTGCCGGCGCCTGCGCGAGCTGTTCGACGCCAGCGATTACTCGCTCGACCTGCGCGTGAGCCTGGACGGTTTCGACGCGCCGTCGCACGACGCGATCCGCGGCAAAGGCGTCTGGGACCGGGTCATGATCGGGCTGAGGAATCTCGCGGACGCCGGTCTCAATCCGGTCATCACGGTCACGACGGCCGCGGAAGGGGTGGCCAGCGCGGAAGGACGCACGCGCTTCCTCGAAATCATCCGCAACTTCGGCTTCGCCCGTCCGCGGCTGAAGGTGCTGCCGCTGTTCCGCATCGGCGCCGAGGAGACGCGCACGCGCGCCTACGAGGACTGGGAGCGCATCGACACGCTCGAAGCCGCGGACGCCTCGCTGCTGCAGTGCTCGTCGTGCCGCATGATCACGAGCAAGGGCGTGTTCGTCTGTCCGATTCTGATCGAGGAGCCGGAGGCACGCATGGGCGATACTCTGGCCGGCACTTTGCGACCGTTCCCGCTGAAGTACGGCGCGTGCCACACGTGCTGGGTGGATGGAGTGACATGCACGACGTGAAGAAACGCAACAACAAGATCCCGATCGCGATCGCAATCTTCGGCATCGCCCTCGAGCTGGTGGCCATCTGGCTCCTGGCCTCGAAACGCATCCCGATGACGACGGCCTCCCCCCTCATCCTCGCCGGCATGTTCCTCGCCTTCGTCCCCATCTTCGTCGCCGCCCGTCGTGCCCGGATTACGCGCCCGCCACCACCCACCCAAGGGAACGACGAGGGGCCTCCGGCGGGCCGGTACGACCGGCGGCGCTGATTGGCCTAGCCTGATTGCACGCCTGTCTACCAAACACG
>DASVSV010000554.1:0-3291 GCA_036387915.1 Thermoanaerobaculia bacterium
GGGGGCGGGAGATCGTGGTCTGCTCGGACATCGAGTCGGCGCAACTCGTCATCGAGCGGCAGCCGATCACGTGCGTCGTCAGTGACGTCCGGCTGACCAGCCCATTCCGCTTCGAAGGCCTGGAGTTCATCCGGGAGGTCAAGGAGCGCTCGTCGCAGGCGGTGTTCGTGCTCATGACCGGCATCCCGACGGAGGAGCTGGTCCGGGAGGCTCTTGCGCGCGGCGCCGCCGCGGTTCTGGTCAAACCGTTCGAGCTGGACGAGCTCGAACGGCTCGTCGGTGCGCCGGCGAACGACGACGAAGAGTCGCGCGTCGTCAACCTGCCCACCGTCGAAGAGATCACCGGCGGCGACGCGCTGGTTCCGATGTTCCAGAAAATCGTCGACCTCACCGCCGGTGAGGCCACGCACGGATTCGAGTCGCTGGCGCGGCTCCGGACGCCCGGCATCTTTCGTTTCCCCGATGTGCTCTTCGACTATGCGGCGCGAAAAGGAAAGATCGTCGAGCTCGAGCTGGCCTGCATCCGGGCCACGTTCGCGCATTGCCGCGCACTCGCCGCGACCGGCGCCAGAATCTTCATCAACGTTCATCCGGCGGTGATCGGCACGGGTCGTCTCGAGACGACGCTGGAGCAATCCGTTGCCTCGGCCGGCATCCGGCCGGAGCAGGTCGTCATCGAAATCACGGAACAGCAGTCGCTCGGGAACATCGACGCGGTCGGTCGCGAATGTGCCGCGCTCCGTGCGCGCGGATTCTCGTTCGCGCTCGACGACGTCGGCGTCGCCTACTCGCACCTGACGCACATCGACGCGATCGTGCCGTCCTGTCTGAAGATCAGCCAGGAATTCGGCAGCTCCTACGAGCGCGACGCGACGCGCACGAGGATCGTGCGCAACGTGCTCTCGCTGGCGCGCGAGTTCGGGTGCGAGCTGGTCCTCGAAGGTGTGGAAACGGCCGACACCCGCGACGCCGCTCGCAGCGAAGGGATTCGCTTCGCGCAGGGCTACTTCTTCGGCCGCCCCGCGCCGGCGGAGTCGTACGTGTGAGCGGCCGCAGTTAGATCGTCACGACCAGCATCGCGCCGGCGCCGGGCACATCGTCGATGGCGATCGAGCCGCCGTGCGCTTCGACGACGGCGCGGCAGAACGCCAGTCCGAGACCGGTCTGCTGCGCGTCGGCGTGACGGCGGCCGATGGCGAACTTCTCGAAGAGGCGCGCGCGATCCGCCGGCGCGATGCCGGGGCCCTGATCGCTGACCCGGAGCGTGAGCCGCGGGACGTCCCGGTCGCCACGCGTCACTGCCACCGCGACCGTGATTGACGATTCGGCGGGGCTGAATTTCACCGCGTTCGACATCAGATTGTCGACGACGCGTTCGAACAGCGCCCGGTCGAGCGGGACCGGTTCGGCATCGCTCGCGTCTTCCAACGCGATCCCGATGCCGCGAACGGCGGCGACGTGCCGGTAACTCTCGACGACTCCTCGCACCAGCGCGAACGGCTCGACGGCAACACGCGACAGCGCAAACGCCTCGTGCTCGATCTTCGCCACGAGCAGAAGGTCGTCCACGAAGCGTCGCAGCCGGTTGGTCTGGTCCCGAATGGCCTCGATCGAGCGCGCGCCCTGCTCCGTCAAGGGGAGACGGCGCAGCACCTCGGCATGCATGACCATGCCGAGGAGCGGACTGCGCATGTCGTGCACGAGCATCGACGCCACTTCATCGCGCGTGCGCAGCAGCGCCTTGAGCTCGTCGTACTGCCGGTTCAGCCGGAGCATGGTCCGCACGCGTGCGCGGAGCTCCAGACCGTTGACCGGCTTGGACAGAAAGTCGTCCGCTCCCGCTTCGAGGCCCTGGGCCACGTGCGCCTTGCTGTCGAGCGCCGTGATGAGCAGGATCGGCGTGTGGCGGGTCGCGGCGCGCGCACGAAGCCGCTCACAGAGCTCGTATCCGCTCATGTCCGGCATCATCACGTCGAGCAGAATCGTGTCCGGACGGCGGTTCTCGACGACCTGCAGCGCCTCGGCGCCCGACGCGGCGAACAGCAGTTCGTACGGCTCGCCCCGCAGCAGCGCGGCGACCGTCTCGCGCGCGCTCGGGAGGTCATCGACGACCAGGAGGGTACTCGTGGTCATGCGGAGCTCGCCGTCAGACTGGCGATGAGACGCGTGAGCTGTTTGAGCCGCAGCGGCTTGGCCATGTACTCGTTCATCCCCGCCTCGAGCGCGCGGCGGCGGTCATGCGGCATGGCGAACGAGGTCGTGGCGATGATCGGGAGCTGCGCGCCGGACTGCTGCTCGCGGATCATGCGCGTGGCGGTGATGCCGTCCATCCGCGGCATCTGGACGTCCATCAGTACGGCGTTCCAGGCACCCGGCACGGCCATCGCCACCGCTTCCGCGCCGTCGCGCGCAAGGCCCACCTCCGCTCCGTGCGCGCGCAGATACCGCACGACGAGGTCGGCGTTGGTCTGGTTGTCCTCGGCGACGAGGACCTTCAAACCATCGAGACGCGCCGCCGGCAATTCGGCGTCCGCCGCCGGCTCCGCCGCGCGCGTTGCGCCGCCCGGGAGGGTGACGGTGAAACGCGATCCTTTTCCCGGCTCGCTGTCGACGGAGACGCTGCCGCCGTGCATGTCGACGAGCTTGGCCACGAGCGTCAGGCCGAGGCCGGTGCCCTCGTGGGCACGCGCCAGGCCGCTGTCGATCTGCACGAACGGGCGGAAGAGCCGGTCGAAGTCCTCCTCGGCGATTCCGATCCCGGTGTCGTGCACGATCAGGCGCACCACGCCGTCCGCCGAATCGACGTCGAGCTGCACCGCGCCGCCGCCAGGAGTGAATTTCACGGCGTTGCTGAGCAGATTCACGAGCACCTGCTTCAGCCGCCGGAAGTCGCCCATGACGATGCAGTTCTCGCTGTTGCATCCGCCGTAGCGGAGCGCGACGCCTTTGCGGTGCGCCGCCTCGCGCAGCAGGGTGACGGACGCGTGGCAGAGCGCATCGATCGACACCGGATCGCGTTCGATTTCGAACATGCCGGCCTCGATCTTGGCCACGTCGAGCACGTCGTTGATCAGCGAGAGCAGATGCCGCCCGCTCTCTTCGATCGTGCGGATGGCCGCGCGTTTGTCGTCCTCGAGCGGACCGTACAACCCGTCGGACAGCGCTTCGGACAGCCCGAGGATTGCGTTCAGCGGCGTGCGGAGCTCGTGGCTCATGTTGGCGAGGAACTCGTCCTTGACCTTGGCCGCCTCGAAGAGCTGCACGTTGGCGGCCTGAAGCTCGGCCGTGCGC
>DASVSV010000555.1:0-7601 GCA_036387915.1 Thermoanaerobaculia bacterium
GCCCTTCGACCCCGCCCGTGTTGCGGGCGACCGCCGTGTGGACGTGATCTGTCGCCGGCTACGCGGACTGGAGATCGGGGCGTCGCGTTCCCCCGGCTGGAAGCCGGGGGCTACTGTCTTTCGCGTGCTACGCACGCGTTGATCCGCACTAACTGAAGACCGTCCGCGTCAGACCGACAAAAGCTCGCTGATCGTCTTGATCAGGTGCGACGACTGGATGGGTTTCGAGATGTAGGCGTTCGCGCCGAGGGCCAGGCCGCGCTCGCGATCCTCCTCGGCGCCTTCGGTGGTGATGATGATGATGGGGATGTTCTTGAGCTGCGCGTTCTGGCGGACCAGCGACACGAGCTTCAGCCCGTCCATGACCGGCATGTTGATGTCCGTCAGGATCAGGTCGATCTTCTCCGGCCCGGACAGCTTCTTGAGCGCGTCCACGCCGTCGACCGCCTCGATGATCTTCGCGTTCTTGAACCGCTTCAGCGAAAACGAGATCAACTGGCGCATGGTCGGCGAGTCTTCGACGACCAGGAAATTCGCGTTCTCCATCCCCACGCTGTTCTGACCTCTCTCTGACTATCCGGACGTTGTGAGCAGATCGAGGAAGCTCTGGATCGTGTTGAGCTTCCGTTCGGACTGCGAGTAGAGCTTCGACGAGAAGATGGCCGTGGCCGCATGCGCGGCCAGCAGCGAGAAGAGCTCGTAGTCGACGGCCGTGAACGAGTCCTTCTGCTGCAGGAGCTTGTAGATGACGATCAGGCCGATGACGTGCTCTTTGATCTTGAGCGGCACCGCGGCCAGCGGCTTCTCGATCGAGATCGCGCCGCCGCCGTCGACGTCTTGGTTGATGTAGTAGCTCTCCCCCGTTTTGGCCACGGTGCCCATGATCCCTTCGCCGAGGCGGGTGGAGATCTGGCCGAGGCCGGACATCACGTCGTCGCCCTCGAAGGCGATCGTCTTCAGCTCGTTCGTCTTCTCGTCGAGCAGCAGGATGGCAAACGCCTCCGCGCCGATGAGGTTGATGACGATCTCCTGCACGATCTGGATGACTTCCCGGAAGTCGAGCGTGGAGTGAAGCTGGTAGCTGGCCACGTAGAGGCTGGCCAGGTTGTTGTTCTGCTCTTCGATCTCGATGTAGCGGCTGGCGAAGTCCTTGTTCTCTTCCTCGACTTCGCGGAAGCGCTGCTGGATGCGGCGGTTCTCTTCGGTCAGGTGCGAGACCTGGTCGCGCAGCCGCTGCAGTTCCTCCGGGGAGATGGCCGGCGACTCGGTCTCGAGTGCCGCGACGCGGTAGCGCAGACGCTGGTTCTCACGGATGAGCTCTTCCGTGAATTCCTTCCCCTTGTTGAAGATCTCGAGGAACTTCTCCGCTCTCTGTTCTTCGCTCATGTTGTTGGGACCCTGACGAAACTGAGGGAGAGTAGCACAGGACGCGTTGCCCGTAACTCGTTGCTCGTCCGAGGGGCTTCGCGATTCGCGACACCCTTCCGGCAGCGCGAGAAACGCTCCAAACGCGCGCGGAGGAGCGCGCGTGTGGCGCCGTATCACGTCGTACAGAACCGCCGCAGCGTCCCGGGAATCTGCGTCAACGGCAGCACCTCTTCCACCGCGCCGGTCTTGATGGCCTCGGCGGGCATGCCGAAGATGATCGCGCTCTCGCTCGACTCCGCGATCGTGCGTCCGCCCCGTCCCCGCACGACGCGCATCGCCTCGGCGCCGTCGTCGCCCATCCCGGTCATGATCACCGCCACCATCCGCTCGCGGCACGCGTCGCTCGCGGTGCGGAACAGGCGGTCCACCGACGGCGCGTAGAGATCGCTCGGCCCCGCCGGAAACACGCGCACCTGCAGCCCCTCGGCGATGCGGCGCACTTCGCTCTGCTGCCCTCCCGGCGCGATGTAGACCGTCCCCGGCTCGAGCATCTCCCCGTCCGACGCTTCCTTCACCTCGAACGCGGCCAGCTTGTTGACGCGCTCGGCGAAGAGACGCGTGAACGTCGGCGGCATGTGCTGCGCGACGACGAACGGCACCGGCAACCGCGGCAGCGCCTGGAAGACGTGCTGCAGCGCGGGCGGTCCGCCGGTCGAGCAGCCGATGGCCACTAAATCGACGGACGACGAGCCCGCGAGCGCGGCACCCTTCGACGTCTCCGGCGGCTCCGGCTCCTCGGCGTGCGGCTTGAGGTTCTCCAGACGGAGATCCGCGATCTGCAGCGCTTTGGCGACGAGGTCGCGCTGGATCTCCTCGAGCCGCGGCGACACGCGTCCGCCCGGCTTGGCGATGAAGTCCAGCGCGCCGAGCTCGAGGGCCTTGAACACGCTCCGGTCGCTTGACTTCGACGACACCGTGATGACCGGCGTCGGCAGGTTGACCATCAGCCAGCGCAGGAACGCGAAGCCGTCCATGATCGGCATCTCGAGGTCGAGCGTGATCACGTCGGGACGATGCTTCATGACCTGCTTGATCGCGTCCTCGCCGTTCACGGCCGTGGCCACGACCTTGATGCGCGGATCGGTCTCCAGCATCCGCGTCAGCGTGACGCGGTTGTAGGCGGAATCATCGACGACGAGAGCGCGGACGGACACGGAGGCGCATTCTACGTCGCCACCGCGATGCCGTTCGCGGTGAACATCGCTGACAGTCCGTTCTTGTCGACTGCTTTCGCCAGCGCCTCTTCCGGCGCCACGATGTGCTTCTTCACCAGCTCCAGCAGACTGTCGTTCATCAGACACATCCCCTGCTTGCGCGAGGTCTGCAGCACGGACGGAATCTGAAAGACTTTGGCCTCGCGGATGAGGTTCTGCACCGGCTGCGTGCCGATCATCACTTCCAGTGCCGGCACGCGTCCGCCGCCGATCTTCTTGCACAGCGTCTGGCTGATGACACCTTTGAGGCTCGACGCCAGCATCGTGCGCACCTGCGACTGCCGATCGGCGGGAAACTGGTCGATGATCCGGTCGACCGTCGACGCGGCGGACGAGGTGTGCAGCGTGCCGAAGACGAGGTGCCCCGTCTCCGCGGTCTCGATGGCGATGGCCACGGTCTCGAGGTCGCGCATCTCGCCGATCAGCACGACGTCCGGATCTTCCCGCAGCGCGGCGCGCAACGCGTCTTTGAACGAGGTGGTGTGCTCGCCGACCTGGCGCTGGTTGATGAGGCACTTCCGGTTCTCGTGCACGAACTCGATCGGGTCCTCGATGGTGATGACGTGGTCGGTGCGGTTACGGTTGATGTGGTCGATCATCGCCGTGAGTGTGGTCGACTTGCCGGAGCCGGTCGGTCCCGTGACGAGCACCAGCCCCTTGCTGAGATAGCAGAGGTCGAGGATCTCTTTCGACAACCCCATCTCCTCGGCGGTGATGATCTTCGACGGGATGACCCGGAACACTCCGCCGATCCCCTTCCGGTCGCGAAAGAAGTTGCAGCGGAAGCGCGACAGGCCTTCGATCTCGTACGCAAAGTCGGTGTCGTGGCGGCGCTTGAATTCCTCGACGTTCCGCTCCGGCGCGATCGGAAAGAGGATGCGCTCGAGGTCCGGCGCCGACAGCACACCCCGTCCCGGCAGCGGCTTCATCTCGCCGTCATGCCGCACCATCGGCACCGCGCCGGAGGAGAGATGCAGGTCCGACGCGCGCAGCTCCACCATCTGCCGGAAGAGCGCATCCATCTCCTTCTCTTCGCCGAAGAAAAAGAACGACGCATGCTCCTGCTCCGCCACCACGCGAATGCGCCCCAGCTCCCCATGCCGCAACGTCCACTCCGCGTGGCCACTCGCCAACGCATCCTTCGCCGCCGCCGGCACCACCGGCGCGATGACCTGCTGGATGAGCTGCGACGTGACCTCCGGCCCGCTCAACTCCCGGTCCCCATCCGCCGTGACGATCCGAATCCGCCGCGACGCGGCGAGATGCAACTCGCGCCCCCCGGCCGTGTGAGTTTTGCGGAGCAATGCTTCGAGTGACATGCGGCGCTATTGCGCAAGGGTGGGACCACCGCTCCGCAGAGGGACAGCGCTTGCGGACCATGTGCAGATTCCGAACACCCGTCCAGGGTGCGGCAGCGGCGAGCGGCCGTGTCGATGGGAACCCACGCATCTCGCGCGGATCGTTCCTGACGCCAAGAGTGCGGAAACGTAGGGCGTGGCTTCAGCCCGCCTCCCCGGGGGCGGGCGGGCTGACGCCACGCCCTACGTTTGGCAGCCGTAACGTCGCATGCGCGTTCGCAGGCGGTGTGCGCGCGTGCTGCTTACGCGCCACGGCGAGGGCCAGACCACCTCGCCTCGATCAGGCGAGGTGCGAGCCTCCTGGGTGCCTCATAGTTTCTCGGCCCGCAAGGTGCCTCGGCGAGACGAAGCGACAATTCTGCTGGTGTGGTTGTGTCGTCGAAGGAGTAGCGTGCCCCGAGTGCCTGGTGACGCATTGATCCCATACCGGTCGGTATGGTAAGCCACGAACGGAGCCACGCAACCATGCAAAACGACGTCTACATCACCGCACTCGGTAAGTTCCTCCCCGGGGAGCCCGTCGGCAATGACGCGATGGAGGACTACCTCGGCTGCATTCACGGCCGGCCGTCGCGGCTGAGGCGGCGCATCCTGCAGCAGAACGGCATCCTCCAGCGCCACTACGCCATCGACCGCAACCAGCAGAGCCTCTATCGCAACAGCGAGATGGCCGCGGCGGCGGTGCAGGACGCGCTGCGCCGCGGAGACCTGGTCTCGTCGGACGTGCAACTGCTCGCGGCGGCGACGACGTCTGCCGACCTGATGGCGCCCGGGTTCGCGAGCATGATCCACGGCGAGCTCGCCGGCGGCCGCTGCGAAATCGCGTCGTTTCAGGGCATCTGCGCCAGCGGGATGATGGCCATCAAAAGCGTGTTCTCGCAGATCCGCAGCGGCGAGAAGACGAACGGCATCGCTTGCGCGAGCGAGTTCGCCAGCCGCCGCCTGAAGGCGAGCGCGTACGAGGGAGAAGAATCGGTCCGCAGCGGGAAGCCGCTCCCCTTCTCCGCCGAATTCCTCCGCTGGATGCTTTCCGACGGCGCCGGCGCGGCGCTGTTGCGCGATCGGCCGAACCCGCGCGGCCTCTCGCTGCGCATCGAATGGATCGAGCTCTGGTCTCACGCGCACAACCATCCGGTCTGCATGTCCCTCGGAGGCGCGCCGGACGAGGGCGAGGGCCACCGCTCCTGGCAGGACTACGACACCTTCGGCGAGGCGATGGCGGACGGCGCGTTCGTCCTGCAGCAGGACGTGCGCATGCTCGACGACGTGGTCAAGGTCTGCATCGACGGGTTCCTCGAGCTGATCGAGCAGCAGCGCGTCGACCCGGCGACGATCGACTGGATGGTCTGCCACTATTCGTCGCGCATGTTCCGCGACAAGATCTTCGACCTGCTGCGCCTGGCCGGGGCGATGGTGCCGGAGGAGCGCTGGTTCTCGAATCTCGACCGCCGCGGCAACGTCGGCAGCGCGTCCCCGTATCTGCTGCTCGAAGAGCTGCTCAACGAGCGCGAGCTGATCCCCGGCCAGAAAATCCTCTGCGTCGTTCCGGAAAGCGGCCGGTTCATCGCGTCGTACATGATGCTGACTGTGGTCGGAGAGAGCGGCACGGGCGAGCCGATCGACCTGCCGACGAACACCGAATCGACCATCGAGACGGCGACGATGCCCGAGTCGCATACGGAGTCTCTGGTGCGGCAACTGACGCGCATCTGGATCGAGTTCGAGGACTCGCTGCGCGGCGTGCCGATCGTCCAGCAGATCGAGCGCGGCAAGCTGACTGCCGAGGCGTATCGCACGCTGCTGCTGCAGATGCGCCAGCAGGTCGTGGAGGGCAGCCGCTGGATCGCCCGGGCGGCGTCGAACGTCACCGCCGAGTTCTTCGCGCAGCGCTCGATGTTTCTGCAGCACGCCGTCGCCGAGCACCGCGACTTTCAACTGCTGGAAAACGACTTCGTGGCGATGGGCGGCACGCTCGACCAGATCCAGTCGGCGGAGAAGAACATCGGCAGCGAGGCGTTGTCTGCCTGGATGTTCCACCGCGCCAGCCAGCCGAATCCGTTCGACCTCCTCGGCGCCATGTTCATCATCGAAGGGCTCGGCGCGCGAAAAGCGGGCCAGTGGGCGCAGGCGATCAAGAGGTCGCTCGGCCTGCGCGACCGCGGCGTGTCGTTCCTCACCCATCACGGCGTCGCCGACGACGACCACATCGGAAAGCTCGAGGCGCTGCTCGCGTCCGAAGTCGTCACGCCGGAAGTAGCCGCGCGCATCGCGAAGACCGCACGCGTCACCGCCCGCCTGTATCGCCTCCAGCTCGAGGAGATCGCATGCTGACGCGCTGGAGTGCGGCGCCTCTGCCGCCGCTTTCGACCCCGCCGCCACTGCTGCCGTATTCGACGAGGACACGATGACAAACTTCGACTCCCCCGCCTACGACCGTGCCGATCCCGATCCGTGGCTCGCGCTCTACCTCGACTCCGCGAACCCGATCGCCGATCCGGTGAAACGGGCCATGCTCAAGACGCAGCAGTCGTGGTCGCGGCAGTTCCTGCTTCCGCTGGTGCGGCCGGCGGCGCGGATCGCGATCATCCTGATTCAGGTGCTGAAGGTCTTCATTCCGAATCGCTTCACGTCGTCGCGGCTGCTGCATCGCCTGCTCGAATGGGGGCTGAAAACGTGGGTCACGCCTGAGGCGAATTACCTGATCCTCCGCCACTTTCACCTCGGCTCGCAGGTCCTCGCATTCATTGCCGACAACGTCCCCGCCGTGAAGGTGCCGCTTTCGCCCCTGGAGCCGCGGAATCTCGACGCGGTGCGCGACGACCTGTTCCTGCAGCACGACCTGAATCTCTACAATTTCATCATTGAGTTGAACCTGCAGCTCCGCGCGACAGGCGCGAAAATCGAGACGCGGGAGACGCTCGATCTGACGGCCATCCAGGAGCCGGTGATGCTCGATCCGCTGCCGGACCGCTGGCACAACGTGCTCGACTTGCAAACGGCGATCGAGGTGTTCACGCCGATGTACCAGCTCTTCCTCAAAGACGGCGAATTCTGGCGCGCGACGACTTCGCTGCAACTGGACGAGTCGATCGCGGTTTACGTCTGCACGATCCTCGGCGACCGGACCGGCCTCGCGCTGGTCAACAACCGGCATCCGCTCGTCCCGCTCACGACGCTGCGGGCCGGCTACCGCCTGATCCTGCACGGCCTGGCCACGGAAACGCTGCACGCGCTGCTGCTGGCAAAGAAAGATGATCAGCGAAGGGGTTCCGGCGAGCCTGTCATGACGGCACCGCTGGTCGCGTCAGCATCAATGACCCTGCATAGCGCGAATTGACGCGCCCCCCCGGCCGTGTGTGTTTTGCGGAGCAGCGCTTCGAGTGACATGCGTGGCTCTTGCGCAAGGGTGGCACCAGGGTCTGTAGAGAGAACGCGGTCGCAGCGCATGTGCGGATTCCGAACACCCGGCTGGGAGTGCGGCAGCGGCGAACTGCCGTGTCGATGGGAACCCACCGCATCTCGCGGGGATCGTTCCTGAAGCCAAAAGTCCGGAAACGTAGGGCGTGGCGTCAGCCCGCCCACGCCCGGGGGTGGCGGGCTG
>DASVSV010000556.1:0-10389 GCA_036387915.1 Thermoanaerobaculia bacterium
GCTGGGGAGAAAGTCCCCTCTCCCCGCGCATGGGGAGAGGGGACTTTCTCCCCAGCGCGAGCAAGCATCGAGCGCGACACAATGCAGCGCGTCCCCGCCCGCCCAGGTCCCTCGACTCACGCTCGGGATGACAGCGGTTTACCTCCGCTTCGCCCCCGCCCTCTCCGCGAACTGCTGGAACACTTCGTAGGGTTGCGCGCCGCTGAGGCGGAGGTTGCCGAGGACGAAGGTGGGGATGCCCTGGACGCCGATGGCGTTCGCTTCTTCGCGCAGGGCGTCGACGCGGGCGAGGTATCGCGGGTCGTTTCTCGAGCGCTCGACGGCATCGTCGGACAACCCGGCGTCGCGGACGATGGTGCGGAGGTCGTCGTCGTCTTCGAGGTCGAGGCCGTCGCGCCAGTGCGCGTCCATGGCGCGCGTGCGGAAGGCGTCGAGCTTCCCTTCGTCGCGAGCCAATTCAGCGAGAGCCAAGGCGCGGCGTGTGTTCGGGCTGCGGTCGCGGTGGCGGAAGTCGGTGATGCCGAATTGCGCGGCGAAATTCTTCATGTACGTTTCCATCCCGCGCAATCGCTCGGGCGGAAACATCTCGTCCAGACGCCTGCCCCCGGGCGGCGTTTCCGGATGGAGCTCGAAGCCGCGCCAGTCGAGCTCGAGATCGTAGTCATTGAGCAGCCTGACCAGACTGCTTCGCTCGGCGATATAGCAGAACGGTCAGACGAAATCGGAGTAGAGACGCAGTCGCATGGCCGTGGAGTTGCACCTTTTTCGCCAGGAGGAAACAAGCAATGGAACTGCAATGGCAACGAGACATGGATGCCGCGGTCCGTGACGCGAAGGAATCGAAACGGCCGCTGCTGCTCGACTTCAGCGCCGCACCGATGTGAGGGGGATGCGCTCGGCTGGATGTCGAGGTCTACAGCGATCCCGAAGTCATTCAATTCATCACTGACAACTTCATCCCGGCGCGCGCGCACGTCAAAGAGCAGCCCGAGGCCTTCGAGCGCTTCGGTGCGCAGTGGACGCCCACGATTCTGCTCATGGACTCCGAGGCCAGCGAGCGGCATCGCATCGAAGGGTTCCTGCCGAAGGACGACTTCCTCGCGCAGTTGCGCATCGGACTGGCGCACGCGGCCCGCTCGCGCGGCGACTTTGCGGATGCGGAACGCCGCTACCGCGAGCTGTCCAGCGGCGAAGGCGACGTCGCCGCGGAGTCGCTCTACTGGGCCGGCGTCTCGCGCTACAAGCATTCCAACGACGCGAACGCCCTCGGCGAAACGGCCAAGGCCTTCCAGTCGCGCTTCAAGGACAGCTCCTGGGCGAAGAAAGCCTCGGTCTGGAACAGTTGATTCGTTGACGGTCCGGTCCTTCGGCGGAAGGACCGGACGCGGTATCGTTACGCGCCATGAGCGTCGACGCACAACGATCCGAATCCGTCATCGAATTCACGTTCCGCGCGGTGGTCGCGGGGATCCTTTTCGGCGTGTTGTTCGGCGCCGCGAATGCGTACCTCGGATTGAAAGTCGGGCTGACCGTCTCGACGTCGATTCCGATCGCGGTGCTCACCGTGGCGCTGTTCAAGCTCTTCCGCGACCGCTCCGGGATTCTGCTCGAGGCGAACATCTCCCAGACCATCGGCTCGGCCAGCTCGTCGCTCGCCTCGGGCACGATCTTCACCATCCCCGCGCTCTTCATGTGGGGACTCGCGCCGCCGATGTGGCAGGTCGCGACGCTGGCCCTGCTCGGCGGATTTCTCGGGATCGCGGCGATGGTGCCGCTGCGGCGATTGCTGATCGTCCGCTCGGCCGACGAGCTGCCGTATCACGAGGGCGCCGCGTGCGCCGAGGTGCTGCGGGCGACGACGGCCACGACCAGCAGCGGCGGCAAGTGGATCTTCATCGGACTGCTCGTCGGCGCGGCGGTGAAGCTGGCCCTGGGCGGCTTCATCCTGCTCGACTCGGAGCTGGCCATGCACCTGCCGGTGATCCCGAAGGCCGAGCTGGCGCTCGAGATCGCGCCGGCGCTGCTGGCGGTCGGCTACATCCTCGGCTACCGGCAGTCGGCAATCATGATCTCCGGCTCGCTGATCTCCGCGATCGTGCTGACGCCGCTGATCGCCGTGGTCGGCAACTCGCTGCCGGTGCCGCTCTTCCCCGAAACGAAACTGCTCATCGCCGATCTCAGCGCGGGGCAGATCTGGAACAAGTACGTCCGCTACATCGGCGCGGGCGCGGTGGCGGCGGCGGGCATCGCCGCGGTGTTTCGAGCGCTGCCGACCATGGCCAGCTCGTTCGCGGCCGTCGTGCGCGGCCTGCGCAAGGGCGGGACCGAGGTCGACGGCCAGCGCGCCGAGCGCACCGACCGCGACGTGCCGCCGTGGGTGGTGGTGGTCGTGCCGGTGCTGGTCGTGCTCACGCTCATCGCCGTCCCCGGACTGCTGGCCGGCAACATGGCCCTCGGCCCGCGCAGCGTGGCCGCGCTGGGCGTGGCCATCTTCGGCATCGCGTTCGTGGTCGTCTCGTCGCGCATCGTCGGCCTGATCGGCGTCTCGTCCAACCCGACCTCGGCCATGACGCTGGTGACGCTGCTCGGCGTCTCAGTGATCTTCGTGGCCCTCGGCTGGAACGATCCGTCCGCGCGCGCGGCCATCCTCACCGTCGGCACCGTGGTCTGCATCGCCGCGTCGAAAGCGGGCGACATCTCGCAGGATTTGAAAACGGGCTATCTCGTCGGCGCGACGCCGGCCCGTCAGCAGTTCGGACAATTCATCGCCGCCGCCGTGGCCTGCTGGGCCATCGCCGCGACGGTGCTCGGCCTCGGACAGGCCTTCACGTTCGGCTCACCCGAGCTCCCCGCGCCGCAGGCCACGCTGATGAAGACAGTCATCGAGGGAGTGCTCTCCGGCGCGCTGCCGTGGGGCCTGGTCGGCACCGGCGCCGCGTTGTCGGTCTGCGCGCTGATCGCCGGCCTGCCGGGACTGGCGTTCGCGGTCGGCATCTACCTCCCGCTCGGCAGCCTCACGCCGATCTTCGTCGGCGGCATCGTCCGCCGCATCGTCGACGCGCGCAGCAAAGGAAAGAGCGGCGACAGCGATCCGGGCGTGCTCGGCGCGTCGGGCATGATCGCCGGCGAAGGCCTGGCCGGCGTGGCCATCGCCATCCTGGTGACGACGATCAAGCTCGACGTCAAACGCGACGCACTTCTCCAGGGCCCGCTCGCCATCGGCATCGGCATCGCCATCGTCCTCGCCGTCTGCGCCCTCCTCTACAAAGCGGGACGCTCGTACGCACCACCGGGCACCGACGCGGTCGAGGCTTCCACCAGCGCGAAATAGTTCATGGCCTTCAGTTAAGGAATTGTCGGGTGAACTCGATCGCGTGCGTAGCACGCTGAAAGAAAATAGCCCCCGGCTTCAGCCGGGGGAACTACCGTGCCCTTGATTACAGCCCGTGTAGCGGGCGACAGGACCTCTGGACGTGATCTGCCGCCCGCTACGCGGGCTGGAGACGGGGGCATCGCGTTCCCCCGGCTGAAGCCGGGGGCTATTCTCTCTGGCGTGCTACGCACGCGCGCTTGACGAAGGCCATTGCTCCTAGAAGGCGTCGCGGAACAGAAGCACCAGCAGCGCGAGCACCAGGAAGCCGATGGCCTCGGCGATGACGCAGCCGACGCCGATGCGGCCGCCGGCGATGAGGGCCTGGCCGCGGGCCAGGGGCTCGCGCCCGGCGTAGACGGCGACGGCGATGACGGTGAAGAGTGCGGCGGCCAGCCAGACCATCAGCCGCCCACCTGCACGCTGAGCATCGAGATCGAGCCGCCGTCGATGCCTTCGACCGGGAAGCTCACCCGGTCGCCCGGCTGCTGTACGCCGAGGATGTAGAGGAGCGGGAGATAGTGATCGGGTGTGGGGGCGGAGAGCATGGCGTCGGGGCCGAGCTGCTCGTAGTCGATGAGCGGCTGGTGCTCGCCGGAGAGCATCCACTCGCGCGCGCTGGTCTCGAAGCGCACCGCCCAGTCGTACGGCTCCGGGACGTGCTTGCCCCAGCCGTACGCGTGCAGGTTGTGCACGAGATTGCCGCTGCCCATGATCAGCACTCCCTCGTCGCGTAGCGGCGCGAGGCGGCGGCCGATGTCGTAGTGGAACTGCGCCGGCTGCGTCTCGTCGATGCTGAGCTGCACCACCGGAATGTCCGCGTCGGGAAAGACGTGCACCAGCACGGACCACGTGCCGTGATCGAGTCCCCACCGATTGTCGAGACCGGCCTCCGTCGCCGGCGCGAGCACTTCCTGCACGCGGCGGCAGAGCTCGAGATCGCCGGGCGCCGGGTACTGCACCTCGAACAGCGGACGGGGGAAGCCGCCGAAATCGTGGATCGTGCGCGGCTGCTCCACCGCCGTCACCAGCGTGGCCGGCGGATACCAGTGCGCGGAGACGCAGAGGATCGCCTTCGGCCGCGGGACCGAACGTCCGATCGCGTTCCAGCTTTCCGTCCACGCGTTCGTCTGCAGCGCGTTCATCGGATTGCCGTGACCGAAGAAGACAGCGGGCATGCGGGTGGTGGTCATTTCGTGCGGATCTCCTCGAGATCGGCGACGAGCTGTGTGAGCCGGGCCTTGCCGATCCCCTTGAACTGCTGTTTGAGCAGCGACTCCAGCGGCTCGTCGAGCCGCGCCAGCAACTCGAGACCGGCGGCCGTGATCGTGGTCATGACCACGCGGCGGTCCGTGAGGCTGCGCGCGCGCTGTACGAGATGCACTTTCTCGAGACGGTCCAGGAGACGGGTCACGTCGGGATCGAACGCGAGCAGCCGCTCGCTGATGGCCGAGCACGTCGCCCCCTCGTCGCCGGCGCCGCGCAGGATGCGCAGCACGTTGTACTGGGTCGTGGTGATGCCGTGCGGCTGCAGCAGCAGCTCGATGTCGCGCGTGAGCGCGTCGGCGGTGCGGACGAGGTTGAGGTAGGTCTCCTCCTCGAGACTGACGAATGGTTTGCGCTGCCGGATCTCGGCCTGAAGCTTTCCTGCCATCGCTCGATTCAAACGATAGTCGTTCTAACGATATTTCGGCGGGAGCTGCACTTCCACCCCGCCGAATCCGCCTCGGCCATGCCGCCGCACCGCATACCGCGCATCGCGCACGAACATGCGCCGGCCGTCGACCTCGTACCAGGGGAAGCGCACCCAGGTCATGAAGCCGCGGATGGACGGATCGCGCTCCGCGGCCTGCCACTCCGGCGACGACTGGTCCGCGACCGGGATCCGCAGGTCGTCGAGCGCCAGTCCGGATCGCCACGAGTAGCGGCCGAAGCGATAGACGTCGCCCGTCTGCGCCACGACGGCCCACGAGGTCGGATCGATCGGATGCGGCGCGGCCATGACGTTTCGCGACGCGAGCTCGCGTTCGACGTGCGTCTCCGCCGCCTCGTGAATGACCAGACGCGTGACGATGTACGCGGCGGCCAGCGCGACGGCGGCGTTCGGAATCCACGTCACACGCGGTCGCCCCAGCAGCGCGATGAGCAGCACCAGCGCCACCGCGGCGACGACGGGCAGGTAGACCATCGCCCGTCCCGCGACGACGTATACGAGCATCGCCGTGCACACCGCCCAGATGCCGACCGTGACCCGCGTGGCGCGCCGCGGCGCGAGCCAGCCCGCGCCGAGAATCAGCCAGAGCCACGGGTCCATGATGTAGACCGAGTCGCCGTAGGACCACGTCCCGCGGAACGGCATCAGCCAGCGCATGCCGTAGTTGTTCAGCCAGTCGAGGAAGGGATGCGTGAGGATCGCGCCGGCGGAGAGGGCGAGGAGCCATCCCGCATGCACGCGCTTCTGGGGATCGGGACGCAGCCGGTCATACAGCAGCAGCAGCGCGGTCTGGAGGAACGGCAGCACCACCAGGGCCAGCACGCCGTGCGTCCAGCCGCGGCGGAAGCCGAGGGCCAGGTCGTCGTGGCCGGTGAAATAGAGGATGGAGTCGACGTCCGGCAGGTTCGCGCCGATGACCAGCGCGGCGGTGGCGAGGCGGGTCGTCTCGCGGAGGCGTGTCGAGGCGAGGTTGGCGCCGAGAAGCGTGTGCGTCAGCGGATCCATGTCCGCCGCATTCTCACGCAGGACGGCTCGTGTCGAGTCAATCGGCCCGCGAGCAAGACGACGTTGAGGACTGGCAGCGGACCTTGTCCGTTCCTGGCGCACACTATCGTTCACTACTCGACTTGACTGAAGCCGAGTCCGCCGTTGACGCGCAGCACTTCTGGAGAACGATGCTCCCCTTTTCGATCCTCGACCAATCGCCCATTTCTCAGAACATGACCGGCGCCGACGCGCTGCGCAACAGCGTCGACCTGGCGCGCCACGCGGAGGCCCTCGGCTACACGCGCTACTGGGTCGCCGAGCACCACGGCACACCGGCGCTGGCGTGCGCCAGTCCGGAGGCGCTGATCGGGCCGATCGCCGCGGCCACGTCGATGATTCGCGTCGGCAGCGGCGGCGTGATGCTGCCGCATTACAGCCCGCTGAAAGTCGCGGAGACGTTCAGCATGCTCGCGGCCCTCGCGCCGGGCCGCATCGACCTCGGACTGGGACGCGCCGCCGGCACCGATCCGGTGACCACGTTCGCGCTGCAACGCGACCGCCGGCAGGCCGGGCCTGACGATTTTCCGGCGCAGCTCTTCGAGTTGCTCGCCTACCTCGACGACACGCTGCCGGCCGATCACCCGTTCACGCGTCTGGCGCAGCTTCCCGGACGCCCCGAGGTGCCGCATCCGTGGCTCCTCGGCAGCTCGGCGCAGAGCGCCATCTGGGCCGCGGAGCTGGGATTGCCGTACGCGTTCGCGGACTTCATCGCCCCGCACGGCGCGGAGATCGTGGCCGACTACCGCCGCCGTTTCGAGCCGTCGCGCCACGCGGAGAAGCCGCGCGTGATCGCCGCGGTGTGGGCGGTCTGCGCAGAAACGGAGGAGGAGGCGCGGCGGATCGCGTCGAGCGCGAAGATGATGTTCACGCTCTTCTTCCGCGGCCAGCTCATCGCCATCCCGCCGACCGACCGCGCGCTGCAGTTCCTCGACGAGCAGCCGAAAGACGACGACCCGTTCCGCACCCGCCGCCGCGCCATCGTCGGCTCGCCGGAGCAGGTGCGCCTCGGCATCGAGGAAGCGGTGGCGGAGTACGAGGCGGACGAGGTCATGATCGTGACCATCACCTACTCGCACGAAGACCGGCGCCGCTCGTACGAACTGATCGCGCGGGAACTTCAGCGGAACAGACCGGCCTGATAGTCACGCACGGCCTGGATGATTTCTTCGTGTGTGTTCATGACGAATGGACCGTGTGCAACGACCGGCTCACCGTACGGCTCGGCGTGGCCGAAGAGGATCAGCGCGTCGCTGAGCGCTTCGACTTCGATCGTGTCGCCGTCGTCGTTGAACTCGATCAGCTCCATCGCCCGGCCGACGTTCAGTGCGCCGCGGACGATGTAGAAGAAGACGCTGCGTCCGCGCGGCGCGGGCAAGGTGATGCGCGCGTTCGCCGGAGTGCTCACGGTCGACATGTGCACGCCCGTGAGCGACTGGACGGGTCCTCGCCTCCCCTCCCACTCGCCGGAGATCAGGCTCACCGTCACTCCGTCCATCGTGAAGGATGGGATGTCGTCGCGCTGCAGCCCGACGTAGCGCGGCTCCGTCATCTTCAGGCGCGCCGGCAGGTTGACCCACAACTGCAGGATCTCCAGCGGACCGCCGTTGCGCAGGAACTCTTCCGGCGACAGCTCGGCGTGCTCCAGTCCGCGGCCGGCGGTCATCCACTGCACTCCGCCCGCGTGGATCACGCTCTCGTGTCCGCCGGTGTCTTTATGCGCCAGCGATCCTTCGACGATGAAGGTAACGGTCTCGAACCCGCGATGCGGATGTGGCCCGAACGGCAGTCCGCGATTGTTGGGCGGGTAGACCTGCGGCCCGTGGTGATTGAGAAAGAGGAACGGATCGAGCTGCTCGAGCTCCGCGTTCGGCAGCGGGCGCTGCGTGCGGAGATCGCCGATGTCGTCCGGGAGGGCGGGATGGGCGGCGCGGACGGTGCGGGTCATGCGGTCCAGCGATGCGCCTTCAGTGCCGCAACGCTTCCGCGGCGTTCCAACGTCTGTAGAGCGGTCGGTCTTCATTCCACCTGGATTTGGTGATTCCGCCGCCCGGTCGGTGCCCGATCCCCACGTTCGGTAGAAGTTCGTGACTGCCGAGGTACCTTTCTCGCGGAGGTGAGCAAATGAATCGTGATCAGGTCATCCCCGTCCTCGAGTCACTGGCCAACGGAGTCGATCCCGCCACGGGCACCCGCATCCCCCTCGACGCCTTCCACACCGCCGACACCGTCCGCGCCCTGTTCGCGGCCGCCACGTTGCTCCGCGAGAACAACACGCCGCCAAAAGAAAAGCGCACCGGCGCCGCCGGCTCCCGCTGGACCGAAGAAGAAGACGCCCTCCTCGCGCGCGAGTTCGACAGCGGCACCGCGATAGCGGAGATCGCCCGCGGCCACGGCCGCACCCCCGCCGCCATCAACCTGCGCCTGGTGAAGCTCGGCAAGATCGACGCGGTCTTGGTAACCCCGCGAACCCGATCGCGCGCGTAGCACGCTGAAGAAACTAGCCCCGGGCTTTCAGGCGGGGGACAAGCGTGCCCCTGGTACCAGCCCGCGTAGCGGGCGACAGATCACCGTTCGCCTGTTGAAGGCACTTGGATCTCGCCGCATGAGATATACCTTTGGACGTGATCTGCCGCCCGCTACACGGGCTGGAGACGTGGGCCTCGCGTTCCCCCGGCTGAAAGCCGGGGGCTATTGTCTTTGGCGTGCTACGCACGCGTTGATCCGCGCTTCACTGACGCCCGTTGCGCCTAAACGAAACGCGTCAGAAGTTCGCGAGCAGTGTCTCGTACTGCTCGTGCGGACCGATCCAGAACCAGACGACGACATTGCCATCTTCAATCAGGCCGACCACGCGATAACTCCGCCCGACGCGGGCGGAGTAAACCGGTTCCGTCGGATGAACTCGTTTGAAGTGAAGACTCGAGTGATGCGGGTTCGCCACGAAAAGACTCGAGCCTGGTTACGAACGTCCGCTGGCAGTGCGGCAAAGCGCTTCCGAAAGGCCGCTGTGGTCTGTGACTTCACAGCTTTTCAGGATCGAGAGGTTCCGTCAACCCGGCGCGATACTCCTGCCGCGCCTCCTCGCCCATCTGCGCCAGAAGGTCTTGGGAACGGGCGAACAGATCGTCCCATCGACGCTCGGACTCGAGCTCCGCCAGCATGAAGGCGGCGAACGCTTCCTGCTCTTCCTCCGGAAGTTGCGCCGTCTCAGCGATGACTTTCTCTAACAGCCTTCCCATGCGACGCATTTTACGCACATCTAGCCGTCAAAACGCCAGCCGCACGTACCCTTCCGGCCCCTGGATGGTCATGTCGAGCGAGCCGGTGAGGCTGGACTGGGCGACGTCGACGTCGAGCTTGAAGTAGTGGTACGCGGCGCCGATGCCGAGCCAGCGCAGGGGGCGGTATTCGAGACGGGCGTTGCCGGTGAGGACGCGGCCGGTGTAGTCCTCGATGGTGACCCGCGGCAGTGTGGCGAGGCTGGCCTCGCCGAGGATGGTGCGGGTGAAGGCAACCCGCCCCTGCGCGCCGATGAGGGCCACCGGCACCTCCGTCTCGGCGGTCTGCGTGACCGTGGCGGTGGAGCCGGTGGTCTCGGCGGTCACGCTCGCATTCAGCTCCAGGTTGGCCACGCCGAGGGAGAGGCCGAGGCCGTCGCGGGTCCCGCGGCGGGCCCAGTAGGTGTAGGTGGCGCTCCAGTAGTGAGGTCGAACTGCGACGTCACCAGCGCGTTCACCGGGTAGACCTCGTCGCGGAAGGTGATGTTGCGATTGATCTGCTCGAAGCCGCTGCGCGGCGCGGAAAAGTACGACGCCGCCAGCTCGTGACGCGCGAACGGACGCCACTGCACGCCGAAGCGCTGCAGCGTGCGCGAGTCCTCCAGGCCGAGGTCGCGCTCGAAGTTGATCAGCGTCCCCTCGCCGCCGGCGTCCTCGGGGTCGATGCGCGCGTTCGTCTCGAACTCGGCAGGCGACGTCGCGCCGGTGATGCTGAAGCGGGGAAAGAGGTCCTGGGCGGCGAGCGGAAAAGCGAGCAGAAGAATGACGGCGAGTCTCATGCGCCGCTCCGCTGCAGGTCGCATGCGCATTCGCTGAGCAGCACGCTTTCATTGGAGCCGCGCGAGGGAGACGACCGGGGGCCTCCGGCGGGCCGGTGCGACCGGCGGCGCTTAGTGAGGCTATGTCGTCGCGCAAAGACGTGTTTCGTAGACAGGCGTGCGTTCAGGCTGGGCCAACAAGCGCCGCCGGTCGTACCGGCC
>DASVSV010000557.1:0-2864 GCA_036387915.1 Thermoanaerobaculia bacterium
GTAGTCGATGATGTCGTCGATCAGGCGGCCGTACAGGCGCAGCGTCGTGGAGCCGAGGGTGCCGAGGTTGCGGACGGTTTCGACGTCCGCGTCCCAGCTCTGCTGCGGGACGAGGTTCGGATTCGCGGCGGTCTTCACGTCATCGCGAATGTTGACCGAGGCGAGGAAGTCGAAGAAGTTGAGCTGCCCCACGCGGCGGGCCAGCTTGAAGTTGACGTCGGTGCGCGGCGAGACCTTCCACGAGCTCGAGAGCTCCCCTTTCGGGCGGTAGAACGTGCGCGTCGTGCCGCCGCCGCCGACCTGCGCGAGCTGCGAATACTCGCCGCCGGCCGAGAGCTTCATCGTCACGTTCGAGGAGAGCGGACGGCCGTAGCTGCCCATCACCTCGTAGCGGTTTTCCTCGACGCTGGCGGTGCCGCCGGACAGCGGGACTTCCTCGAAGGTGCCGTTCGGACCGCGCTCGAAGAGCCGCGACGTGTTGTCGAGCGAGTTGTACGCGCCCTCGGCGGAGAGCTGCCACTCGGACTTGCCCCGGTTCCAGCGGTACTCCGTGCGGCCGATCAACTCCCCTTCGTCGCCGACCTGCGTGAAGCGGTCGTGCACCGTCGGCGAGCCGTCGGCGAAGTCGGTGATGACGTCGGTCTCGTTCGGATAGCGCGAGCCGCGGCTGACGCCGATCAGCTTCAGGCGTCCTATGCCGAGGGGGAACTCGTAGTCGCCGCCGAACTCGTAGTTGTGGCCGTGCTCGTCGACCGTCACCGTGCGATCGCGATCGATGTCGTTGATGAACGTGCGCGTGCCGGTCTCGAGGTAGTCGTAATACAGACGGCCGTAGAGCAGGTTGAGATTGCCCTTGGCCGTGCCGGGTCCGTCGTACACGAACCGGCCGCTGACGCGCGGCTGCTCGGCGTTGCCGCGCCACTGCTCGTCGCGCTCTTCGGTCAGAGAGCCGTCCGGCGCGTAGATCCAGGTCGGTCCGCCGGCGCCGCTGCGGCTGCCGCGATTGTCGACGCCGATCGTGTACTCGACCGGTCCCTTCATGCCGCTGACCGAGACCTCGAAGCGGGTGAAGAGCGGGTCGGCAAAGTACGCGCGGAACTCGGGACGGTAGGCCCACTGTCCGCGGATGCCGGTCGACTTGACGATCACGTTCGCCACCTGGCCGGAGAGGCCGGGCACGTCGAGCGTCGCGGCGTCGACGATGTCGATGCGCTCGACGTTCTGGGCCGGGATGCGGCTCAGCTCCGTCACGACGTCGTTCGACTTGCCGGAGATACGCTGGCCGTTGATCAGGACGTTGCCGGTAGCCTCGCCGAGGCCACGCTCGTTCCCTTCCTGTTTCACGGAGAAGCCGGGGACGCGGTTCAGCATGTCGAGCGCGGTCTTCGGCGCGAACTGCGCGAAGTCGGCCGGGACATAGGTGCGTGCCCCGTCGGCCGCGGCCGGCGTGGGGGCCGGGGTGGTCTGCGCAAAGGCGGGCATAGCAAGGACGGCGAGCGTGACGATCAGCGCTTTCAAGTTCATTCGGTTCGTTCTCTTTCGTTCGTCAGACGGTGTGAGTCCAGAAACGTTAGTTCCGGGGATAGGTTTCAGGTTTCGAAAGAAAAATACGACATTCTTCGTAGAAGAACCACGAAAACTTTCGTAGATCGTCCCTGGCGTGCCGGGCTCAGACAGAAATGGGCCGCGCGAGCAGCTCGCCCGGATAGCGCGACGAGCAGGCCATGACGTGGGTGATGGCGTCGCGATCGTATTCGTCGCGGGAGCGGTAAGTCTCGAAGAACGAGTTGATCCTCGCGACGCGCTGCGGCATCTCGCCGACGGCCTGTAGTCCCACCGACACGCCGTAGTTCGTGAAGGCGAAGAAGACGTGCGGGAGTCCGGGCTCGCGGCAGAAGACGCCCGGCGGCTCGACCCACATCTGCTGCAGCGTGCGCAGGCAGCGCTCTCGCTGGACGCGCGCCCACTCTTCGTCCGGAAAGAAGTGCGACATCCAGAGCATCATCCCGATGCCGAGGTCCTGCTCGATGTCGAGGCGGCGATACTGCGCCTCGATCAGCCCCTTCATCTCCGCGATTTCCTCGGCCAGTTCGCCCTCGGCGAGCATGCGATAGGAGACGTAGCCGTCGAACGCGTCGAGTGCGCCGAGGCCGTAGCCGGGATAGACGCCGCTGAGGTCTTCCTTCATCTTCCAGATCACGCCGCGGCCGGGGATGACGAACGGGCGATGGATCTCGCGCACGAGCTGGATGCCGCGCGCGCGGTAGCGTTCGTCGATCGCGCCGAGGCGGGCCAGCGCGAACAACCACATGGCCAGGTAGTGAAAATACTGGCCGTCCCGGTCCGCCGCCTCGCCGATGCGAATGCCGCGCGGGCGGCCGAGCACGCGCTCCACTTCCGCCACCACCCACTGCGCCTCCTCGAGCCAGCGCTTCTCCCCTGTCGCGCGATAAAGCGAGACGAGCAGCACCACGCCGAATGCGTCCGTCCAGAGATAACGGATTCCGTTCGGCCAGATGCGCTCCTTGCGCATCCACTCGAGCTTCGCCAGCACCCACTCGACGTCATTCACGCCGGACGGAGAACGATGCACAGGTCCGGCCGTACACGCCGCGAGCAGAGGCAGGAGCAGGAAGCCGCGGCGAGTGAGGAGCAGCGGGGCACACGTCACGAGGCCCTAGTCGGTGCATCCGGCAGGCCATTGTCGAGGTGACCCCGATGGCCTTAATTCTACTTTGTCACTTTTCCATTAGGTCATCGGGAAAGTGTTGTCCTCGCCGTTTGAAGCGTCTGCGGAGGAGGTCGATCAGGTCCTCGGGCGTGCGGTCGCGGCGCGGAAGATAGTGAACGAGCATCATCTGCAC
>DASVSV010000558.1:0-14083 GCA_036387915.1 Thermoanaerobaculia bacterium
CACCCAGGTCCCTCGACTCGACGCTCGGGATGACAGGAACGACGACAGGAGCAGGGGAAGGGCGCGGGGCGCCGTAACTCCTGCGCCCCGCGCCCCGCGCCCTGCACCCTGCGCCCTGAACTACTGATTCATATCCTTGCCTTCCTCGAGCTTCTTGATTCCTGCCTCGAGGCTGCGCTTGTTGCCTTCGTCCGGCGCCTGTGCGAGCGCGAGCCTGGCGTGCTTGAGGGCGTCCTGGTAGCGGCCGTTCGCGGAGAGGCCGCGGGCCATGCCGACGTGGACGGGCCAGACGTTCGGGTTGCGTTTGGCGTTCAGCTCCCAGATTCGCAGCGCTTCTTCTTTCTTGCCCTGCGTGAGGAGCTGGCGTCCGTACTGATGGAGCTCGAGTGCGCCGGCGCTCGGATGATTGATGGCCTTCTCGCGATTGACCTTCGCCTCGGCCGTCTTGCCGGCCGCTTCCTGCGCCGACGCCAGCGTGTTCAGGGTCTGGAAGTTCTCCTGACCGGCGAAGCGCGGGTTCACGGCCTGCTGGGCGAAGTAGAGCGCGTCGGCGGGGCGCCGGGCCTGCAGCGCGTACTGCGCGGCGGCGACCCAGTTCTGGGAGGTGAAGCCCCTCGAGTCGCGCAGCTCCTCGCGGATGCGCGCCAGGTAGAGGCTGGTCGGATCGTCGACGGCGATCGTGAACGGCACCGACACCTCTTCCCACTTCATGGCCACGGTGGCCTTGTCGTTGCGGCGGTCGACGAAGTCGTAGGTGAGCCACTCGTGGAACTCGCTCTTCACCGGCTTGACCTTCACGCGCAGAGCGTCCTCGGCCGCGTCGTACGTGAAGCTGCCCCACGACGTATGGTTCTTCGAGAAGATCACCGTCCAGTCGGCGTCCTTCTCCGGGATCATGTGCAGGCCGTATTTGCCGGCCTGGAGCGGCTGCCCTTCGATCTTCACGTCGTGCGAGACGGTGAAGACCGTGTTCTCGTTCGCGCCGGCGCGCCAGGGACATTCCTTACAGGTGCCGAAGCCGAGGTCCGTCATGCCGTAGGGCACGAGCTGTCCCCAGATCTTGCCGCGGCGGTCTTCGCCGTTCGGGGCGTGGACGTCGGGGCTGTTGTAGTCGATGGTCACCTTGACCAGACCGATGTGCTGCGTGACCGACGACTTCTGGTTGTCGCCGCTGGGGGGAGTGGAGAGAACCTGAGCGAAAAGCGATGTGGGGAGAATGATTCCGATCGCGAGAATCGCGAGGAACGAACGACGCATGAACGCCTCCTTGTTGATGGGAGGGATCATAGTCACCACCTGTCATGGCCCGGTGAACGACGCGCTTCAATGCTGCGTCACTTCAGCGCTTTGACGTACGCGATGGCCGCCGCGGCCTGCCCTTCGTCGAGCGTCAGGCCGCGGTGCGGACCCATGTCGCGGACGATGCGGACCAGGTCCGCGTCGGGCTTCGACTGCGTGGCCGCCGAGGCCAGCGTCACCGGTCCGGCCACCTTCTTGCCGTCCGCTCCGTGGCAGCTCGCGCACCTGGCGGTGTAGACCGCGCGGCCGTCGGAGATCTGCGCGGGCGGGGCCGGCGCGGCGTCGGTCGGGGGAGCGGTGTTGGTGTTCGGCGTGGCGGTCGTCGTCGGCATCGGTGACGCCGTCGTCGTGGACGGGGGCGCGGTGGCGTCGAGCGCGTTGGTCTCCGTGTTCGTCGACGCGGTGTCGGACGCGTTGGTGTTGGTCAGGACCGTGTCGTTGGCGGCGCCTTCCGGCGTCTCGACGCGGTCACGGTTGCACGCGGAAAGCACCAGCACGAGGAGAGCGGCGGAGAAAAGCGTCTTCATGAAGCACAAAGGTTGCCCGCTACAATCCCGCGCGTGTTCGACGAGCGCGTCCGCCTCCTCCTCGAAGAGCGTCTGCGTCCCGGCGCCGACCGCGACGCCGTCGACGCGCGGCTCTGGGAAGTGTGCGGCGAGGAGTGGTGCATCATGGCCACCGATCTCTCCGGCTTCTCGCGCGGCGTGGCCGAGCTCGGGATCGTGCACTTTCTGCAGACCATCCACGAGTCGTCGCGCATCCTGATCCCCGTGGTCGAGCATCACCAGGGTGTTCTGCTGAAGATGGAAGGGGACAGCTTCCTGGCCATCTTCGCCGACGTGCAGCAGGGACTGCGCGCGGCGATGGAGATGCAGCGCACGACGCGCCACTACAACGAGGGCAGACCGGCCGAGGAGCACGTGCTGCTGGGCGTCGGACTCGGATTCGGACGCGTGCTCCGCGTGGCCCCCGAAGAGGTCTACGGCAACGAAGTCAACTCCGCCTGCATCCTCGGCGAGACCTACGCGAAGCCATACGACATCCTCGTGACGCAGGCCGTGCGGGACGCGGCGGAAGGCGTCGAGTTCGAGGAGTTCCCGCACGTGCCGCCCGGAGCCCGCGGCGCGTACCGCGTCGTTTAGCGTGCGGCGCTCATTTCATTCGCCGCCGCACTCCTGAACTAATCGTCGAGCAGCGCGGCGCTGAAGGGTGACTGTCCGCCGAGGGAGACGAAGAACGCCCAGATCGCGAGCGCGGTCACCGCGACGAGCGAGATCGGCGAGATTGCCGTTGCCCACCCGCCGCCGGCCAGGAGCGGCTCGTGGAAGAGCGCGAGGAACGTTCCCTGCGTCACGACGACCGCCAGGGCGCCGTAGCGCACGGTGACGAACGTGAGCAGCGCGGCGATGCCGAGGAAGCTCGGGATCACCTCCGGCCGGTGGCCGACGGCGAGCATGAAAAACGTCGCCGCGACGATGAAGAGACCCGTCACGGCCAGTGCTTTCTTCCGCAGAAGAATGGTGAAGAGGACCAGCACGATCATGAACAGGCCGCCGCTGGCCAGGCCGCCGTTGGCGCCGTTGCTGAGCGTCCCCAGGACATCCCACAGATTGCCCGGGACACGGTCACCGCTGGAGCTCCAGCCGGTGTCGCGCCCGAAGATCCGGCCGGCCACTGTGCCGGACATCGCCAGCGCAAGGTGTCCCGCTCCGCCGAGGAGCCCGATCAGAACGTGGCGCCCGACCAGCGGGTCGCGCGTGCGGCCGCTGAGAAGGCGCGTCGATGCGATGAGCTGCTCGGGCCAGCGGCGGCGCGCGTACGGCTCGACGGCCAGGTACACCATGAAGAGGAACAGCCCGGAGGAGGCCGCGTGCGCGATGAGCTCCTCCGGATGTGCGACCGCCGCGGCGATGCCGCCACGCCCCGCGGCGAAGAAAAACGACTCGGCCACGGAGAGCACGAACATCGTCAGCGCGACGATGGTCGCCCCGCGGCGGTCGCCGCGCCGCGAGCGGAAGTTCCGCCACGCGAGCAGGCCGCCGGCCAGCCAGACCACCACCGGGAGGAGGGACTGGTAGGCGTTGAATTGCTCGTTGGCGAACTCTCGCCCGCGCGCCGCTCCGCTCGCCGAATCCCACGCTCCGGTCACGGTGAAGAACGTGGGCGTGCCGCGCCACGCCGCTGCTTCGATGCGGACCGGCGTGCGATCTTTCGGATACGTGCCGGTCCACGCCGCACGCGCGTCGAATGGCGCGACGGGGACTTTCGCCGGCGCCACGGCGCGCAGCGATGCGGGATCGATTCCGGACGCGGCCAGCAGCGGTTGCCAGTCGAGCGGCCTGCCCTGCCATTCCCCCTCCGGCGCCGCGAGCAGCGAAGCCAGACGGCCCTGCGTGTCGACTTCGATGGTCGACCATCCGGGAGCGTTCGTGCCTCGCCGGGTGCGCTGGGAGAGGGGCAGGCTCTGGCCGCGCTCGACTCTGTAGCGATAGGGATTCGGCCCGTTCCGCAGCGTCTCCCAGCGACGCGGATCCGAACCGCCGGCGAGCCACTCGACGTATGCGTTGACCGTGTACGCCTGCCGCATCACCGGTTCGTTCGCGGGGATGCCGAACGCGCGCAGAAGCTCGTCCGCGCGCTCCCACAGCACCTCCGGCGACCGTTGGGCCCCCATGTAGTTCGTGAGGGCATGCCGCGCACGCCAGCCGATGCTGATGGCGAGCAGGAGGGCGATTGCTCCGAGCATCGTCCACGCCGCCGCGGGCGTGAGACTCCCCTCGGCCCCGGCCGCGGCCACGATGCGCGGCGACGGAGTCTCGCCCGCGGCCAGCGCGGCCGCGAGCGGATCGCCGCCCGGCAGCGACTCGATCACTTCACGCGCGTTGCGCGGGCGCTGGGCGGGATCGCTGGAGAGGCAGCGGAGGATGATCCGCTCGACCGCGGGGTCGATGTCGCGGATGACGCTGGACGGCGTGGTGATCTCGCTCGTCGCGGTGCGCATCCGCTCCGGCATCGTGCGCGCGCTGTGCGCGCGTTTGCCGGTGAAGAGCTCGTAGAAAACCAGGCCGAGCGCGTAGAGATCGCTCTGCACCGTGGCCGGCTCGCCGGCGAGATGCTCCGGTGCCATGTAGGCCGGTGTGCCGGAGATCGTGCCGTCGTCTTCGCCGGCCGCGAGCGCGAGTCCGAAGTCCATGATCCGCGCCTCGCCGCGGGAGTCGATCATCACGTTGGCGGGCTTGAGGTCGCGATGCAGGATCCCTTTCGCGTGCGCGGCCGCCAGTCCGGCGGCGATCCCGCGTGCGATGTCGACGGCCTTGTCGTGCGCGAGTCGTCCGATGCGCTTGAGCAGGCGCGAGAGGTCTTCGCCGTCGACGTACTCCATGGCCACGAACTGCGCGTGCTCGAAGTCGACGATGTCGTAGATGCGGCAGACGTTCGGATGCGCGATCTGCCGGCCGAGGCGCACCTCGTCGCTGAGACGCGCGCGGAGGATCGGGTCGCGCGCGAGCCGCGCCGGGAGGAACTTGAGCGCGACCGGCTGGTCGAGACGGGTGTCGTCGGCGCGATAGACCTCCCCCATGCCGCCGCTGCCGAGGATCGAGGCGATGCGATAGCGTCCGGCGATCATCGTGCCGGGCGCGAACTGGTCCTCGTTGCGGCGCGGCCGCGGCGTCGGCGCCAGGTCCTCGAACTGCGCGGTCTTGTCCGGATCGCTAGTCATCGAGCGTTCCCGCGAACGCGCGTTGACCGCCGAGCGACGTGCGGAACGCCCATGCCGCGATCACAAGAAAGACGACGGCGGGGACGATTGCGCGGAGCGTGTACCAGTCCAGCGCGTCGGGCATGGAGAACTGAAAGTACGCCACGAATGACGCGTGCGCCGCGCACGCAGCAAGCAGGCCGTAACGGGCGACGACGATCGTCAGCACCAGCGCCAGGATGATGAACGCGGCCATCTGAGACGGCTCGGTCGACACGCGTGAATACGCCGCCATGAAAAGCGCGAACACGCCCATGGCCGCGAACAGCCGCCGGCGCAGCACGATCATGAACAGCATCAGCACGATCATCTGCATCAGCCCGAACATGATGCTGCCCTGCACCGCCGATGCGACCAGGCCGAGCGGTTGGAGCGCGGTGGTGAAGTTCGACGGGAGTCCGGTGCGGAACGGCGTCGCGCCGAACGGCAATCCCGAGGCGATCAGCGCGTGCACCAGACCGCCCACGAATCCGATCATGATGTCGCGGCCGATCATCGGATCGCGCCAGTCGCCGGAGACCAGCCGCGCCCAGGAGATCAGTCCCTGCGGCCACCGGCGGCGGATGAACGGCTCGATGGCGAGGTAGGCCAGCGAGAAAACCGCGGCGATCAAGAGGCCGTGGGCGAGGGTGACGACGAGCAGCTCCAGCTCGTGGCCGGCGTGCACTTCATGATCGGCCACGGCGATGTGGCCGAGGAACGTGACCATGAACAGCACCGCGGCGACGCGCATCGCCCCCTGCCGGTCACCGCGCCGCTGCCGCAGGTTCCGCCACGCCAGCACCACACCGACCGTGACGGTGAGGACCATCAGGAGAATGCCGAAGCGCTGGAAGCCGCCCCCCGCGCCGAACGGATCGCCAGCATTCGTCGCGTCCCACGGCATGACCATGCGGAAGAAGACCGGCACGCCGCGGAACGCCGCCGCTTCGACGCGGATGGGCGTTCCGTCGTCGGGATGGCGTCCGCTCCACGCCACACGGGCGTCGGCGAATGCCGGCGGAACGAGCGACGGCGCGGCCGCGGTCAGACTCGCCGGCTCGAGCCCGGCCGCGCGCAGCAGCGCGCTCCAGTCGGAGGGCTGCGCCTTCCAGTCGCCGGTCGCGTACGCGGTGAGCGCGAGCAGCCGTCCGCCCGGATCGAGCTCCACCGCCACCGAGCCCGGCGCGCCCTGCGGCGGCTGGTGGAGCGCCGGCTCCGGCGTGTGGCCAATACCGCGGTCGATCAGGGGCGCAGGCTCTTCGCGCATCCAGAAGCGCAGGCGCGGCGCGCCTTCGAGATCGGCCAGCCGCTTCCGCTCCCGCCTACGCAGCCACTCGATGCGCTTGTCGTCGTCGGTGTATCCGAACGAGCGGAACGGCTGCGCCGGCACACCGATCCGCCGCAGCACGTCGCTCGCGCGATCCGCCGCAACCTCGGGCGCCCGCGTCATCCCCGAACGTTGCCAGTATCGCGTGCGCACGGTCGCGATGAAGAACACAGCGATGATCCCCACGATCGGCAGGAACAGTGCCCAGGCCACGGCTGGCCGGAGGCTTCCGGCGATTCCCGCCGCGGCCACGGCGCGCGGCGACGGAGTCTCGCCCGCTGCCACCGCGGCTGCCAGCGGATCGCCGCCGGGCAGCGCCTGGATCAATTCGCGCGCGGAGCGCGGGCGGTCGTCGGCGTCATTCGAGAGGCAGCGCAGGATCACGCGCTCGACCGTCGAGTCGATGTCGCGGATCACGCTCGACGGCGTAGTGATCTCGCTGCCCGCGTCGCGCAGCCGCTCCGGCAGCGTCCGCGCGCTGTGCGCGCGCTTGCCGGTGAAGAGCTCGTACATGATCAGGCCGACGGCGTAGAGATCGCTCTGCACCGTAGCCTGCTCGCCGGCGAGCTGCTCCGGGGCCATGTACGCGGGCGTCCCGGAGATCGTGCCGTCGTCTTCACCCGCGGCCAGCGCCAGTCCGAAGTCCATGATCCGCGCCTCGCCGTTGGAGTCGACCATGACGTTGGCCGGCTTGAGGTCGCGATGGAGAATCCCTTTCGCGTGCGCGGCCGAGAGTCCCGCCGCGATGCCGCGCGCGATGTCGACGGCCTTGTCGTGCGAGAGCCGGCCGATGCGCTTCAGCAGACGGGAGAGGTCCTCGCCGTCGACGTACTCCATGGCCACGAAATGCGCGCCGTCCCAGTCGACGATGTCGTAGAGGCGGCAGACGTTCGGATGCGCGATCTGCCGCCCCAGACGGACTTCGTCGTGGAGGCGGTCGAGGAGGATCGGATCCCGCGCCAGCCGCGCCGGCAGAAACTTCAACGCCACGGTCTGCCCGAGCTTCGTGTCGTCCGCGCGATAAACCTCTCCCATGCCCCCGCTGCCCAAGATGCTGGCGATGCGATAACGCCCCGCGATCATCGTCCCCGGCGCGAACTGCGCGTCGTCACCGCGGTCCCGCGGCGTGTAACGTGCGGCGGAGTCGACGCGTGCAGTCGCGTCCGGATCGGGAGCGGGCGTGGTCATCGGGGAATGCGGGCGATTGTAGCCGAGCGATGAGCGACAGCGATGAGTTGCGCGATGACCACGCAAACCTCGAAGGAGGACAATCGCAGCCTGGATTGACGTATGGAAGGCAGCATGTTAATACCGCGAGAGGAGTCAGCGATGAAGAGACCGACGGCGTGGTTGCTCGGAGCTGTGGCCCTGTTATTCATTACGCCCTCTGACCCGCTGATGGCCCAGTGTATGGAGTGCAAGGTTCCGCCGCCTTACACGACAGTTCAGTGCGGAAATACCTTCTACAACGCTGCCGACGGATGTTTGATCTCGCAGTCAGGAACGGTTTGCCAACATATCGGCACGTGTACAGGCAATGCCGGCGACCCGTGCTCCCTGCGATGCCCGCTCGAGAAGTGGGCCTGTGATTCGAGACCGTTGAGCGAGGAGTGGCGTTTGGTTCGCGTCGCCGTTCAGGTTGCGCCGATCGAGCCGGCCAGCAGTTCTGAAGCTGACGGAAGCGTGTGATGGGACGGATCGCCGTCGCGCTGGTGGCCCTCATGGCCCTCGCAGGAATCGAACCGGCGCGTTCCGGGGATCTATGGTGTGTCGGCGCCTCCACGGTCATTGCACGGTCGCCGAGCGCACAATGCACCGCCGCCGGCGCCGGGCTCGGAATCACTGCGACTGACGTGAGTCGTCCCTTTGTCCGCGTCGAAGCCGCCGGGAAAGAAATCATTCTCGGCGAGTGGCCCGCCGGTGCGGTTCGGCCCCCTGCCGACGCGGCAGGCTCCCGCGTTCGGCTCCCGGTGTCCATGTCGGCGACGGAAACAATCGACGGGAATTGCGCGCTGGCGGTTTCCCCGCTCGACGACGCGGGGCGGTCGTCCTCAGGCGAAACTCCAAGGTGGGCCGTCGAGGTTCCGGGGAAAGACCTCCTCGTGAAGCGCGGGTTGTCCTTTCCCCGCGGCCATTACGCCGTCGCAGTCGATTGCGGCGTGAACTTTTCGTCTGAACCGATCGTCGTCGACGCACGCCAGGGCACCGAAGTGGCGCTGTCGGCGATCGAAGTCCGCGTCGTGTCGTTGCCGCGCATCACCGGCCGCATCGCACCCGTCGAGGCAGCAGGCGTTGCGGTTCTTCACGATGACCAGGGTCGATTTCTCGGCCGCGCGGAGCCGGATGGCAGCTTCCGCATCGTCGTCGCTCCGGACCGCTGGCCGGGTCGCGTGGTCGTCTCCGCTTCCAGTTACGGTTCTGTGGTCCTGCCCCTTCCGCCTGCCCCGGCCACGCTCGAACTGCCCGGCGTGGAGCTGAAGAAAGCGGGTCGCATCGTTCTCTCGATCCCGCCAGGCCAGCGAGACGACGTCGAATCCGTCGAGGTCGTTCAACTCCGCGGGAAGCGCGAACGAGCACCTTATCGGACCATCACCAGGGCGGCGCTGAGCGAGAGCGAGTTCAAAATCGAAGTCGCTCCGGGCAAATACGTCCTCGTGGTCCGCGGTGATCAACCGCTGGAGCGATTCGGCGCGACGGTGGAACTGGCTGCCGGCGAGGAAAGGGAAGTCATCGTCCCGTTGACCGGTGAAGAAGTCGACGTCAGAACCTTCCTCGGCGAGCGTCGCCTCGGCGACGCCGAGGTCACGATGGAAAGCGTCGATGGGCAGTGGAACACGAACTTCCGGACGTCGCCGGATGGCTCGATGACGTCGCACCTCTGGCAGCCGGGGAATGTCGTCTTCATCCTTCAGAGCAAAGAGGTCGCCGGTCATTCTGGAACGCTGGAACTGCGCGCTCCCGGCGTCGACATGCGTGTGCCGGGCCGCAGTGTGGAGGGGAAAGTCGTCGATGCGGTGACGGATCAGCCGATCGCGGACGTCAACGTCGCTCTGTCGAGCGGGCAAGGTAGCTCGATGACAAAGTCGGCGGCGGATGGCTCGTTCAAGTTCGTCGGGGTCAAGCCCGGAGCCTACAGATTGTCCGCCGGGGGCGCGAATGGTCTTTCGCAGGAAACGATCTCCGTGCAGGTCATGCAGGACGAAATCGGCCTGAAGCGGCTCCGGCTCGCACTGCGACCGACGCAGGAGTTGGAATTGGAGATCGTCTCGTCGGACGGCCAGCCCGCTCGCGGCGCGGCCGTATTCGAGCTGAGCGGGCCAACGGTGCTGAGCCTGAGGGAGGCAGACGAAGCCGGAACGGTTCGCATGCCCGCCTTCAGCAGTGTGCCCCGCGCGGTCATCGCAATCGCGAACGACGGTCGCTTGTATGCTCAGACGCTCTCGCGCGAGGCGCCGTCTAAAGTCCGGATGATCATTCCCCCGGCGACAAGCTCGATTGCCATCATGATCGGGACAGAGAAGGAACGTCGCCCGATTCCGGGAGTGTCGTTGGTGATGCGGCTGAATGGCGTGCTCTTTCCGGTCGACGCGATGCAACTCATGTACGTGCGCACCGGCATTCGCTTGACGTCCGATGAGAGCGGGCAGGTCCGGCTGCCGCGTGTTCCCGCCGGTTTGTATGAATTCTGGGCGATTCGCTCCAGAAGCGATCTGGAGGCGGTTCTTTCCGGCCAACTGCAGGCCGCACCGGTCGTGATCGCGGCTGGACCGGGAGAGAATAGAGCCACGCTCGGCTTCCTGTCCGCTCGCTGACCTCGTCAGAGCGGCCGTCGCAATTTCGTAGTGGTAACGCTCCGGCGCTTGCCTTGCTCGTCGTTCATCGTTGATCGCTTGTGACGACCTCGATCCTCTACTTCCACGGCTTCGCCTCCTCGCCCGCCAGCGCGAAGATTACGGCCCTGCGCCCGTTGCTCGAGCCGCACGGGATCGAGCTGAATGCGCCCGATCTCAACGTGCCGTCGTTCGAGCGGCTCGACTTTGACGCGGTGGTCGAGCATGCGCTCGTGCGCGGCCGGGAACTGCCGCCGCGCGCGCTGGTCGGCAGCTCGCTCGGTGCCCTGGTCGCGCTCGCGGTGGCGAAGCGCGGGATCGCTGTGCCACTGGTGCTGATCGCACCCGCGCTCGGCGTGGCAGATCGCTGGCGGGAGAAGATCCCGGCCGGCGATCCGGTGACTGTGTTCAACTACGCGCGCAACGCCGATGCACCGATTCATCGCGCGTTCTTCGAACAGATGGCCAACCTGCACGTCGACGACACCCCGCCGCCTTCGCGCGTCACCGCGATCATGGGACGCGGCGACGAGACGGTGCCGTTCGACTTCGTCGAGCGGCGCTGGCGCGCGTGGGAAGCGTCGGGCGCGCTCGCGGAAGGTTCGCGACTGATCGTCATCCCCGAGGGCGATCACGGTCTCGTCGAACATGCGGGCACGATCGAGCACGCGATCGTGGAGGCAACGCGATGATCGCCATCACCCGCGACGTCAGTCCCTCGGTCGCGGACGCGGAAGTGACGCACATCGATCGCGTGCCGATCGACTACGCACGGGCCGCCGCCCAGCACGAGGCCTATCGCGCCCTGCTCGCATCCCTCGGCTGCACGGTGATCTCGCTGCCCGGCGACGCGGCCTTTCCCGATTGCGTCTTCGTCGAAGACACGGCCATCGTGCTGGACGACGTCGCGGTGATCACGCGCCCCGGCGCGGAGTCGCGCCGCGGCGAGACCGCCGCCGTCGCCGCGGAACTGGCAAAGTACCGCCGCCTCGTCCGCATCGAAGCCCCGGCCACCATCGACGGCGGCGACGTGCTCGTCCTCGGCGACACCATCTACGTCGGCCTCTCCACGCGCACGAACGAAGACGCCATCGTGCAGCTCAACGCCCTCACCCGCCGCACGGTCATCGGAGTCCCCATCCACGGCGCCCTGCACCTCAAGACCGCCATCACCCGCGTCTCGCGCGACGCACTGCTCGTCAATCCCGGCTGGCTCGACACGTCGTATTTCGAAGGCTGGACGCTCATCGAAGCCGAGGAGCCGAACGCCCTCCTCGTCGGCGACGTCGTGGTCTACCCCTCCGCCTACCCACAGACCCGCGCCAAACTCGAGTCGCACGGCATCGACGTCCGCACCGTCGACGCCGACGAACTGGCCAAAGCCGAGGGCGGTGTCACCTGCTGTTCGCTGCTCGTGCAAACGTAGGGCGCGGCCTCAGCCCACCCTCCCCGCCCGAGGGGCGGGCTGAAGCCACGCCCTACGTTTCGAAACGTCTCGGTTTCAGCGCGCGCGCCGCGCGCCGGCGTCGTCGCGCTGCTCGTGCAAACGTAGGGCGCGGCCTCAGCCCACCCTCCCCGCCCGAGGGGCGGGCTGAAGCCACGCCCTACGTTTCGAAACGTCTCGGTTTCAGCGCGCGCACCGCGCGCCGGGGTCATCGCGCTGCTCGTGAAAACGTAGGGCGCGGCTTCAGCCCGCCCCCTGGGCGGGGAGGGGGCGGGGAGAGTGGAAGCCACATTCACGTTTCGAAACGATTCGGATCCAGTGTGCTGACATCCATCGACGCCCGCCCATCCACGATCATCTCGCTCAGCAACTGCCCGAGCGCGGGCGCGTGCATGACGCCGTGGCCGGAGGAGCCGTTGGCGACGTAGAGGTTCTCCGCCACCCGGCCGAGGAGCGCGTGGTCGTCGGGCGACATCTCGTACAAGCCGGACCAGCGTTCGCCGAGCGGCACGTCGTCGAGGCACGGCATGCGCGAGCGCGTCTTGCGCACGACCTCGCCGAGCCACGCGCCGTCGTCCAGCACGGGGTCGTCGGGCCAGAGCAGCAGGACGCGTCCGTCGCGGACGCGGAGGTGGTACCAGTCGCCCGTCCAGATGGTCATCGGCATCGACTCCGGCAGCACGTCGGTCGGCACGGTAGCAACGACGTTCCGCCGCACCGGCATCACGGGCGCGCCGCACCACGCGCCCATGGCGTTGACGAAGATCCGCGCGTCGACGTCCTCGCCCGTCGCATTGAACGCGAATCGCACGCCCAGTCTCCGTGCGGCCTCGGCATATCCGCGCAGGACGTTCATCGGCCGAATGAAGCCGTCCGTCGGACAGAACGCGCCGCCGATGACGCTCGCGTCGCCGATCTTCGGATTGAGCTCGCGCGCTTCCCGCGCGTCGATCATCCGCGCCTCCGACAAGCCGCACGCGTGCTGCACGCGCTGCGCATCGGCGAGCGTGCGAAGCTCGTCGTCGGTGCATGCGAGAAAGAGATACCCGTGCGGTGCGTAGCCCGGATCGACGCCGGTCTCCTCCTCGAACGCGCGGAACTTTTCGCGCGAGAGCAGCGACAGGCGCACGTTGATCTCCGTGTCGAACTGTGCGCGATAGCCGCCCGTGGCCTTGCTCGTTGAGCCGAAGCCAAAGTCCGCCGCGCGGTCGACCACGAGCACGTCGCACCCACGCCGCGCCAGGTGGTACGCGACGCTGCATCCGACCACGCCCGCGCCGAGGACCACGATGTCGGCGTTCACTTCTGCAGTTTATCCCGAGCAAAGCGAGGGATCTTTGGTGCCTTCTCGATGCACATGCCACACGCCGCGCCGTTGCACCGAAGAACCCTCGCTGCGCTCGGGATAAACTGGAGAACTGAGAAAGCCGACGACCATGCGCACACTCGCGATCCTGCTCCTCCTCGCCGGCTGTGCGTCGACGACGACCACGCCCTCGGCCCCGATCCCCATCCCGCCGCCCATCGTCATGTCCGACGCCGTCCGCGCCGAGCGCGAACAGCAGCTCGCCGCCGCCCGTGCCGCGTACGACGCCAACCCGAACGACGCCGACGCGTTGATCTGGCTCGGCCGCCGCACCGCGTACCTCGGCCGCTATCAGGACGCCATCAACATCTTCACGGAGGGCGTGCGCAAGCATCCGCGCGACGCGCGCATGCTCCGCCATCGCGGCCACCGCTGGATCACGCTGCGCCAGTTCGACCGCGCTATCACCGATCTCACCAAAGCCGCGGCGCTGATCCGCAACACGCCCGATCAGATCGAGCCGGACGGACTCCCGAACGCGCGCAACATCCCCACCAGCACGCTCCAGTCGAACATCTGGTATCACCTCGGGCTCGCGCATTACCTGCGCGGCGATTTCGAGAAAGCCTTGCAGGCGTATCGCGAGTGCATGGCCGTCTCGAAGAATCCCGACGGCGTCGTCTCCGCCGCGCACTGGCTCTACATGATCCACCGGCGCATGGGCAACGCGCAGGAAGCGGAGCGCGTGCTCGAGCCGATCAGCACCGACATGGACGTCATCGAGAATCAGGCGTATCACAAGCTCCTGCTGATGTACCGCGGCGAGATCGCGCCGGAGGAGCTCGCGTCCGAGGCCGATGCGGCCATTCAGTACGGCATCGCGAACTGGTATCTGTACAACGGCCAGCCGGAGCGCGCCCGGCCGCTGTTCGAGAAAATCGTCGCCGAGCGCGAGTGGGCCGCCTTCGGCACGATCGCGGCGGAAGCCGAACTGCTTCGCTTACACTAACCCGTCCGCTCCCACGTCATGTACGCGTTCTCTCCGTCCTCTGTGCCCGTCGCGGTGACGGCGGTGCTGATCCTCGCGTTCGGTCTGCGGGTGCTGTCGAAGCGCGTGACCAGCGTCAGCTCCGCG
>DASVSV010000559.1:0-5126 GCA_036387915.1 Thermoanaerobaculia bacterium
CAAACACGGTGTTTGCGCGAAGACATGGGCTCAATCAGCGCCGCCGGTCGCACCGGCCCGCCGGAGGCCTATCGTCGTCTCCCTTGCGTCAGATCAGGGCGCGTAGCGGCGGGTGGGGATGCCTTCGGCTTTGCTGATGCTGAGAGCGGCGAAGGTGCGGATGAGGCGGCGGCCGTCGGGGTCGCCGAGCTCGTAGGCGCGGCAGAGCATGGCCACTTTGGACGGCGGCTCGGAGGTGGAGATGGTGAAGCCGTGGTCCGGCTGCTGCGGGTCGCGGGTGCTGGTCTTCACCCACGATTGCTGGCGGATCTCGCAGCGGAGGTATTCGTCGCCGCCGCCGGTCTGGAACGAAAGCGCCGCCACGGCGGGCCGGCCCTGCGCGTTGGCCTTCTGCTCGTCGAGGGCGCGCATGACGGAGCTCTGCACGATCTCGCGCAGCAGGTGATGCGACTCGGCGTCGGTGCGCATCAGATAGAGGCCGGTGTGATACAGCGCCTTTTCGAATTTCGAGCGCGCTTCTTTTTCGATGCGGGTCCGCCGCACTTCGCACGGGCCGGAGAACGTGCGTCCTTCCCATTCGAACGTCAGCACCGAGGTCTGGCCGACTTCGGGAAGCAGCTCCTGGTGCGCGACCCGTGCGCCGGCGAGCGAGAGGTCGATGACGTAGGCCGGCACGCCACCGACCGCGCCGCGGATGCGCTGAACAGGCGTCACGCGGCCGAATTGCCGCCGATCGTCGGGAAGCTCGAACATGGAAGAGGACCGCCGCGGATTATACGCGACGAGTCAATGCCTTGCCGAGCGCCGCCGGCAGACGGTGCCGTTCAACTGAATCGATACATGGCCATCGATTCCTGCCGTGACCAGGTCGATGCGGCCGTCGCCGTTGAAGTCGGCGGAGCTGCTGCTCCATGGCCCCGGACCGGCGACGTGCGCGAGCGGCTCGTCGGCGAACGTGAAGTTGCCGAGGGTCTCCACGCCGAGGTTCTCGTAGACCATGACCAGACCGGTGGTGGTGAAGGCCACGTCGACGTCGCCGTCCCCGTCGAAGTCGCGCAGCACCGGCTCGCCCGCCTGGTGATAGGCCGGCAGGACGCCGACCTCGCGGAACGCGCCGCTGCCGGTGCCGCGGTAGAGATGAATGCCGCCATTCGGCGTAAAGTCGGAAACGGCCAGGTCGAGGCGGCCGTCGTTGTTGAAGTCGGCGGCGGCGAGGTACGACGGCGTCCTGCCGGCCGGCAGCTCGCGCCGCGAGCCGAAGGTGCCGTTGCCGTTGCCCAGACGAATGACGAGGAACCCGAGCTCCGCGAAATTGTTCACCACCGGGTCTTCCAGTGTGACGAGATCGTTTCTGCCGTCGCCGTTGACGTCGACCAGGATCGCGCGCGTGGGGATGCGCGTCGTCCGCACCTGGCGCTTCTCGGTCAGACGCCCGGTACCGTCGTTGGCGAGAAAGACGATCACGTTCTCGACGCGGTCGAGGGCCATGGCGTCGACGTCGCCGTCATTGTCGAAGTCGCCGATGCCGGATAGGTAGAGGATGGGATCGAGCGGCGTCAGCACGGGCGGATGGAAGTGCCCGTTTCCCCTGCCCAGGGCCACGCTGATGCCGCCGCGAAGTCCGGCCACGAGATCGCTTCTGCCGTCGCCGTTCAGGTCGGCGACGTCGAGCGTGACAGGCTGCGGACCGAGAACCGCCAGTGAGCCCTGACGCAGCGTTCCGTCGCCATTGCCGAGGAGGATGATCGCGCCCTCTCGCTCGTACGCGGCCACGGCCACGTCCGGGATGCCGTCGGAGTTGAAGTCGGCAGTGACGACGTCGAAGCTGGTGGTATTGGCGCGGAAGACGTCGGGCTGCCGCAGCCGCCGGTTCGCGCCCTGCAGGAGGACTGTGTACGACACGGTATCGGCCGCCAGCACGTCGTCGCGTCCGTCGCCGTTGAAATCGGCGACGGTGACACCCGAGACGTTGTAGCCGGCGTAGTAGGAAACCGCGGGGCCGAACCTGCCGCCCCCGAAACCAGGGAGCACGACGATCGTGCCCGCCCCCGCGTTGCCGGACACGATGTCCGGGATGCCGTCGCCCGTCAGTTCGCCGAATCCGACGCCCTCGGTCGAGGACCCCGCGCGGTAATCGACGCGCTGCCCGAACGTACCGTCGCCCCGGCCGGGGAAAATCGAGATCACGTCGGCGACGAGATCGGCGACGACGATGTCGAGCTCGCCGTCGCCGTCCACGTCGCGGATGACGCTGCCGTGGTACCCGCCCGCCAGCTCGAGCTGGTGGGGCTGTGCGAAGGAGCGGCCGGCCGCCGCAAGACGGACCTCGAGACCGGTGAGAGTGGCACCGAAGGAGAGATCGGCGCGGCCGTCACCGTTGAAGTCGGCCACGACCAGTTGCACCGGGCGGCCGGCCATGACCTGCACCGCGGTGGGCGGCGTCACGAACGTGCCGTCGCCGCGACCCCAGTAGACGTCGATGCGCCGCGCCGCGGGATCGGCGGCGGCGATGTCGAGAATCCCGTCGCCGTCGAAGTCCCCGGTCGCGACGGACCGCGGCATGGCCTGGTAACTGACGATCCGCACCGGATGGAACGTCCCGTCGCCACGGCCGCGGTGCACTTCGATGGCACCGCTCGATTGCACGGCCAGGACGATGTCGAGATTTCCATCATCGTCGACGTCGGCAGTAGTCGCTGCGAACGCGACCTCGAGCCGCTCGAGCTGCGAGCCGATCTCGATGGCCGGGCCGCGCTCGAACGTGCCGCCGGGGCCGCCGAGGTTCACGTGAATCGCGGACACCTCGGGGAAGGCCGTCACGGTGTCGAGACGCCCGTCATGATTGAAGTCGGCGACGGTCAGCGGGGCGCCGTGGACGTAACTGGGAGGGGCGACGAAGCGGCCGAGGGGACAGTCCGCGGCGGCCGGAAGCGCAAGCAACAACGTCGTAGCGAGTGCGAGCGACACAACGCGAAAACGGTGCATAGCAGCATAGGTACGTGACTGGCGTGCAATTCGTCGGTTACGTATCAGGGAACACAACTCGCATGTCCCCGGTTAAGGCCGCCGCATGCCGCAGTTTAGATACGACATCCGCAACGTTGCCATCATCGCCCACGTCGACCATGGGAAGACCACCCTCGTCGACGCACTCCTCAAGCAGTCGGGAGCCATCCGCGCCTACCAGCACATGGACGATCGGGTCATGGACTCGAACGACCTGGAGAAGGAGCGCGGCATCACCATCCTGGCCAAGAACACCTCCGTCCGCTACTTCGTCGACCAGCCCGACGCCCTCGGACACCCGGTGCATCACGAAGCCACGCACACGGCCGGCGGACACGACCTTCCGGCGGAGTTCATCCACCCGAACGAAGTGAAGATCAACATCGTCGACACGCCCGGTCACGCCGACTTCGGCGGCGAAGTGGAGCGCGTGCTGTCGATGGTCGACGGCGTGATCCTGCTCGTCGACGCGGCCGAAGGGCCGATGCCGCAGACCCGCTTCGTCCTGCGCAAGGCACTCGGCCTCGGCCTGCTGCCGATCGTGGTCATCAACAAGATCGACCGCCAGGACGCCCGTCCGACCGAAGTGGTCAACGAAGTCTTCGACCTGATGGTGGAGCTCGGCGCTTCCGACGAACAGCTCGACTTCCCGATCCTCTACGCGATCGGACGCCAGGGCATCGTGCGCACGGAGCTGGAAGACACGAACGAAGACTGCCGTCCGCTGTTCGACACGGTCCTCAAGCGCATCCCGCCTCCGGTCGGCAATGTCGAAGGGGCGATGCAGCTCCTGGTCAGCTCCGTCGATTACAACGACTATGTCGGACGTCTCGGCATCGGCCGCGTGCAGCGCGGCGTCATCAAGCATGGCGCCGACGTCGTGCTGATTCTCCGCAACGGCACGCACAAGAAGGGGCGCGTCACGAAGCTGACGGTGTTCGAAGGCCTCAAGCGCGAGGACGTTCCGGAAGCGGCCGCGGGCGAGATCGTGGCCGTGGCCGGCTTTGCGGACGTCGAGATCGGCGAGACCTTCGCCGCCGCCGACGCGCCGGAAGCGCTGACGCCGATCGCCATCGACGAGCCGACCGTCTCGATGTTCTGGATGGTCAACGACTCCCCGTTCGCCGGCACGGAAGGCAAGTACGTCACGTCGCGCAACATCAAGGACCGCCTCGACCGCGAGCTGCGCAAGGATGTCGCGCTGCGCGTCCGCGACACCGGTCAGGCCGACCGTTTCGAAGTGGCGGGACGCGGCGAGCTGCATCTGTCGATCCTGGCGGAGAACATGCGCCGCGAAGGCTACGAGTTCGCGCTGTCGCGGCCGCAGGTCATCCTGAAGAACATCAACGGGCAGACCATGGAGCCGTACGAGGCCCTCGTCGTCGATATCGAAGAAGCGCACACCGGCCCGATCATGGAGAAGCTGCAGCAGCGCCGCGCCGAGATGACCGACATGGTCAACCCCGGCACGGGCCGCGTGCGCATCGAGTTCAAGATCCCGACGCGTGGCCTGTTCGGCATCCGCACGGAGTTCCTCTCCGAGACGCGCGGCACCGGCCTGCTGTACCACACGTTCCTCGAGTACGGGCCGTACCGCGGCGAGATGAGCAGCCGCAACCGCGGCGCGCTCGTGGCCAAGGAAACGGGCGACACGACGGCCTACGCGCTCGAGCCGCTGCAGGAACGCTCGACGTTCTTCCTCGGACCGGGCGTGAAGGTCTACGCCGGCCAGGTCGTCGGCGAGAACTCGCGCGACAACGACATGGTCGTGCAGGTCTGCAAGGCCAAGCACCTCACCAACATGCGCGCCTCCGGCTCGGACATGGCCGTGCGCCTCACTCCCCCGCGCAACCTCACGCTCGAGCAGTGCCTCGACTGGATCGAGGACGACGAACTGGTCGAGGTGACGCCGGAGTCGATCCGCATCCGCAAGATGACCCTCGATCACTCCGCGCGCGAAGTGGCCGCGAAGAAGGTCAAGAAGGCCGCGCTGGCGGAACGGTAGTCGCTCCGTTCGGGAAAAGGGAAACGACGGGAGGCCTCCGGCGGGCCGGTACGACCGGCAGCGCTTAGTCAGCCCAGTCTTCGCGCAAACACGTGTTTCGTCGACAGGCGTGCGG
>DASVSV010000560.1:0-22232 GCA_036387915.1 Thermoanaerobaculia bacterium
CCGAATTCGAAAGCGGCGGCCAGGCCGCCGCACTCCATAGACGCTCCGCCCGTCCGCACTCCGCTAACAATAACTTGCGCGCTCATGCGATAACGCCATAAAGTGGTGCCGATCATGCACGCCGCAGGTCGTTTCTCAGCCGCCATCGAAGCGGCGACGCGAGGCAATGGTTGCTCCGCGCCGATCACAGCCAGCGAAGTCACTACAGGCAAACCGTCATTGGACCCGGGAGGAACTCACGACCATGAAAAAGCTCCTGATGTGCGCCCTGCTCGCCCTGGCCTGGAACGCCGCCGCCGTCACCGTCGCCAACGACGACACCTGCGACATCGCCGTCATGCCCGCGGCGACGCTGCTCCTCCCCTATTTCGAAGTCGACCTGCAGGACCGGGCCGGTGAGACGACGCTCTTCACCGTCACCAACGTCACCAACGTCGACCAGATCGCGCGCGTCACCCTCTGGACCGATTACGCGTACCCGGTCATCAGCTTCAACATCTACCTGACCGGATACGACGTGCAGAGCATCAATCTCTTCGACCTGATCGCGCGCGGCATCATCGCCCCGAACAGCGGCACGGGAACGCAGGTCACCAAGCGGGGCCAGTACTCGGACACGAATCCGGCGCTCGACCTGAGCAGGTGCGACCGGCTGCCGGGCGCACTCGACCCGGTCTACGTCAATCGCCTGCAGGAGGCCTTCACCCTCGGCGAGGTTGATCGCATCGGCACACTCGAGGGATGCAAGGAGGTCGGCGGCGTGCACTCGCGCGCCATCGGTTACGCGACCATCGACGTCGTCACCACGTGCGGCGTGACCGACCCCACCGAGAGCGCGTACTGGAGCACCATCGGCTACGACAACGTCCTGATCGGGGATTACCAGCAGGTCAACGGGGCCGAGGCATCGGCGCAGGGTGGACCGATGGTGCACATTCGGGCCATCCCCGAGGGGGGGACGGCGGAGTCGCGGGCGCGGTTGTTCCGCTACGACGTCTTCGAGCGCACGTTCTACAGCCAGTACCAGGCCGCGGAGACGCCGCGTCTGGACGGCCGCCAGCCGCTGCCCGCGCAGTTCATGACGCGCTGGATCCACGGCCGCGCCGCCGGTTACGAGACGTTCCTGAAAGTCTGGCGCGAGCCCGGAACGGACGGGAACACGACCTGCCGCGAATTCGCCGCGAACGCTCAGCTCGGCTTGCGCGAGATCGTCACCTTTGACGAGAACGAGAACGCCACCGGGGACGCGCCGCAGAGCAACATCTTCCCCGGCTTGGAACTCGCACTGCCGCCCACCTCGCGCACGTGGATCGGCGACGCCTCGATTTATCCGCAACTCTCCAACGGCTCGCCCGCCGGCTGGATCTACCTGAACCTCGATCGCGAGGGCTCCGGCAACGCCTCGCAAGCGTGGGTGGTAGCCTCGATGCGCGCCTTCGGACGTTACTCGACCGACATCGACGCGACGGCGCTCGGCAACGGCTGCTCCGAGCCCGCCCGCATCAGCGAAGTGTCGCGTTTCAACGGCGCGGCCATCGGTCCCGCGCCGAACGACAACCGCGTCGACGACAAGACCGTGTCGACGAAAAACGACGACAGCTGCGACATCGCCCAACTCCCGGCAGCCACGCTGCTCCTCCCGTATTTCAACGTCGACCTCGACGACCGCGCCGGGCCGACGACGCTCTTCACCGTCACCAACGTCACCGCGCAGGACCGGATCGCGCGGGTCACGCTCTGGACCGACCTCTCCGTGCCGGTCGTGTCGTTCAACCTCTACCTAACCGGCTACGACGTGCAGAGCATCAATCTCTTCGACGTACTGAAGTCCGGCACGATCGGCAGCCTCCTGGCCACGCGCGGCGAGTACTCCGACCCGAACGCGCGCATCGACATCCGCGCGTGCGACCGCGTCACGTCACTCACGCCGGAGATGCTCGAGCGGATGGCGGACGCGTTCACGACCGGTACCGCGGACGAATGCGACGAGATCGGACTCACTCACGAGAACGCGGTCGGCTACGCCACGATCGACGTGGTCCGCAACTGCGACACGCGCGGGCCGCTCTCGCCGGAGTACTGGCGCGAGGACATCGCGTACGACAACGTGCTGACCGGCGATTACCAGTACCTCGAGGCGCGGAACGCCTCCGCCGGCGGCTCGCCGCTCGTGCACATCCGCGCCGTGCCCGAAGGTGGCGAGGAGCAGGCGCCGTTCGCGCGCACGTTCTACTCCAACTTCCAGACCCGGTCTGCACCGAAACTCGACGGACGCCAGCCGCTGCCGTCTTTGTTCGCGGCGCGGTGGATCAGCGGCACCGCCAGCGCCTTCAACACGTCGTTCCTGATCTGGCGTGAGTCGGCCCGCGGTGCGCGCAGCACGTGCGCCACGAACCCGGCGAACCTGACGCCGTGGACGGCGACCGTCAAGTTCGACGAAGCGGAGAACGCGTGGGGCGACAACCCCTGCAACCTGTGCAATCCGCCGATCCCGTTCGACGCCACGCTGCCGTCGACGGCACGCGTGGCCAGCAATGACTCCGACCTCTTCCCGCAGGCGCTGAACGGCGCACCCGGCGGCTGGCTCTACTTCAACCTCGACGACGGCGACGACAGCAACGGCGCACAGCAGGCCTGGGTCGTGGCGTCGATGTCGTCCCAGAACCGCTTCTCCGTGCAGATCGACGCGAACGCCCTCGGCAACGGCTGCTCGGCGCCGGTGGAGGCGACGGAAGTCTTCGGCGGCAGCGAGATCATCGGACCCCCGCAATGAACACTGGACGGAGCGCCGGCCCTGAAGCAGTCCCCTCTCCCCACCGCAGTGGGGAGAGGGGACTGGGTGTCGCGAGACGCGCGTATCGGGGCTCCGTGGTCACACTTGTTTTTCTCCTCGCGCTGGCGTGGAACGCGGGCGCAGTCACCACCCAGAACGACGCGAGCTGCGACATCGCCGTCATGCCGGCGGCCACGCTCCTGCTCCCGTACTTTGAAGTCGACCTCGACGACCGCACCGGCGAGACGACGCTCTTCACCGTCACCAACGTCACCAGCGTCGACCAGGTCGCGCGCGTCACGCTCTGGACCGATTACGCGTATCCGGTCATCAACTTCAACATCTACCTGACCGGGTACGACGTGCAGAGCATCAACCTCTACGACATCCTCGCGCGGGCAGTGATCGCCCCGCCGTATGGAATCCAGCAGGAGGGCACCGGGACCGAGATCTCGAAGCGCGGCCGCTACTCCGACCCGAATGCGGCCATTGATGTAACGCAGTGCGACCGGCTGCCCGGCAACATCGACCCCGTCTATCTGGACATCTTTCGCGACGCGTTCATGGAGGGGCGGATCGACTCGATCGGCACCATCAAGGGATGCGAGGACATCGGCGGAGAGCACGACCGCGCCGTCGGCTACGCCACCATCGACGTCGTCGCCACCTGCGACGTCACGGATGCCACCGATGCCGAGTACTGGACCACCATCCGTTACGACAACGTCCTGACCGGCGACTACCAGCAGCTCAACGTCGGCGAGGCATCGGCGCAGGGCGGGCCGATGGTGCACATCCGCGCCGTCCCCGAAGGCGGTACCGCGGAGTCGCGGGCGCGGCTCTTCCGGTACGACGTCTTCGAGCGCACGTTCTACAGCCGCTACCAGTCGCCGCTCACGCCGAACCTCGACGGGCGGCAGCCGCTCCCGGCAACGTTCGCCGCGCGCTGGATCCGCGGCGGCACGTCGCTCTACCAGACGTCGCTGAAGATCTGGCGCGAAGGGAGCAGCGGTCGCAACGCCGCATGCGGTGAGCTCAACGCGAACGGCGCGCTCGAGTTCCGCGAGGCCGTGGTCTTCGACGAGAACGAGAACGCGGCCGGCGCGGTGCCCGCCCAGATCCGGTTCCCGCCTTATCCCGAGCCCGCCTTCCCCGCCACGTCGCGAACGCTGGTCACCGACACGAACCTCTACCCGCAGCTCACCAACGGCTCGATCGGCGGGTGGCTCTACCTCAACCTCGACCGCGACGGCTCCGGCAACGCGGGCCAGGCCTGGGTGACCTCCTCCATGCGCGCCCTCGGCCGCTACTCGACCGACATCGACGCGACCGCCCTCGGCAACGGCTGCTCCGAGCCGGCCCGCATCAGCGAGGTGTCCCGTTTCAACGGCGCGACCATCGCGCCCGCGCCGAACGACAACCGCATCGCTGACAAAGTGATCACGACGAAAAACGACGACAGTTGCGACATCGCCCAGCTTCCGGCGGCAACGCTGCTCCTCCCGTACTTCGAGGTCGGCCTCGACGAAACCGGCGGCGTGAACACGCTCTTCACCGTCACCAACGTCAGCCCGGGGGACCAGATCGCGCGGGTCACCCTCTGGACCGACCTCGCCGTGCCGGTCGTGTCGTTCAATCTCTACCTGACCGGCTACGACGTGCAGAGCATCAACCTCTTCGACGTCCTGAAATCCGGCGCGATCGGCACTCCCGCCGCCGCGCGCGGCCAATACTCCGACGCGAATTCGCGCCTCGACATCCGTGGCTGCGACCGCGTCACCGCACTGACGCCGGACATGCTCGAGCGGCTGGCGGACGCGTTCCAGATCGGGACCGCGGACGACTGCAAAGAGATCGGGAACCCGCACGCGAACGCCGTCGGCTACGCGACTATCGACGTGGTCCGCAACTGCGACACGCAGGGGCCGCTCTCGCCGGAGTACTGGCGCGAGGACATCGCATACGACAACGTCCTGACCGGCGACTACCAGCAGCTCCTGCCGTTTCTCGAGCTCGCGGGCGGCTCGCCGCTCGTGCACATCCGCGCGGTACCGGAGGGGGGCCGGGAGCCGGCGCCGTTCGAGCGCACGTTCTACGCGAGCTTCCAGACCCGGTCCGCACCGAAACGCGATGGACGGCAGCCGCTGCCGTCGCTGTTCGCGGCCCGATGGATCAACGGCAGCGCCAGCGGCTTCCAGACGTCATATCTGATGTGGCGTGAGTCGGCCACGGGCGCTCGCAGCGCGTGCGGCCGGCACGAGGCGAACTTCATCCCGTACACGGACGTCGTGGTGTTCGACGAAGCCGAAAACGCGTGGGGCGACAGTCGCTGCACCCGTTGCGATCCGCCGATTGCGTTCGTACCCACCCTTCCCTCCACGGCACGCGTCTCCGTCGCCGACACCTCCCTCTTCCCGCACGCGGCGAACGGTGCCACCGGCGGCTGGGCGTACTTCAATCTCGACGACGGCCATGACGGCAACGGTGCGCAGCAGGCCTGGGTCGTGGCGTCGATGTCCTCGCAAAACCGCTTCTCCGTGCAAACCGACGCAACCGCGCTGGGCAACGGCTGCTCGGCGCCGGTCGCGCGGAGCGAGATCGCGCAGGGCACGGCAGTGATCGGGCCGCCGTGACGACGGCGCCGTAGTCGAGGGAGCGCCGCCGTCCCGGCGCTCCCCGCAAATAACACTTGCTTCGATATGCGATAACGGCATAAAGTCTGCCCGGAAAATTCCCGATGAACTGGCACCTAGAACTGGTCTCGCACTCGCTGATGGCGCGCGCTCGCGTCATACAGTCCCAACTCCGGTCCCGTTCAATGATGAGGAGAATGAAGATGATCAAACGGATCCTTCCCCTGCTGTTCGCCGCCGCGCTCTCCTTCACCGCGGGCGCCGCGACCGTCGACAACGACGACAGTTGCGACATCTCCGTTCTCCCCGCGGCCACGCTCCTCCTGCCGTACTTCGAGGTCGACCTCGACAACTTCGGTGGCGCGACGACGCTCTTCACCATCACCAACGTCACCAACTTCGACCAGGTCGCGCGCGTCACGCTCTGGACCGACCGCGCCTATCCGGTCCTCAACTTCAACATCTACCTGACCGGGTATGACGTCCAGGCCATCAACCTCTTCGACATCATCGCGCGCGGCGTCATTGCCCCGGCCGCCGGCACCGGCACGCTGGTCACGCCGAAACGCGGCATGTTCTCCGACCGCAATACGCAGCTCGACCTCTCCGCCTGCGACCGCCTTCCCGGGAACCTCGATCCCGCTTACGTCGAGCGGATGCAGGACGCCTTCACCCGGGGCCGCTTCGATGAGCTCGGCCCGCTGGAGGCGTGCCAAAACATCGGCGGGCAGCACGACAACGCCGTCGGCTACGCCACCATCGACGTGGTCGGCCGCTGCACGCACGAGAACCCGACCGAGGCCGCTTACTGGAACGGTGCCGTGCGGTACGACAACGTGCTGATCGGCGACTACCAGCACGTCAACCCTTCCGCCGATTCGGCGCAGGGCAGCACCATGGTCCACATCCGCGCCGTGCCGGAGGGCGGTACCGCGGAGACGCGTGCCTCGCTCTTCACCTACGACGCCGGTTTCGAGCGCACGTTCTACAGCCGCTATCAGGCCGCGGCCACGCCGAAGCTCGACGGGCGCCAGCCGCTCCCGTCGCAGTTCGCCACACGCTGGATCCAGGGCAGCTCGAACGATTACCGCACGTCGCTGAAAGTCTGGCGCGAAGGCAGCGAGTCCTCGGACGCGTGCGCGTCGTTCGCAGGGAACGCGGACCTCGACGTGACGGAGATCGTGCTCTTCGACGAGAACGAGAACGCCGTCGGCACGCGCGGCGCGCAGCTCGAGCTCGCGGCCACGTCCAGCACCGACGTCGACGACGCGGAGGTCTATCCGCAGCCGCCCAACGCCGCCACCAGCGGCTGGATGTTCCTCAACCTCGACCGCAATTTCCGCGACGACGTGGCCACGCAGAACTGGGTCATCTCCTCGATGCGCGCGCTCGACGGCCGCTACTCCACCGACATCGACGCCATCGCCCTCGGCAACGGCTGCTCGTCCGACGTGCGTCCGAGCGAAGTCACCGGCGCCACGGCCACGGTGACCATCGGCCCGGCGCCGAACAGGAACGCCGGCCGCGGCGCCGCGTCCGTGAACAACGACGACAGTTGCGACATCGCCCTGCTGCCGGCGGCGACGCTGCTCCTCCCCTACTTTGAAGTGGACCTCGAGAACCGCGCCGGCGAGTCCACGCTCTTCACCGTGACCAACGTCAGCCCGGCCGAGCAGATCGCGCGGGTCACGCTCTGGACCGATTACTCGGTCCCGGTGATCTCGTTCAACGTCTACCTGACCGGCTACGACGTGCAGAGCATCAACCTCTTCGACGTGATCGCCTCCGGCCGCATCGCCCCGAACCTCGGCACGGGCACGCTGATCGCGCCGCGCGGCACGTACTCCGATCGCAACGAGCAGCTCGACCTCGGCGACTGCCGCCGCCTGGCCGTCCAGCTCGAAGAGGGCTACATCGAGCGGATGCAGGACGCCTTCACCTTAGGCGCCGTCGAAGATCTCAACGGCGTGGAAGGCTGCGACGAGATCGGCAACACGCACGACAACGCGGTCGGCTATGCGACGATCGATCTCGTCCGCAACTGCTCGGCGAACGGTCCCGCGGTGGCCGGTTACTGGCGCGAAGACCTCGCCTACGACAACGTCCTGATCGGCGATTACCAGCAGGTCAGCAGCTCGCAGAACTTCGCGCAGAGCGGCACGATGGTGCATGTTCGGGCCGTGCCGGAGGGGGGCACGCAGGCCGAGCGCCTGGCCAATGCGCGGCAGTACCACCCTCGCGGGGAGCGCACGTTCTACAGCCGCTACCAGTCGCCGGCCACACCGAAGCTCGACGGACGCCAGCCGCTGCCCTCGACGTTCGCCGCGCGCTGGATCCAGGGTGGCGCGGGACAGTTCCAGACTTCCTTCAAGACCTGGCGCGAGGGGAAGGGCGGCCATACTACCTGCGGCCATCACGCCGACGACAACGTCACCAAGATCATGGAGGTCGTCCGCTTCGACGAGGCGGAGAACGGCATCGGCGACATCCCGGTGAGCCGGGTCTGCACGCCGATCTTCACGGAGAATACGCTTCCCACAAGCTCGCGGACTTCCGTCGCCGACGCGTCGATTTACCCGCAGCTCACCAACGGCGCGATCGGCGGCTGGATGTATCTCAACCTCGACAACTGCGAGCGCGACCAGTGGGGCAGCCAGAACTGGGTGACGGTCTCAATGCGCGCCGAAGGCCGCTACTCCGTCGACTTTGACGCCGCCGCCCTCGGCAACGGCTGCTCGCCCGGCACACCGGAAAGCGAGATCACCACGGGCACCAGGATCATCGGGCCCGCGGCGAATTCGAACTCGCGATAAGGACAATCAAGCGGAGCGCCGGCGTCCTCGCCGGCGCTCACGGCGAGAACTCAAATCTCCCTGGTCTCGCCGCGCTCGAGCTCGGCCAGCGCCTCGGCGGCCACCTCGTCGAGCTTCCCCGCCGCCACGTCGCGCTCGAGCTGACGATCCCAGACTTCCCAGTCGCGTTCGAGCGCTTCGATCGTCGTCATACCTGTTCGTAGCGTAGAACGCCGCGGCAGCATTCCGTCACAACGGCGCCCGATCTCTTCTTCCGCCGAGGCTCCAGATGCCGGGGCCGTGGGCGGCGAGGAAGAGGAAGAGGAAGCAGTAGAGCACGGCCAGCTCGCCGCGATTCTCGATCGGCCAGAAGCTCGCGCCGGCGGCGTGTCTCCAGAAATACGCGACGGCCATCATGCCGCTGCAGAGAAACGCGGCCCAGCTCGCGAAGAGGCCGAGGGCGATCAGCGGTCCGCAGATCAGCTCGATCCAGCCGCCGATGATCGAGGCCGTGGCCGTGGCCGGAGCCTTGTCGCCGGGCCAGCCGAAGATTTTCGCGGTGCCGTGCATGGTGAACATGAGCCCCGCGACGATGCGGAGAATTGCAAAGAAATAAGGTGCGTAACGTCCGAGAAATCGTTCCATGGGACGAAAAAACGCATTCAATTGCCGTGCTCAGCGCAAAAAGTGGGTTCGACTTTTGAAATGTGGGGAAGGCGTACAGGAGGACACAAAAAAATCATGAAACGCACATCTCTGATCGCAACCACCATTCTCTGCATGGCTCTGATGAGCTGCGCCTCGACCGACAACAGCCTCGCCGACACCAACAACTCGAATCACCGCCCCGGGAGTCCGCAGGCCACCGAGCCGGAGGAAATGCACGGCCACAGCATGAACGCCACCGGCGTCAGTACCGCTGAGACTTCGGTCAAAGGCGGCTCGGCCACAGTCATCGCCGGCAACGCGATGGAAAGCCCGACCCGCGGCACCGACACCACGCTCGTGACCACCCCCGGCGTCGCCCGCGCCGACGCGACTCTCGTCCCGAACAACAACAGCAGCACCACCGTCAGCGGCACCAGCGGCACCGGCACCACGACCATGACCGACAACACGGCCACGATGTCGGGAAACAGCACGGTTTCGGGCAACACGTCCGCCAACACCGGCTCCAGCACCTGGAACAACAACAACACGTCCGGCACGACCTCGGGCACGATGGCCTCGGGTCAGACCAACAACAACAACAACAACACCGGCTCCAGCAGCTGGAACAACAACAACACCAACAACAACACGTCGGGCACGACCAGCGGCACCATGACCAGCAGCGCGCAGACGACGACCACCACTGACGACGACGATGACGACACCGCCACGGCCTCGCGCCGGCGGATGCGGAAGGACTAACTCTCACCTCGCGAGTTGCGGGCCGCGCGTGCGGTCCGCAACTCCGTTCTGCCGACGATGATGAAACGCGCAACGATCCTCTTCACTGTCCTTCTTCTCTCCGCGACCGCGTCGGCTGAGCAGACGGAAGTCCTGCTCGCGAAAGCATGGCCGGGCGCACCGGTAGCGAGCCTCGAAGGAATCGGGAACGGCGTGGGCATCGTCTTCAGCCCCGACCTCAGCGTCCCCGGCAACTGCCGCTTCTACACCGCCCTCGGCTTCGCCTGTTTCGACAGCGCGGACTGGCTGCAGATCCTCAGCGACATCCACGCGCACAACATCAGCAAGCCCCGCCAGAAAATCAAAACGCTCATCCTCGAGACGCACGGCACCAACGGCAACGGCCTGAAAGTGCAGACCGGCAAGAAGGAGACGGACGACCGTTCCTACATCTCCGTCGGCGCCCTGCAGGAGTGGCTCGAGCCGGTCGGGCTGAAACACATCATCATCAGCGCGTGCAACTCCGGGCGCCTGATGCGGCCCGAGATCTACCTCAAGCTCGACCGCAACACGGGCGACAAGCTCTTCCTCCCCGCCACGCGCGGCATCATCGACGCGACGGACAGCTTCGACCCGAAACGCAATCCCATCACCGTCATCACCCCCGGTGCGAGCCACATCGAGACGACGCTGGTCGGCTCCCTGCGCGAGCTCGCGCCTTCGACGCGCGAGGCACTCGAGCGCGCCGCCAAAGCGCGCGACGTGAAACTGCCCGCGCAGTTCGCCGTCTCCGAGATGCTCATCAAGATGCTGCTCCGCGACCCGCAGCTCGAGCTGCGCACCGGCGCCTGGGTCGACGAAGTGTCGAAAGTGCAGACCTCCGCCGCCGCCAGCGAGCGCATCTTCACCGCGTTCGTCGCCCACCTGAACTTCCTCGCCGCCAAAGACTCGCGCACCCAGACCGCAAGCGCGGCCGGCGCGCGCTAGCGGCTTTATGAGAGTGCGGCGGCCTTTTTAGCCGCCGCTTTGAAATTCGCGCGCATACTGCCGAGATGGTGCGGCGCTGCCGTCCCGGTGCCCGGATGTGAAAGCGGCGGCTAAGGCCGCACGCACTCCATAAGGACTCCGCGACAGGCGACAGACACCTATTCATTCCACTCCGGCCAGTGCACTTGCAATTCTTGCCACGCGCAAACCGGCAGCTGGCAACTTTGCGTGCGCCGCAAGCGGAGCGCCTTGCGGCGGACGCAAGAGGCCGGTGTACCATTTTGCACCTGCTGGCTCGCCACTTGCTGAGCTTCCTGACGGGTAGCCCCAACGACTCATTGAGAAAAGAGTGGAGTGAATGACCAGAACTGTGCTGATCACGGGAGGCGCAGGATTCATCGGATCGCATCTCGCCGATGCGCTTCTGCAGCAAGGCCACCGCGTTCGCGTTCTCGATAACCTCGATCCCCAGGTGCACGGGGAGCACGCGCGGCGGCCGGAGTACCTCGATGCCGAGGTCGAACTGATCGTCGGCGACGTCCGCGACCCGGACGCGGTGACGAAGTCACTCAAAGGCGTCGACAGCGTCTTCCATTTCGCCGCGAAAGTCGGTGTCGGCCAGTCGATGTACGCGGTCGAGAATTACACCGACGTCAACAATCGCGGCACGGCCGTCCTGCTCGAAGCGCTGATCAGGAATCCGGTCGAGCGTCTGGTCGTCGCGTCCAGTATGTCGATCTACGGCGAAGGGTGCTATCGCGACGCGAACGGGCACTTCGCCACCGGATACGAGCGCTCGCTCGAACAACTGAAGAACCGCGAGTGGGAAGTCCGCGACGCGGCCGGCAATCCGCTCACCCCGATCCCGACGCCGGAGACGAAGCAGCCCGCGCTGGCCTCCGTTTACGCGCTCTCGAAGTTCGACCAGGAACGGCTCTGCCTGATGATCGGCCGGGCCTACAACATCCCCACCGTGGCTTTGCGGTTTTTCAACGTCTACGGCACGCGGCAGGCGCTGTCGAATCCGTACACCGGCGTCCTGGCCATCTTCGCCTCGCGCCTGCTCAACGACCACGCGCCGCTCGTCAATGAGGACGGCCAGCAGCGCCGCGATTTCGTCAGCGTCTTCGACGTCGCCCAGGCCTGCATCCTGGCCATGGAGAAAGCGCACGAGGTCGCCGGACAGGCCTTCAACGTCGGCAGCGGCCGCAATTACACGGTGCTCGAAGTCGGCCGCCGGCTGGCCGAGGTGCTCGGCAAGCGGCTCGAGCCGGAGATCACCGGCAAGTACCGCGTCGGCGACATCCGCCACTGCTTCGCCGACATCTCCCTCGCCCGCGAGCTCCTCGGCTACGAGCCGAAAGTCATGCTCGAGGACTCGCTGATGGAGCTGGCGCAGTGGCTCGAAGGACAGATCGCGCTCGGTCAGGTTCACGACAAAGTGCAGCAGGCCGCGGCGGAGCTCAACGCGAGGGGGCTCACGGTATGAAGCACGTCCTCATCACCGGCGGCTGCGGCTTCGTCGGGACGAACCTCGCCCATCGTCTGCTGAGCGAAGGGCAGCGCGTCTGCGTCTTCGACAACCTCTCCCGCAACGGCGTCGAGCGCAATCTCGAATGGCTGCGCGACACGCACGGCGACTCGCTGACCGTGATGGTCGGCGACATGCGCGACGCCGCGGCCGTACGCGACGCCGTCCGCCGCGCCTCGCAGGTCTTCCACTTCGCCGCGCAGGTCGCGGTGACGACCAGTCTCGAAGACCCGATCGCCGACTTCGAGGTCAACGCGCGCGGCACGCTGAACGTGCTCGAGGCCATCCGCACCAGCGCCCATCGCCCGCCGCTCTTCTTCACCTCGACCAACAAGGTCTACGGCGGTCTGGACGACGTGGCACTGACGGAGAAGAACGGCCGCTACGTGCCGCGCACGAAACAGGTCGCGCAGAATGGGATCTCCGAGGAGCGCCCGCTCGATTTTCATTCTCCGTACGGCTGCTCGAAAGGGACCGCGGACCAGTACGTGCGCGATTACGCGCGCAGTTACGACCTGCAGACCGTCGTCTTTCGCATGAGCTGCATCTACGGTCCGCACCAGTTCGGAACCGAGGACCAGGGGTGGGTCGCGCACTTTCTGATTCGCGCGCTGAACCGCGAGCCGATCACGATCTACGGCGACGGCAAACAGGTGCGCGACATCCTCTACGCCGAAGACCTCGTGGACGCCTTCCTGGCGGCGGCGGAGAACATCGGCGTCTGTTCCGGACAGGCCTTCAACATCGGCGGCGGCGCGGCGAACACCATCAGCCTGCTCGAGCTGCTGGAGATGATCCGCACGCTGGACGGCCGCACGCCGCGCGTCGACTGGAGCGAGTGGCGCATGGGCGACCAGAAGTACTACGTCTCCGACACCGCGCGCTTCCAGGAGCTGACCGGCTGGGTTCCACGCGTCGGCGCGGCGGAAGGCATCCGCAAGCTGCGCGAGTGGCTCATCACGTCCGGCGTGCCGGCGCTGGTGCAGCAGGCCGACGAGCGCCCGAGCCTCTCCGCGAATGCACTCCCCGCCGTCGCGCGCGATCTCCCGGTGGCCTCCGTGCCGGTGACGGAGTAGCGCGTGCAGGCCGCGGTGATCGCCGGCTCCCGCCGTCTGGAGGTGGTGCGCACCGCCGTGCCCGAGCCCGGTCGGGGCGAGGTGCGCGTGCGCCTCGAAGGCTCCGGCATCTGCGCGTCGAACCTGCCGGTGTGGGAAGGACGCGAATGGTTCCACTACCCGCTCGACCCCGGCGCGCCGGGACACGAGGGGTGGGGCGTCGTCGACGCGATCGGTGACGGCGTCGGCCACGTGAAAACCGGCCAGCGCGTGGCCTTCCTGTCGAATCGCGCGTACGCGGAGTTCGACGTCGCGAAGCAGGACGCGCTGGTGCGCATCCCCGAGGAGCTGGCCGGACGGAAGTTCCCTGGCGAGGCACTCGGCTGCGCGATGAACATCTTCCGCCGCTCCGACATCCAGCCGGGACAGACGGTGGCCGTCATCGGCGCCGGCTTCCTCGGCAATCTGCTCGTGCAGCTCGCCAAATCCGCGGGCGCGCGCGTGATCGCACTGTCGCGGCGCGAGTCCGCACGCGAGCTCGCGAAAGCATGCGGCGCGGACGAGACGCTGCCGCTCGAGGACTTCGGCAGCGCGGGAAAAGTGGAACGCGTCATCGAGTGCGTCGGCACGCAGTGGCCGCTCGACATCGCCACGAACATCATCACCGAAGGCGGACGGCTGATCATCGCCGGCTATCACCAGGACGGGCTCCGCCAGGTCAACATGCAGCAGTGGAACTGGCTCGGCATCGACGTCGTCAACGCCCACGAGCGCGACCCGCGCAACTACGTCCGCGGCATGCAGGACGCGGTGGAGGCGGTCATCGCCGGCCGCATCGATCCCACGCCCCTGCTGACGCACGACTATTCGCTCGACGAGCTGGGCCGCGCGATGGACGACCTCGAACAACGTCCCGACGGATTCGTCAAAGGGACGGTGCGGCTGTGACGCAGATCGTGGAGAGGCGGGCTTCAGCCCGCCGGGGCTCGACTTACAGAGAGCGACAACCCCTCATCCGCCTTCGGCACCTTCTCCCCTCACGAGGGGAGAAGGGCAACCAACTGAAGCGTCTCGCGAGAGTCGAGTTCGTTGCCATCGAGCATCTCGCGAAAGCCATCTTTGTTGCCCCTCGCCCCGCGGCGAGCAAGGAGAGGGTGCCCGAAGGGCGGGTGAGGGGTCGTGCCAGTTGCGCTGCGTTCACGCCATTCGCTTTAGCCCGCCCCGGCCTCGGTGGGCTGAAGCCCACCGCTCCACGGCTCTTCGTGAAATGGACGGTGCGGCTGTGACGGCGATCGTCGCGGTTCCGCGCCTCGCGTTCGCGGGACTGGGCTGGATCGGCCGTCATCGCATGAACGCGGTCGTGGAAGCGCAGGCCGGCGAGGCCGCGTACTTGTGCGACGTCGACACGGAGCTCACGTTCGACGACCTGCTGAAGAGCGACGCCGACGGGATCGTCATCGCCACGCCGAGCGCGATGCACGCGGAGCAGGCCATCGCCGCGCTGGAGCATGGCAAGGCCGTGTTCTGCCAGAAGCCGCTCGGACGCAATGCGGAGGAAACGCGCCGCGTCGTCGATGCCGCGCGCGCGCACAATCTGCTCCTCGGCGTCGACCTCTCCTATCGCCACACCGACGCCCTGCAGGCGGTGAAGAATCTCATCCCCTCGCTCGGCGAGATCTACGCGGTCGACCTCGTGTTTCACAACGCGTACGGCCCCGACAAGCCGTGGTTCTACGACGCCGCGCAGTCCGGCGGCGGCTGCGTGATCGACCTCGGCATCCACCTCGTGGACATGGCCCTCTGGACGTTGAACTTTCCGCGCGTCACGCACACGCATGCGCGCCTGCAGCATCACGGCGGCCACTCCGTCGAAGACTTTGCGACGGCGATGCTCGACGCGGGCGGCACGACCATTCAGCTCGCGTGCTCCTGGAACCTCAGCGCCGGCCGGGACGCGGAGATCCGCGCCACGTTCTACGGAAAGAACGGCGCGGCCGCGTTCCGCAACGTGAACGGCTCGTTCTACGACTTCGTGGCCGAGCACTATCAGAAGACGCAGACCACACAGCTCACGCGGCCGGGCGACGCGTGGGGCGGACGCGCCATCGTGGCCTGGGCGGAGCGGCTCGCGCAGAGCCGCACCTTCGATCCGCGGATCGAGCACGTGGTGGAAGTCGCCGAAGTATTGGACTCCATCTATCAGAGTGCAGGAGCGCGCGCGTGAAGGTCCTGATGACGGCCGACACCATCGGCGGCGTCTGGACGTACGCGATGGAGCTCACCCGCTCGCTCCCCGAGGTCGACTTCACGCTGGCCACGATGGGGCGGAAGCCGAGTAACGGCCAGCGCGCCGAAGTGCCGGCGAACGTGGAACTGGTCGAGAGCGAGTACAAGCTCGAATGGCAGGACGAGCCGTGGCGTGACGTCGACGAGTCGGGACGCTGGCTGCTGGACCTGGAGTCGCGCGTGCGGCCCGGCATCGTGCACCTCAACGGCTACGCGCACGGCGCGCTGCCGTTCCGCGCCCACAAGCTCGTCGTCGCGCATTCGTGCGTGCTGTCGTGGTGGCGCGCCGTGAAGAACGAGGATGCGCCGCCGGAGTGGAACGAGTATCGCCGGCGCGTCGCGCGTGGACTCATCGGCGCGAACTGCGTGGCCGCGCCGAGCGCGTGGATGCTGGCCGCGCTCGACGAGCATTACCGCGTGACCGCGCCGGGCCGCCTGATCTACAACGGCCGCCGCTTCACGCCGTCGACCGGCCACGGACACAAGGCCAGCGTCTTCGCCGCGGGGCGGCTGTGGGACGAAGCGAAGAACCTGCGCGCGGTGGTCGCGGCCGCGCCGTCCATTGACTGGCCGGTGCGCCTGGCCGGCGACGGCGGCACCGACTCCGCCAACGTCACGCACCTCGGCTGGCTCGAGCCCGAATCCCTCGCACGCGCCTACGGCGAGAGCGCGATCTATCTCTTTCCCGCGCTGTACGAGCCGTTCGGACTCTCCGTGCTCGAAGCCGCGCTCTCCGGCTGCGCGCTCATCCTCGGCGACATCCCCTCGCTGCGCGAGATCTGGCGCGACGCCGCGGTGTTCGTTCCGCCGCGCGATCCTGCCGCGATCGCGCGCACGACGAACGAAGTGATCGCCAACCATCACTTCCGCCACGAGCTCGGGCAGCGCGCCCAGCGCCACGCGCTCGAATATTCGGTGGAGCGGATGGCCGCCGGCTATCGAGAGACGTACGAGGCCGCGGCATGAAGTTCGTCCTCTTCTATCACTCGCTCGTCTCCGACTGGAATCACGGCAACGCGCATTTTCTGCGCGGCATCGTCACGGAGCTGATGGAGCGCGGTCACACCGTCGACGTCTACGAGCCGAAAGACGCTTGGAGCGTCCAGAACCTCGTCCGCGATCACGGCTCGACGCCGGTCCTCGAGTTCCAGCGCGCATTCCCTAAGCTCCGCTCCACGCGCTACGACACGCTCGATCTCGACGTCGTTCTCGACGGCGCCGACGTCGTCCTGGTGCACGAGTGGTCCGATCGCGACCTGGTGCGCCGCATCGGCGAGCATCGCGCACGCACGCCGTCGTACCGTTTGTTCTTCCACGACACGCATCACCGCGCCGCCACGCAGCCGGACGAGATGGCGGAGTACGACCTCACCCATTACGACGGCGTGCTCGCGTACGGAAAAATCATCCGCGACCTCTACCTCGAGCGCGGCTGGGCCGCGAACGCGTGGACGTGGCACGAGGCGGCCGACACGCGCGTCTTCCATCCGCGTCCGAGCGTTGCCTCAACAGGGGACCCCGACGGCGACGTGGTCTGGATCGGCAACTGGGGCGACGACGAGCGGAGCGCGGAGCTGCGCGAGTTCCTCATCGAGCCGATCGACGAGCTCGGTCTGCGCGCGCGTGTGTACGGCGTGCGTTATCCGTCCGAGGCGGTGGCGGCGCTGCGGAAGGCGAACATCGACTACGCCGGCTGGCTCGCGAACTGGCGCGCGCCGGAAGTCTTCTCGCGTTACCGCCTGACCGTGCACGTGCCGCGGCGCCCGTACGTGACCACGCTGCGCGGCATCCCCACCATCCGCCCGTTCGAAGCGCTGGCGTGCGCGATCCCGCTGATCTCCGCGCCCTGGGACGACGCGGAGGGACTGTTCACGCCCGGCGAGGACTTTCTCGTCGCGCGCGACGGCAAAGAAATGAAGAAGCAGATGCGCGCCGTGCTGCACGACCGTGCATTGGCGCAGTCGCTGGCGAAGCGCGGGCTCGACACCATCCTGCGCCGCCACACGTGCGCGCATCGCGTCACCGAGTTGCTGAAGATCGTGCAGGAGGTCGGAGCCCCGTCATGCGCATTGCCTTCTACGGCAGCAGTCTCGTAAGCGCCTACTGGAACGGCGCGGCGACGTATTACCGCGGCGTCATCCGCAACCTCGCGGAGCTCGGCCACCACGTCACCTTCTTCGAGCCCGACGCCTACCAGCGCCAGCAGAACCGCGACCTGAAAGAAGATCCCGCATGGGCACGCGTCGTCGTCTACCAGCCGGAAGACGTGGAGCGCGCGCTCGAGCAGGCCAGGGACTTCGACGTGGTGGTGAAAGCGAGCGGCGTCGGCGTGAACGACGAACTGCTCGAGCGCGCCGTGCTCGACCTGCGCCGGCCGCAGCAGACCATCATCTTCTGGGACGTCGACGCGCCGGCCACGCTCGATCGCATGCTGCACGATCCGCACGATCCCTTCCGCGCCTGCGTCCCGCGCTACGACTTCGTCTTCACCTACGGCGGCGGCGACCCCGTCGTGCGGCGCTACACGGAGTTCGGCGCACGCGAGTGCATCCCGGTCTACAACGCCCTCGATCCGACGACGCATCATCCCGTGCCGCCCAATCCTGATTTCGACGCCGACCTCTCGTTCCTCGGCAATCGCCTCCCCGATCGCGAGGCGCGCGTCGAGGAGTTCTTTCTCCGCGCCGCGTCGCTCCTTCCCTCGCATCGCTTTCTCCTCGGCGGCTCCGGCTGGGACGACAAGCCGCGTCCCGCATCGGTCCGCTATCTCGGCCACGTGTTCACCAGCGACCACAACGCCTTCAACTGCACGCCACGCGCGGTGCTGAACATCTCCCGCGACTCGATGGCCAGCAACGGCTGGTCGCCGGCCACGCGCGTCTTCGAAGCCGCCGGCGCGGGCGCGTGCCTGATCACGGACGCGTGGGAAGGCATCGACACCTTTCTCGAGCCGGACACGGAAGTGCTCGTCGCGCGGGATGGTGCGGAGGTTGCGGAGCACGTGCGCGGGCTCGATGCGGAACGTGCGAAGAGAATCGGCAGTGCGGCCATGAAGCGCGTCCTCGCCGAGCACACGTACGCCCATCGCGCGCGGCAGGTGGTGGAGATCCTCGAAGGAGTGCTCGCGACTTGAACATCGTCATCCTCGGCCTGTCGATCACGTCCTCGTGGGGCAACGGCCACGCGACGACGTACCGCGGCCTGGTCCGCGAGCTGGCCGCGCGCGGTCACGACGTGCTCTTCCTCGAGCGCGACGTGCCTTGGTACGCGGAAAACCGCGACCTTCCCGAGCCGCCGTACTGCACGACGCGGCTCTACCGCACGCTGCCGCAACTGAAGCAGCGCTACACGCGGCGGGTGGCCGAGGCCGATCTGGTGATCGTCGGGTCGTACGTGCCGGATGGCGTACCGGTCGGCGAATGGGTCACGGAGACCGCGCAGGGCATCACCGCGTTCTACGACATCGACACGCCGGTCACGCTGGCCAAGCTGGCGAAGGGCGACTTCGAATACCTCTCGCCGCACCTCATCCCGCGCTACGACCTCTATCTCTCCTTCACCGGCGGCCCGACCTTGCGCCGCATCGAGCGCAAATACCACTCGCCGATGGCGCGCGCGCTCTACTGCTCCTTCGACCCCGAGCACTACTTCCCCGAAAAGCAGCGCCTGCGCTGGGACCTCGGCTACCTCGGCACGTACAGCGACGACCGTCAGCCGACCGTCGACCGCCTGCTCGTGCAGCCGGCGCGCAAGAATCCCGGCGCGAAATTCATCGTGGCCGGCCCGCAGTATCCGGATGACCTCGAGTGGCCGCGCAACGTGAAGCGCGTCTCGCACCTGCCGCCGGCGGAGCACCGCAAGTTCTACAACTCGCAACGATTCACGCTGAACGTCACCCGCGCGGCCATGATCCGCGCCGGCTGGTCGCCGAGCGTGCGCCTGTTCGAAGCCGCGGCGTGCGGCGTGCCGATCATCAGCGACTGGTGGGACGGCCTCGACTCACTCTTCGAGCCGGGCCGCGAGATCCTCATCGCCGACAACGCGTCCGAGGTGCTGCGGTTCCTGCGCAAATCGGACGAGGATCGCAAGCGCATCGCCGCGCGGGCCCGCGAGCGCGTGCTCGCCGAGCACACCGCCGCGCATCGCGCGGGCGAATTGGAAGGGTACGTGGCGGAGGCCACGGCGGCGCGGCAGTCGACCGCCGCCGCCGCGTCGTGAGCCGCTTCCGGGAGACCCTTCGCCGGCTCGGCCCCGGCATCGTCGCCGGCGCCGCCGATGACGATCCGTCCGGCATCGCCACCTTCTCCATCGCCGGCGCAATGTACGGCAACGCGCTGCTCTGGTTCGCATGGGTGAGCTGGCCGTTCATGCACGCGGTGCAGATGATGTGCGCGCGCGTGGGCATGGCCACGGGACGGGGCCTCATCGGGGCGCTGGAGTGGAAGCTGCCGAAGCCGATCCTCGTCCTCGCATCGCTGGCGCTCTTCGCGGCGAACACGATCAACATCGGCGCGGACCTCGTGGGGATGGGCGAGGCGGCGGAGCTCGCGACCGGGCTGGACGCGTGGCTGTTCGTCCTGCTGTTCGGCGGCTTCATCGGCTTCGCCACGGTGCGCCTGCAGTACCGCCAGATCGCGAACATCCTGAAATGGCTGGCGCTCTGCCTCTTCGCGTACGTCGCGTCGGCAGTGCGCCTCGGCCCGGACTGGGCTCGCGTGCTGCGCGACACGTTCACCTTCGCCGTTCCGGACTGGTCGATCGTGGTCGGGTTGATCGGCTGCACCTTCAGTCCCTACTTTTTCATCTGGCAGGCGGCGCAGGAAGTGGAGGAAAAGCGCGACGTGCGCGGGCCCGGTGCGCCGCTGGCAGGCGTCCGCGACGAAGACCTCCGGTACCGGCGGATCGACGTGGCCGTGGGGACGTTCTTCTCACGCATCGTGCTCTTCTTCGTCATCCTCACCACATCGCTCACGCTGCATGTGCGCGGCGTCGGGATCGAGAGCGCGAATGATGCGGCCGAGGCGCTGCGTCCGATTGCCGGTCCCGCCGCGACGTGGCTGTACGCGCTGGGACTGCTCGGCGTCGGCTTCCTGGTGATCCCCGTCCTCAGCGCGAGCGCGGCGTACGCGTTCGCGGAAGTGTTCGGCTGGCGCCACGGCCTCGACCAGAAACTGAACCGCGCGCGCGGCTTCTACGCCGTGATCATCGTCAGCACCGTGGCCGGCATCGCCTTCCGCTTCACGTCGTTCTCGCCGATGCAGGCCCTCTTCTGGTCCGGCGTCATCAACGGGCTGATCGCGCCGCTGCTGCTGATCGCGGTGCTGCTGGCCGCCGGCGACCCGGCCATCATGAAAGATCGCGTCAGCCCGCGCGGTGAACGGATCACCGTCGCCATCGCCATCGCCGGCATGCTCGCCGCGACCGCGGTCTGGCTGGTGATGTAGCATCGCGGCGTGGACGTCTTCGCCATCAAGCGCCCCTCCCCCGCGCTCTTCAAGTACTACGTCCTCTCCTCCTTCCTCCTCGGCCCTCTCTTCTTCGTGCCGCTGATCTACCTGCACTTCCGCTATCAGACGATGCGGTACGACTTCGACGACGAAGGGATCTCGATGCGCTGGGGCATCCTCTTCCGCCGCGAGATCACCCTGACGTACGCGCGCATCCAGGACATCCATCTCACCAGCAACCTCCTGGAGCGCTGGCTGAAGCTGGCGCGGATCCAGATCCAGACCGCCAGCGCCAGCGTGTCCGCCGAGATGACCATCGAGGGGCTGCACGAGTTCGAAGCGGTGCGCGATTTTCTCTATTCGAAAATGCGCGGCGTGCGTAGTGGCGGAGGACAGGCAACCGCGCCCGTCCAGTCTCCGTCGTCCGAGCATGACCTCGCCGCCGCACTCCGCGAAGTCGCCGCCGAACTGCGCGCGGTGCGCGAGGCACTGGAGAAACGGTGAGCTGGCGCGAGACCGCACTGCACTACCTGCGCGTGCCGGCCCGGCCCGAGCCGCCGCCGGGCTCCCCGCCCCGCGTGTTCAATGCCGCGCCGAATTTCTTCAAGTACCGCCTGGTGGGCTGGGCGCTGACGCAACTGCTGGCCGTGGCCGGCCTGTTGTGGGCGATCTTCTTCGTGAAATGGATGGACTCGACGCGCACGCCCGACTTCGTGATCTGGCTCATGAAGGCCGGCGAAGTGTTCGGCTGGCTGGCCCTCGCGTTCGAAGTCGTCGTCGGATGGATGTTCATCCGCCTCGATTACGAGATGCGCTGGTACATGCTCTCCGACCGCGCCATCCGCATCCGCGAAGGCATCCTCACCATCCGCGAGAAAACGATCGCCCTGGCCAACGTGCAGAACCTGGCCGTCCGTCAGGGACCGCTGCAGCGCCTCCTCGGCATCGCCGACGTCGAGGTCAAGACGGCGGGCGGCGGCGGCTCGTCGTCGGAGATGCAATCGAAGAAAGGCGGCGCCGAGCCGATGCACGTCGCCTACTTCCGCGGCGTCGCCAACGCCGAGGAGATCCGCGACCTCGTCCGCGAAGGAGTCCGCATCCAACGCAACGCCGGCCTCGGCGACCCCGACGAAGTCGAAACTGGTCCCACCACGACGACCGTGGACGACGCCGTCGCGGAGCTCCTCCGCGAAGCCCGCGCACTCCGCTCCGCAATTTAGGAGTGCGGCAGCGAACGAGCTGCCGCTTTGTACTGCGGGAACGCAAATGTGCATGACGGCCGCCCTACCAAAGCGGCGAGTTTGTCATCCCGAGCGTGAGTCGAGGGACCTGGGCG
>DASVSV010000561.1:0-4530 GCA_036387915.1 Thermoanaerobaculia bacterium
CCGCTCGCGGGTGTCGCAATACGTGCCTTCATCCCACAGACAGCAGGTGTAGCTGCAGCGGCCATTCGACGACGGCGCGCACTGCCCCTCATATCCGACGCCGCTGCCCACGCACGTGAGACACGCGGCGCCCGCGACCGACGCAACTGCCAGAGAAGCAACGAGGACTACGACGAAACGCAAGACCATGAGTGATTCTCCTTTGCCGTCAGTATGGAAGTGCGCCCCGTGCCGACGCAAGCTTCAGGAGTGCGAGCCGCCGCTTTGGTGTTCCGCGCACCGTGCGCTGAAGCCGGTGGCTATTTCCTCGAGCCCGCTACTCAGGCACGTCCTTCTATTGCCTGAAATCAGCGCTCCGCGACTACCGGCATGAACGCGCGCGTTTTCGGATCCACCGCGAGGATATGCGCGCTGTTCGAGCCGATGTGGCGATTGCGGGCGTAGGAGATGGGGGCGGTGACGCCGGTCGGGAACTGGTAGAGCTGTTCGAGGGAGTGGATGAGTTTCTCGCGGGTGAGGTCGCGGCCGGAGCGTTTGAGGCCTTCGACGAAGACTTTGACGGCGGCGTAGGTGGCGATCTGCGCGGCCATCTGCGAGGGCGGCAGGGCGTGACGCTGAGCGAAGGCGATCAGCTCATTGCGCCCTTCGCCGGTGAGGTCGCTCGGCAGAGTCGGTGCTGCGACGAACACGGGCGACGTCGCATTGAAGACGTCCGCGGTGACGCCGGCGCCGGCGATCAGGACGCGCGGCTTCCATTGCAATGATTGCAGGCTGCGCAGCACGGAATTCGTGTCGACGCCGCTGCCGATGAGGAAGAGTAGATCGTTGTCAGTACGCTTCGCTTTAGCGAGGGCGTCGAACGAACTGACATTCGTCAGCGGCTCGAGCGACTCCGCGGCCGCGACCGCGGCAGGCGAGCCGTCGTGCAGGACGTGCACCGGATGCGGGCCGGCATGCTGCAAAAGCGCCTGCGCCTGCGTCTCCAGGTCCGAGAAGAGGAAAAAGGAGGAAGGGGCGGGGGATGCGGTGGGGAACGGCGTAATGAGCGGGATGCGCTCGCCGTCGAAGGATGCTTCAACGTTGTCCGCCGCGCCAATGACCGCAAACGCCTCCGTCGGCGCCACGTTCGCGGTTTTCAAGGTCCGGCCGAAGATACCGCCGGCCGCGTTGACGTCCTTGAAATAGGCATCGACCACAATGCGCGGCACCTCGCCGCCGCCGGTGGCTACTGTAATGCTGTCGGCCGCCAGTCCCGGCTGCGGCTCGTTGCCGAGGCGTTTGAGATAGGCGAGGAGGTCGGACAGATCCTCGTCCGCCATCCGAAAGCGCGGCATGACCGGCGACAATGAATTGCCGGCCGAGTCGAAGCCCTCTTTGATCGCGCGCGCAAGGCGCGGCTCGTCATAACGGGGCCGCTTGCGTCCGGTCAGCAGCACTTCCTGTAATCGGCTCCACCGGATATCCGAAGGCTCCACCGTCCCCTCGGACACACCACGTCCGTCCGCGCCGTGGCACGTGCCGCACGCGAAGATGTTCGCGCCGAGCTCCGAGCCGCCGGTCAGCGCCGCGATCGGGCGGCCGGACTGGCTCTCGCCGTGCCGGTAAATGTGGCGCCCGCGCTTTTCTGCGGGCGTCAGCGGCGCGGCGAAAGCGCCAGCGGCGACGAAGACGAGAAGGACGAGACGCAGGATCATTGTGCGGCGACGACTTCCTGGACCAGCTTCACCACCTCGTCCGAGGAGGCGAGGCCGAAGGCCTTCTTCCAGACGCCCTTCGGCTCGTTGCCGATCAGGACCACCGGCGTGTGGCTTTCCTTGTTCTCGGTCTTGAGGCCGAGCTTATGGAGCGCGGCTTCGACGTTCTTCTTGTTGCCGGTAATGAACGTCCAGCCCGGACGCGCGGCGGTGGCCTTCGCGTATTTGCGCAGAGCAGCCGGCGTGTCGTTCTCGGGATCGACGGAGATCGAGATCAGGTGCACGTCCTTGCCGATGCGGTCGCCGAGGGCGGTCTGGATCTTCTTGAACGTCCCGCCCATGACCGGGCAGACGCCGGTGCAGGTGGCAAAGAACGAATTGATGATGACGATCTTGCCGTCGATCAGGTCCGTATAGAACCTGACCTTTTCGCCCTTCTGATTCACCAGCTCGATGTCGGTGAAATACTTCTGTCCGGCGGGGCGGAAATCGTTGGCCTGGGCGATCGAAGCAACGAACAGGAGCAGTGCAGCAGTCAGAATTCTCATCGGGTCACCTCTTTTACCGTCGCCGAAACCTTCTCGGCTCCGGGGAAGCCATAAAGGCGCTGCCAGTTTTGCGTCATGTCACTGCCGATGACCGTCAGCGGATTGTGGTCCTGCGGACGTCCCTCGGGACCGCCGAACGCCTTCACGATCGCGTCGATGGCCGTCTGTTTGCCCGTAATGAGCGTCCAGCCCGGCTGCGTGCGGAACTGCCTGCTCCACGTCGTCAGTCGCTTCGGCGTGTCGTACGTCGGGTCGATGCTGACGGAGATGAAGTGCAGGTCGCGGGCGCTCTGCTTCTGCAGGCTGGCGAACATCGCGCCGGAGGCAGGGCAGATCGTCGTGCAGTTCGTGAAGATGAAGTTCACCGCCACATTGCGGCCCTTGACGAGGTCCGAGTAGAAGCGAACGGTCTTCCCCTCGTGCGTCACCACTTCGACGTCGGGGATTTTCGGGGAGAAGGAGGACGGCGCCGCGTATAGCGGAGCCGCCACCAGCAGTGCAATGACGAATTTACGGATCATGGCGCGATGGCCTCGAAGATGACGGGACGGCTCTCATTGACGCGCAGACGCAGCGTCTGCGATTCGACGAATACGTAATAGATGCCCGGCTCGGGGACGGTGAATTTGACGCGGTACATGCCCTCGCCGAGAGGCTGGGCGGCCATGCGCTGCTGCCAGGTGCCCGGCGCGCGGAAGGCCAGGGCGCGGACGTCTTTCGCGTCGCGCGGCTCTTTCTTCTTCGTGCTGGTCAACTTGAAATCGACAGTCAGCTCCTGACCGGCCCTGATGGCCTCGGTCGTCAGGCGCGGCTCCACAGTGACGGCCAGATCGGACGCTTCCTGCTGCCGCGGATTCGGGGCGACGGTCATCTCGAAACAATGCACGACGCGCGGGGCATTGAGGAAGAACGCCACGTCGTAGGTGCCCGGCGCCGGGACCTTGGTGCGGATGGAGAAGACGCCCGGCTCGGACTCGCGGAGGCTGCGGTCGAGGACCATGGCCGCCTTCGGCGTGCGCTTGGAGGCGGAGAAATTGCCCATCGGCGCGGCCATGCCTTCCATGAAGTAATAAACGAGCTTGTCGGCCGGATTGGCGACGAGCACGGCCTTCGGCTCCGGGGCCTGCACGATGGCCGGCGCGAAGCTGATGGTCTCGGCCGCAATGGGCGGCATCTGGCCGGCCGGGAAGGCGGCCAGGTTCGCTTCCTTGCTCTTGCCGAGGTCGGCCAGGCGGATCATCTTGACCTGGTCGGAACCGGCCGCACGGACGTACGCGAAATCATCGGTGAACGCGATCTGGTCGGGCATTTTGCCGATGTCGGTGGCGGTGGTCACAATGGAGGCAGTCGAGGAGTCGATCACGTTGACGACGTTCTCTTTGCCGTTGGTAACGAAGCCCCAGCGGCCGCCCGGCGCGAACTGCACGCTGTTGAGGCCCGCTTTCGCTTCAATGGTCTTCGTGATGTTGAGCGAATCGGCGTCGACGACGGCGATGGTGCCGGCGTTGCCGTCGATGGCATACATGGCGTTGCTCAGCGGCGACAGCGCGACACCGACGACCGAGGCGCCGGTCTTCACGTCCGCGATCTTCTTCATCGAAGAGACGTCGATGACGGACAGTGTGCCGTCCAGACCGTTCGTGACGAAGGCGCGCTTCGCATCGGGGCCGAACGCGATCTGGTGCGAGCCGCGTCCGACGGCGATGTTGGCCGTCACGTCGAGCGACTTCGTGTCGATCACATTGACCGATTTCTCGGTCGCAACCCAGAGAAGATCGTTCTGCATCGTCAGGCGCGACGGCTTCATCGCGGTGTCGACGTTCTTCACCACGCTCCACGACTCCGTGTCGATGACGGCGACGCGATTGACGAGCGGCATGGAGACGAAGAGGCGGCGCTGGTCGCTGGAGAGGGCCCAGTCGACACCGGGGCTCTGCAGGGTGACGGCGGTCAGCAGCTTGCTGCCGCCAAAGCCGAGGAGGGGGTCGATGACCGCGACCGACGGCTCGACGTTGAGCGTAATGACGTAATAGGTATTGAGGTCGACCTGCGGACGGGCGCGGAGGCTGCCGGACATGAAGGACTGAATCTTGTCCTTGCAGGTGCCGTCGCCGGTGCGCGCGTCGAGCCAGGCCGCCGGGCGGATGCCGGACAGAGAGCTGCCGTCCGCGCCGCGCAGGGCGAAGCGCAGATTGACGTCTTCACCGGCCACGACGTTTTCAGACGGAAGGAACTGGACCGAGACGCCATCGCGCTCGATCTGCTGAGGCGGTACTGCGGCGGCGCGC
>DASVSV010000562.1:0-2634 GCA_036387915.1 Thermoanaerobaculia bacterium
GGCCACGGCCACGCCGAAGCTCGAGGAGACGAGCACCGGCGCCAGCGCGTTCGGCAGGAGGTGGCGGAAGATGATGCGCGCGTCGCGCGCGCCGCTGGCCCGCGCCGCCTGCGCGTACTCGACCTCGCGGATGCGCAGCAGCTCGCCGCGCACGTAGCGGGCCTCGTTCGTCCACGACGTCAGTCCGAGGGCGATCATGATCGTCCAGATGGACGGGCGGAACAGCGCCACGATCCCGAGCACGAGAAAGAGGAAGGGGAAGCAGAGGACGATCTCGATGACGCGGGAGACGATCCAGTCCGCGGCGCCGCCGTAGTAGCCGGCCAGCGAGCCGAGGAGCGAGCCGATGACGAGCGAGATCAGCGTGGCGAAGAGGCCGACCGCGAGCGAGACGCGCGCGCCGTGGATCATGCGCGCCAGGATGTCGCGGCCGAGGTCGTCCGTGCCGAGGAGGTGACCGCCGCCCGGGCCCTCGAGGCGCGCGGTGAGGTCGACCGAATTGGGAGAGAACGGGATCGGCGCCGGCAGCACGAACGTGGTCTGCACCGGCGCCAGCTCGATGTCGGGATCGCTGATGACGTAATCGGCGAACGCCGGAAAGCTCCAGCCGGACGCGGATCGCTGCACGAGCGGCTTGCGGTTCGCGAGCACCGGCGCCAGCACGGCCACGGCGGCCATCAGGGCGACTTGCACGAGCGCGAACGTGGCCAGCTTGCTGCGGCGGAAGCGGCGCCAGGTCAGTCCCCATTGCGACTCGCCGCTCGCGCTCGACCTCACGGCGCTCCCTCCCCCAGCCTCACCCGTGGATCGGCGAAGGCGTAGAGGATGTCTGCCAGCAGCGATGCCAGGAGTGTTACCACGGCCGTTACCACGGTCAGTGCCATGATCACCGGGTAGTCGCGGGAGAGGATGGCGTTGTAATACAGCAGGCCGATCCCGTCCCACTGGAAGATCTGCTCCACGATCACGCTGCCGGACAGCAGGTACGGAATGGTCAGTCCGAGGAGCGTGATCATCGGGATGAGGGCGTTGCGGAACGCGTGGCGCCAGAGCACGGCCACGTTGCCCGCGCCTTTCGCGCGCGCCGCGGTGATGAAGTCCTGGCGGATCACTTCCGTCAGCGCGGACTTGGAGAAGCGCGCGAAGATCGCCAGCTGCGCGTAGGTCAGCGTGAGCACCGGCAGGACGAGGTGTTTCAACCGATCGGCGAACTGCTCCCCCGCTCCCATGTCGGCGTAAGCGTCGGAGGTCATGCCGAACAGCGGCAGGAGGTTCCAGCGCACGGAGAAGAACTGGATCAGGATCAGCGCGACCCAGAAGCTCGGCAGCGAATAGAGCAGGAAGAAGCCGACCGCGGACGCGCGCTCGGTCAGCCGTCCGGAGCGCGACGCGGACCAGAGTCCGATCGGCACACCGAGGAACGCGGCGAGGAAGAACGCCACGGCGTTGAGCTGAAACGTCCTGGGCAGTCTCTCGAAGATCACCGTCCGCACGGGACGCCGGTCGACGATGGACGTCCCGAAGTCGAAGGTGACGGCGCTGCGGACCCAGTACAGATACTGCTCGTGCAGCGGCTTGTCGAGATGGAACTCGGCGCGGATCTTCGCGATCGTCTCCGGCGAGATGCCGCTCAGGCCGGCCTTGCCGATGATGACCGCGATGGGATCGCCGGGGACGCTGTGGACCAATGTGAAGGTGGCGATGGTGATGCCGATGAACGTCAGGAGCGCGTACAAAAGCCGCCGGACGAGGTACGTGGTCATTTCACCGGGCGGTGATGAGTGCGCAGCTCGCGCGGGATCCACCACCCCAGCGCTCCCGGATACCAGCGGTACATGCCGTAGCCGCGGCTCAGCTCCACGCCCCGCACGCGCTTGTTGATCCCCCACTTCGAGGTGACCTGCAGCGTCCAGGTGTACGGCTGGTCGGCGGCCGCGAGCTCGTGCACTTTCCAGTAGAGGTCTTTGCGCGTGCCCTGATCGAGCGTGGCCCGCGCCGCGTCGAGCAGCCGGTCCATCTCGGGATTGTTGTAGTAGCTGAAGTTCTGACCGCGCGGCGGCAGCTGCGTCGAGTGCAGGACATTGTGCGGATCGGGATCGTTGTCGAGGTCGTAGCCGAGGTACGCGGCCTCGTATTTGCCGCCCAGAACGCGCTCGATGGCCACGGACGGCTCGAGCTGCGTGACCCGGAAGTCGACGCCGATCTTCTTCACCTCGGCCTGCAGCATCTGCGTGAACTGCAGCGTCGCCGCGGCACCGGACATCGTCAGCAGCTCGACCTTCAGCGGCTTGCCGTCGCGCTCGACGATCCCGTCGCCGTTCGTGTCGCGCCAGCCCGCGCTGGTCAGCAGGGCCTTCGCCCCGGCCGGGTCATAGCGCGTCACCGGCACGGTCGGGTTGTACGCGAAGCTGTCCGGCGTGAACGGTCCGCTCATCGCGCGCGCCGTGTTGTAATAGAGCTCCTTGATGACCACGTCGATGGGGATGCACATCGCCATCGCGCGGCGCACGCGCGCATCGCGCAGGCTCGGCGAGCGCGTGTTCCAGGAGATGAAGTTGAAGCTGAGCGTGTAGAAGCGCTTGAAGTCGATGGTCCGGGTCAGCTCGGGATTGGTGCTCTCGCGCTGATAGAGGT
>DASVSV010000563.1:0-1997 GCA_036387915.1 Thermoanaerobaculia bacterium
TTTCTCCATCAGGGCGTGTTCGAATGGGTGGGCTCGATGGACGAGGCGCGCGACTCCGACAATCCCAGGCTGCGCGATTTCCTGAAGGCCAGTGCCGTCGTTGCGGCGCAGCCGAGCACGAAGGGACGAGGGGATCAGGCATGAGGGATGAGGGACGAGGGATGAGTAAAAACCAAAGGCGCGAAGCGCCGACTCATCCCCCGTCCCTCATGCCTCGTACCTCATCCCTCATCCCTCGTACCTGAAAAACATATGGCTAAGAAAACCCAAACGAACAAGTCGATCCGGGTCGGTCTCCTGGTGAGCGTCTCGCTGTTCATCCTGATGGTGTTCCTCTTCTTCATCGGGTCGGAGCAGAAGATTTTCGCCCGGAAGAACGAGTACGAGGTGCGGCTCGCGAACGTGACCGGTCTCGCCGAGGGGAATCCGGTGCGGATGTCGGGTGTGACCATCGGCGTCATCCGGGACATCCAGTTGCCGCAGGACCCGAAGCAGAAAGAAGTGCAGATCCAGCTGATGGTGGACCGCAAGTTCTCCGAGCGTATCCGCGGCGACTCGCGCGTACGCCTCAAGAAGCTCGGACTGCTGACCGGCGACAGCTACATCGACGTCAGCCCCGGCACGCCGCGCTTCGCGATGCTCGAGCCGGGCTCGGTCATCCCCGCATCACGCCAGGCCGACGTCGAGGCGCTGATCTCCTCGGGTGAGGACCTCGTCGACAACTTTGTCCAGATTTCCTACTCGTTGAAGAACATCCTGCAGCGCATCGACCGCGGCGAAGGCCTGATCGGCGAGCTCACCACCGCGCCGGAAACGAAGCAGCGCCTGACCGACACGGTGCTGACCACGCTCAACAAGACCAACGCCGCGCTCTCGCACATCGAGAGCGGGAAGGGCGCCGTCGGCCGCCTGCTCTACGACGACGCGTACGGCCAGGAGCTGACCACCTCGCTCGCCAGCGCCGCCAAGTCGCTGGAGAGCATCACCGGCAACGTGCAGCGCGGCTTCGCCGGCAACGAGGGGATGATCCCCGCGCTGATGAACGACCCCGCCGGCAAGGCGCGCGTTTACGAAGTGCTGGAGAACCTGCGCACCACGTCCTCGAACCTGGCCACGTTCACCGCCGCCGCGCAGACCGGTGAAGGCCTCCTGCCGCGCCTGCTCAACGACAAGGCCTACGGCGACGCAGCGCTGGGCGAGTTCACGACGCTGGTCCGCCAGCTCAACCAGGTCGTGGCCAAGATCAACAACGGCGAAGGCACGGCCGGCAAGATCATCAGCGACCCGTCGCTCTACGAGTCGGTCAACGACATCCTGATCGGCATCAACGAGTCGAAGCTGCTGCGCTGGCTGATCCGCAACCGCCAGCAGAGCGGCATCGACAAGCGCGTCGACGAGCGGGAGAAGGTGCCGAACACCACACCCGCACCCGTCGAAGCACCCGCGTCTGAGGTGCCGGCCACGGCACTGCCCCTCGAGGTGCTGCCGCCGGTGACCGAGGTCACGCCGCCGCCGGCGAGCACGGATACGACCGGGACGTAGGGCGCAGGCAGCAGGGGGCGGGGCGCAGGAGCCAGAGGGAACGGAGCGCTGCCTTTCAGGCAGCGTCGCCGTTGGCCCGGTCGCTTTACCTGCGCCCTCCGCCCTGCCGCCTATCGTTGTGATACCTTGCGCGGCGCACTTCGGCTTGCCGTATCGCGGCTGCAACCAATTCACTCCTCCGGAGGCTTTCCAACGTGGATATTGCTGTCATTGGCACCGGCTATGTCGGGCTCGTCACCGGCGCCGGCCTCTCGGATTTCGGCAACGACGTCATCTGCGTCGACGTCGACACGAGGAAGATCGACGCGCTGAACAGCGGCGTCATCCCGATCTACGAGCCGGGACTCGACAACCTCGTCAAAAAGAACGTCGCCGAAGGACGCCTCCGCTTCACGACCGACCTTGCCGAAGCCATCCATACTGCGCGGGCGATCTTCATCGCCGTCGGCACGCCT
>DASVSV010000564.1:0-2807 GCA_036387915.1 Thermoanaerobaculia bacterium
AACAAATGGAGCGTCTGGCGAGAGCCATGTTTGTTGCCCCTCTCCCCGCGGTGAGCGGGGAGAGGGTGCCCGAAGGGCGGGTGAGGGGTCGTGCAAATTGCGCTAAGTTAAGGCCATTGGGATGACAGCGGTTAGAAGCGCGTTGCATCCGTGGCCTGCTGCGGAGCAGGTTCGCGCCGCGCACGCTCGACGGACAACGACTTTGGGACGAGTCCGGCAGATCCGGTGAAAAGCGCGGCAATCCGTGGGAAAAGACGGAGGGGCGGTTATCATCCGCAACGTGACGTTAGAACTTTTGCGCGCCGCGCAAAAAGTGGCCTTTGTCTTCCCCGGCGGATCATCACGTTGCGCGTTCCAGGTGGGGGCGGTGGAGCGGCTCATCGCGCTCGGCATCAAGCCGGCCATGACCATCGGCGTCTCCGCCGGCTCATGGAACGCGGCCATCGTCGCCGCGCGTGCCGAGCATCGCATCCGCTACTACTGGCGCTCGTTCGTGCGCATGCCGCACGTCGACCTGCGCAACCTGCTGATCGAGATTTCGCCGTTCCGCTACGCGCACAATCACCGCCGCAATTTCGCGCGCTTCATCGGCGACCGTCTGCAGGCGCCGGACGCGCTGCCGTGCTACATCTCCGTCACGCGGCTCCGCGACCGGCAGGGCGTTCTCATCGGCGCGCACGAAGTCGAGCGGCCCGTCGACCTGCTGCTGGCCGCGAACTATCTGCCGCCGTTCTACACGCGCACACCGGTCGTGGGCGGGGAGCGATACGGCGATGGCGGGGTGACCGACAACGCGCCGTACGAGCTCGCGTTCGCGCACGGCTGTGACGCGGTGGTGCTGATGCCGGTGAAGGGCGAGTCCGAGGGTGGCATCTACAAGAGTGCGCGCGACGTCGATCACGTGATCCCGGCCCCGTACCGCGATCGCGTGGTGGTGATCCGTCCTCGCCACCGTCTCCCGTACAGCTTCACCGAGAAACGCTGGGAGAAGCTCGCCGAGTTGATGACTCTCGGCGATCTCCGCACGCGCGAAGTCCTCCTCGGCGAGCGTCATCCCGAGACCGAGGTCCGCGCCGCGGGTGACTCGCCTACGGTTCGGGTGCTGAAGTTGTGGCGACGCGTGCGCGGATCAGAGGCAGCAGCGCCAGCCCCGGCAGAGCCAGCGCAGCCGTGAGCCAGTAGTAGCCCGCGTAGCCCATGGCCTCGGTGAGATAGCCGCTCGTGGAGCCGATGAACGTGCGCGGCAGGGCGAAGGTGGCGCTCAGCATCGCGTACTCCGTGGCCGCGTTCTCGCGGTCGCAGATGAACATCAGGAACGACAGGAACGCGGCGGTGCCGAGACCGTCGCAGAACGACTCCGCGACCGCGGCCGCGTAGAGGCCGGGGCGGCCGGCGTTCGTCGTGGCCACGAGCGCGTAGCCGAGGTTGGAGAGCATCTGCACGATGCCGAGCCAGAGCAGGGCCTTGAAGATGCCGAAGCGCGTCACGAACCAGCCGCCGCTGATGGCGCCGAGGATCACGCAGACCATGCCGATGGTGGTCGTGACCTGGCCGGCCTCGGTCGCCGAGTAGCCGCGGTCGATCCAGTACGGTGCGATCATCGGCCGCAATGCGGAGTCGCCGAGCCGGTAGATCAGCACGACCGCGAAGACCAGCGGTCCGTTGCGCTTGAGCCACACCAGCAGCGACTTGAAGAGGTTCTCGTGACGTTCCATGCGCCCGGCGTCGCTGGGGACGAAGATGGCCACGGCGACGAGCACCACGAAAGCGAGAGCCGCCGCGGCGAGGAACGCGCCGTCCCAGCCGATGACGTCGGAGAGCGCCGCCAGTCCGCCGCCCATGGCGATGAAGGCGACGCGGGCCGCGGTCACGCGGAGCGAGTTGATCTTGCCGATCTGCTCGTCCGGCGTGATGCGGATCGTCAGCGCGTCGATGGCGATGTCCTGCGTGGCCGAGGCGAACGCGAGCAGGATCGCCGCGGCCCAGAAGACCGTGCTCGCCGCCGGCGTGGCCGCGAACATCCCCATGGACATGCAGAGCACCGCCAGCGAGCCGAGGATCCAGGTGCGGTAGCTGCCGAACGTGTCGACGAGCGGCGCCCAGAGCGGCTTGAGCGACCAGGCGAGCCCGACACTGCTGACGATGCCGATCTGAGCCAGAGAGACATTCTGCTGGCGCAGGTAGATGCCCATCGTGCGGTCGTAGATGCCGAACGGAAAGCCCTGGCTGAAATAGAGGATGGCGACGATGGTGGGGAGCTGCCAGCGGCGCCAGCGCGAGTTATTGTCAGTTGTGTTTTCAGATCTGATGTCAGTCAAGCGGCTCAGTCCTTGCTCTTCCATTGTGTATGAAGGAGGACTCATGCGTATAGCAACTCTGGCTCTCACGGCACTTCTGCTCGCTTCCTGCGGTTCGGCGGGCGGCATGCTGGGAGACCTCGGCAGCATCCTCGGCAGCCCCTCGGCCGAGCAATCATCGGACGTGCGCGGGACGGTCAGCGCGATTGACACCGGCGCGCGGCGCATCGACATGAACGTGTCGTACATCAACAACCTGCGCCCCTCGACGGCGAACGATCAGCAGGGCTCGATCTACTACGACGCCAACACGCGCGTCATGTACAACAACGCGGAGTACCAGGTGACGGACCTCGAGCGCGGGGACGAGATCTCGGTGGTCGGCGTGAACGACAACGGCCGCTACATCGCCCAGACGATCACGGTGACGCGGAACGTGCGGCAGTAACTTGAAAAAAACGTAGGGCGTGGCTTCAGCCCGCCCACCCCCGGGGAGGGGCGGGCTGAAGC
>DASVSV010000565.1:0-7566 GCA_036387915.1 Thermoanaerobaculia bacterium
GGGATCGACCCTGGCTCCCTCAGTACCGGCTTCGGCGTCATCGACTACGAGAGAGGGAAGCTGACGCTGGTCGAGCAGGGCTCGATCAACACGCGGCGCGGGGCCGAGTTGTCCGAGCGGCTGGGCGTCATTCACGACGGCTTGCGCGACGTGATCGCGCGGACGCAGCCCGTCCAGTGCGCGGTCGAGACGCCGTTCGCGGGACAGAACGTCAAGAGCCTGATCCAGCTCGCGCATGCGCGTGGCGTGGTGCTGCTGGCCGCGCGCTCCGCGGCGCTCGAGCTCTACGAGTACGCGCCGAGCTCGGTCAAGAGCGCGGTGGTCGGCTACGGCCGGGCGGAGAAGGAACAGGTCGCGAAGATGGTCCGGATGCTGCTCCCCGGATGCGCGTCGCTGAAGATGTCGGCCGACGCCTCCGACGCGCTGGCGATCGCCATCTGCCACGCGCACACGGCCGGCACGGCGGCGCGTCTGAAACTAAGAGCATGACCTCTCTCCCCCAGGAAGAATGTCTCGAGAGTGATGCCCTGCCGAAGCCCCCGCGCGGACGGCTGGCGCGCACCTTCAGCGCGCTCTCCTATCGCGACTTCCGCCTGCTCTGGATCGGCGCGTTCACCTCAACCACGGGCACCTGGATGGCCACCGTGGCCCAAGGCTGGGTCGTCCTGCAGATGACCCAGTCCGCGTTTCTGCTCGGCGTCGACGGCTTTCTCTCGACCGGTCCGATGCTGGTCTTCTCGCTGTTCGGCGGCGTGATCGCGGATCGCGTCGACCGCCGCAAGATCATGCTGCTGTCGCAGTACCTGCAGATGAGCTTCGCGTTCATCCTCGCCGCGCTGATCTGGGCCGGCAACGTCGAGGTGTGGCACATCCTGCTGCTGTCGTTTCTGACCGGCAGCGCGCAGTCGTTCAGCGGCCCCGCGTACATCTCGCTGCTGCCGCTGCTGGTCAAGCGCGAGGACATGCCGAACGCGATCGCCATGAACTCGATGCAGTTCAATCTCGCGCGCGTGATCGGGCCGGTGCTGGCCGGACTGGCACTCGCCGCCGTCGGCGCCGCACTCTGCTTCGCGATCAACGGACTGTCGTTCCTGGCGGTGATCGTCGCGCTGCTGCTGATTCGCACGCCGCACGTCGCTCGCACCGAGGCGCAGGGCGGGATCATGGATGAGATGAAGGCGGGCTTCCGCTTCGTCACCAGCCGGCCGAAACTGCTCGTCCTGACCTTCCTCGCATTCGCCGGCACGTTCCTCGGCATGCCGATCATCACGCTGCTGCCGTTCTACACCTCGAAGATTTTCGGCCTCGGCGCGAGCGGATTCGCGTGGATGATCGCCGTTTACGGCAGCGGCTCCGTCGCCGGCGCGCTGCTCGTCGCCGCGACGGCGCACAAGCCTCGCAAGGGGAAGCTCGCCATCCAGTTGCAGCTCGCGTTCGCGTGCCTGCTGGTCGGCTTCGCGTTCTCACGCAATCTCATCCTGTCGCACATCATCGCGTTCCTCGCCGGCGCGTGCATCGTCGGCGTGATCGCGCTTTACAGCTCGCTCGTGCAGCTCACGACGAACGACCAGATGCGCGGCCGCGTGATGTCGATCTTCATGCTCGCCTTCCGCGGCGGCATGCCCCTGGGCAGCCTCATCGCGGGCTACGTCGCGCAACGCTGGTCGATCACGGTCGCCCTCGCCGTGAACGGCATCCTGCTCGCGGTCGTCGCGGTGTGGTTCATCGTGCGGGGAACGAAACTCGATGAGGAGGTTGTCCACGCATGAACATCGATGACGAAACGATGCTCGATGATGTTGCTTACGAGGTGTACGTGCGTCAGGCGATCGAATCCGGCCTTGCCGACAGCGACGCAGGCGATGTGATGTCGGTTGACGAGGTCCGCGCCGAATTTGGGCTCGGTCCCGAACCGGGCGACGGCAACGCGTAGCGTCTGGAGTGCGGCAGCGCACGAGCTGCCGCTCTCCAGACGCTTTGCGTTCAGAAGATGCACGCCCACCTAGCAACGAGCGACTTCAGAACATAGAATCCGCCGCCACGGCGTACGTTGTGCATTTGCGCCGTCCGGAAACGATGGCAAAAGCTAAGAAAGAAACCAGTTCCGCGGTCGCTGATCCGGCGTCCGCGCCGGAGTGGACCGATCTGCTGCGGCAGATGATCCGCATCCGCCGCTTCGAAGAGGCTACCGAGCGCGAGTTCCGCAAAGGCAAGATCGGCGGCTATCTCCACGTCTACATCGGGCAGGAGGCGGTCGCCTCCGGCATCATCAGTGCGCTGAACGACGACGACATCGTCTTCTGCGGCTACCGCGATCACGCCCAGGCCCTGGCCCTCGGCTCGGACCCAGGCAAAGTCATGGCCGAGCTGTTCGGCAAGGGCACCGGCGTCTCCAAAGGCAAGGGCGGCTCGATGCATCTCTTCGACGCCGAGCATGGCCTGTACGGCGGCTACGGCATCGTCGGCGGGCATCTCACCCTGGCCGCGGGCGCCGCGTACGCGCTGCGCTACCGCAAGACCGACCGCATCGCCGTCTGCTACTTCGGCGACGGCGCGATGAACATCGGCTCGTTCCACGAGGCCATGAACATGGCCGGTCTTTGGGGCCACCAGGGGATGTGCCCGATCGTCTTCATCATCGAGAACAACGGCTACGCGATGGGCACGTCCGTCGAGCGGCACTCCGCGCTGACCGACCTCTCCGCGCGCGTCCGCGCCTACGCCATCCCGACCGAGGAGGTCGACGGGCAGGACATCTTCGCCGTGCGCGAGCTCGCGGACCGGGTCGTGAAACAGGTGCGCGAGACCGGCAAGCCGTTCTGCATCGAAGCGAACACGTACCGCTTCTCCGGACACGGCGCGGCCGACCTGCTGCAGCCGTACCGTCCGAAAGAGGAAGTGGAAAAGCACCGCCAGCGCGACCCCATCACCATCCTGCGCGATCGGCTGGTCGAAGCTTCCGCGGTATCGGACGACGAAGTGAAGGCGATGGACGAGGAGGCGATCGAGATCGCCGCGAAAGCCGTCAAGTTCGCCGAGGAATCGCCGCAGCCCGAGCCGCACGAGTTGTTCGAAGACGTCGTCGCGGAGCACCAGCCGCGGCCCGTGCGAGAGAGCGAACATGAGTGAGAAGAGTTACCGCGACGCGATCCGCGACGCCATGACCGAAGAGATGGATCGCGACCCCAATGTCCTGATCATGGGTGAGGACATCGGCGTCTACGAGGGCACGTTCCGCATCACCGCGGGCATGCTCAAGAAATACGGCCCGAACCGCGTCATCGACACGCCCATCGCCGAGGCGGGGATGGTCGGGACGGCGGTCGGGATGGCCATGCTCGGCCTGCGGCCGATCGTGGAGATGATGACGATGAACTTCTCCATCGTCGCCGCCGACCAGATCGTCAACCACGCCGCGAAGGTGCGTTACTTCTCCGGCGGACAGGTCGACGTGCCGGTCGTGATCCGCGGACCGCAGGGCGTCGGCGTGCAGCTTTCCGCGCAGCACTCCCAATCGCTCGAGTCGTTCTACGGACATTTCCCGGGCATGCACGTCGTCGCGCCCGCGACGCCCGCGGACGCCAAGGGGATGCTCAAGACCGCCATCCGCGGCAAGGACCCGGTGATCTTTCTCGAGAGCGCCGCGTTGTACGGCATGAAGGGGGAAGTGCCGGACGATCCGGACTTCACCGTGCCCTTCGGCAAGTCGCGCGTCGCGCGTGAGGGCAAGGACGTGACCATCGTCTCGTACAGCCGCATGCTGCAGCTTTCACTCGCGGTAGCGGACAAGCTGGCAAAGGACGAAGGCATCGAGTGCGAGGTCATCGACCTCCGCACCCTGCGCCCGCTGGACATGGACCCGGTGTACGCCTCGGTGCAGAAGACCCATCGCGCGGTCGTGGTGCAGGAGCAGTGGAAGCCGTTCGGCGCCGCCGCGGAGATCGCGGCCAGCATCACCGAGGCCTGCTTCGACGATCTCGACGCGCCGGTCTATCGCGTGACGGGCGAGGACGTGCCGATGCCGTACGCCCGCAATCTGGAACTGTTGGCCACGCCGCATGAAGAGCACATTCTGCGTGGTATCAAACGAGTGAGGTATGAGGGATGAGGAATGAGGGATGAGTCAAACGGCCGTGACGCCGCGACTCATCTCTCATACCTCATGCCTCGGAACTGAGACATGTCTGAAGTGATCATGCCCAAAGCGGGCGATGCGATGACCGAGGGGAAAGTCGTCCGCTGGTACAAACAGCCGGGCGATGCGGTGAAGCGGGGAGAGCCGATCGCGGAGATCGAGACCGACAAGGTCAACCTCGACCTCGAGGCCGAGGCCGACGGCACGCTCGGCGGGCATCAGGCGAAGGAAGGCGACATGGTCCCGGTCGGGAACGTGCTCGCGAAGATCCTCGCCGCCGGCGAAAAGGAAGAAGCGAAGGCGGAAGCGCCGAAGGCTGAGCCGAAAGACGAGCCGAAAGCTTCCGAGTCGAAAGACGAGCCGAAGAAAGAAGAAGCGAAAGCGGACGATCCGCAGCAGCGCCGTTCGACCGATAAGAAAGATAGCGTCAAACACACCACCGGCGAGTATCACGAGGCCATCGAGCAGCGCGGTCCGCGCCGCGATCGCACCGGGCCGGAGCCGGCGGGGTCGGCCGAGTCCGCGGAGTCGGGCGACCGCAAGCGTTCCTCACCGCTGGCGCGGCGCATGGCCCGCGAGATGGGCGTGGACCTCGACCAGGTGCAGGGGAGCGGTCCGCGCGGACGCGTGGTCGCCGCCGACGTCAAGAACGCGCAGACGACCGAAGCCAAACCGGGCGAAGCGAAACAGGGTGAAGCAAAAGCGGCCGCGGTGCCGCGCGCGCAGGGCGCAACGGCGCAGTACGAGCCGCGCGGCACGACCACCATTCCGCTCACCGCGATGCGCCGCACCATCGCCAGGCGTCTCGCCGAGAGCACCGGGCCGATCCCGCACTTTTACCTGACCGCCGACTACGACGTGACGAACCTCGTCTCCATGCGCCAGCAGATGGTGGAGATGACCGGCTCGAAGGTCAGCCTGAACGACTTCCTCATCCGCGGCATCGCTCTCGCGCTGGCGCAGCATCCGAACATCAACGCGAGCTGGGGCGACGAGGCGATCACGCAGCACGGCGACATTCACGTCGGCGTGGCCGTGGCCACGGCGGACGGACTGATCACGCCGGTGATCCGCAACGCCGACCAGAAATCGGTCCTCGAGATCGCCACGGAAGTGCGCGCGCTGGCCGAGAAGGCCAAGAACCGCAAGCTCAAGCCCGACGAATACCAGGGCTCCACCTTCACCATCTCCAACCTCGGCGCCTGGGGCATCGAAGAATTCACCGCCATCATCAACCCGCCCAACGCGGCCATCCTCGCCATCGGTGCGGCCGAAGCGAGACCGGTCGCCGATGCGAACCGCCAGCTCGTCGTGCGCGACCGCATGAAGGTGACGATGTCCTGCGATCACCGCGTCATCGACGGAGCCACGGGCGCGGAGTTTTTGAAGACGCTCAGGCAGTTCGTGGAGCAGCCACTGAGGTTGGTTGCTGGTTTCTAAGCAGAACGCTTTCCATTGCGGCCACGAAAGAAAGACGACCGGCCCGCCGGAGGCCTCTGGTCGTCTCCCTTTCGTGACCCCATGCGAGCATCTGCTCAGCAACCAGAAACCGGACCTCTAACGTACAATAACTCCCCGCGTGAAATCCTCGATCCTCGTCCTCTCTCTCCTGCTCGCTCTCCCTCTGTCCGCGGAGTACTGCGATCTCCAGCTGCGCTATGAAAACGGCCAGGTGCGGTGGAAGAGCGTCTCCGGCGCGAACCGCTACACGATCCTGAAGACCTTCGGTGACCTCAAGGCGCCGGAGTATTCGTCCACCCGCAACACCTTCATCAACGTCGACGAGCGGGCCAGCTCCGCGGTGACGGTGCGCTACATCGTCACGGCCGAGGTCGAGGCCGGCGTGCGGCTGATGGCGACGTGGAACGACGCCTGCACGGGCGCGATCGACGTCACGCTGCCGGTCAACGAAGCGTTTCGCAAGTTCACACGCCGCGCGATCCTGCCGGTCGTCGGCTCGACGCCCGGCGCATTCGGCGGGCAGTTCCGCACGTCGCTCGAGCTGCGCGGCCAGGCCGCGGAGCGAGGGCGCATCGTCTTCCATCCCGCGGGCAAGATCGCCTCGGAGAACGATCCGTCGATGCCGTACTCCTTCCTCGAGTCGCGGGTCATGGCGTGGGACGACGTGGTGGCGGCGATGGGGCAGAGCGGCCTCGGCTCGCTGGAGATCATCCCCGACGACGACTCGATCGGCCGCGTGCCGCAGGTGCAGGTCCGCCTCTACAACGACACCTCCCTCGGCACGTTCGGCACGTTCGCGACGCCGGTCGTGCCGTACGACTACCTCCGTCCGCCGTCGTTTCAGTTGCGCATCCCCGACGACCGCTTCCGCGTGAACATGGGCATCCGCACGCTCGAGGCCACGCGCGTGTCGATTCTCTTCCAGCGCCCGAACGGGCAGCTCGACGGGCAGCGCGAGCTGACGTTCCCGGCCGGCTGGATGGAGATGAAGGGCGTCGCGGAATTCGTCGGCAAGACGCTCGAGCCGGGACATCTGCTGATCATCTCGGTCGAAGGCGCGGCCGTGCCGTTCTACACGATCACCGAGAACCGCACCAACGATCCGACGCTGGTGGTGCCGCCGAAGGTGGGAACTTCCCGTGACGTCGGAACCTTCGTGGACTAGTTTCCGTACGAAACGTTGTTACACTGGACGCAACCCCCAATGCCGAGCGCTTCCGAGCTCCTCGTCCTGCTCATCGCCATCCTCGTACTCTGGATCGTGTTGAAGCTGGCCAAACTGGCGATCAAAGTGATCTTCTTCCTGATCACGATCGCCGTCATCGCCGGAGTGTTATGGCTCTTTCTCTCGAGGTGAATCATTGAGCGACGGCCCCAAGTACAAGCATCGTGGATATCAGGACGGAGGCAGCGGATACAGCAGCAACCGCTCCGGCGGCGGCTCGTCGCAGCGCCCCAGCCGTCCGCAGATGGACCCGCCGCGCCAGCGTCTCGAAGACGCGCCGCGCGGCCGCACCGCCGGCGGCTTCGGCCCCGACGCTTTCAAATGCAACAAATGTGGACAGATCCGCCACACCCTCGGCGACCTCTCCCATGAAGACGCCTGCCTCGGCTGCGGCGCCGACCTGCACACGTGCGGCAACTGCCGCAACTTCGACACGACCACGCTCTGGGAATGCCGCGAGAACATCCCGGCCCGCGTGGTCGGCAAGCACGCCAAAAACGTCTGCACCTTCTTCCAGCCGAAGATCGTCAAGGACCTCGCCGCCGACAAAGGCAAGCAGCCGGTGTCGGAGAACGACGCGCGGAAGGCCTTCGACGCGTTGTTCAAGAAGTGAGTGACGCGTTGTTCGTTGCTCGTCCGGCGGGCCTTCTGGCAGGCCGGAACTCGTGCGGCGATACGCAACAGCACCCCCGCCGAGCAACGAGTAACGCTTAACGACTGATGCTCCTCCGCTTTGCACTCGCCA
>DASVSV010000566.1:0-2563 GCA_036387915.1 Thermoanaerobaculia bacterium
ACGTGTTTCGTAGACAGGTGTGCGTTCAGGCTAGGCCAACAAGCGCCGCCGGTCGCACCGGCCCGCCGGAGGCCTCCGGTCGTCTCTCCTTGCGTGGCTGCAATGCGGTCACGTCAGGCGCGGCTGGAACGAGCGGACGGCCGCCAACTGTTAAGATCTGCGCCTTCATGCTCGACGTCTCTTCCCTCAATCCCCCGCAGCGCGAAGCAGTCACCCACGGCACTGGTCCCCTGCTTGTTCTGGCCGGCGCCGGCTCCGGCAAAACCCGCGTCATCACGTACCGCATCGGCTACCTGATCGGCGAGATGGGAGTGCGTCCGCAGAACATCCTCGCGGTGACCTTCACCAACAAAGCGGCGGCCGAGATGCTCCACCGCGTCGACCAGCTCGTGCCCGCGGGCGGCTACCGTCCGTGGATCGGCACCTTCCACTCGACCTCCCTCAAGATGCTGCGCCGCTACGCAGACCGCCTCGGCTTCACGAAGTCGTTCGCCGTCTACGACACGGCCGACCAGCTCACGCTCATCCGCCGCTGCATGCGCGAGCTGAACATGAACGACGACGCCTTCCCGCCGCGCTCGGTGCTCACGCGCATCTCCCACGCGAAGAACGAGCTCATCAACCCGGTGCAGTACGAGAAGACCAACCTCGACTTCTTCGGCTCGCGCGTCGCCGAGATCTACCGCCTTTACCAGAAGCGCCTCCGCGAGTTCGACGCCATGGACTTCGACGACCTGATCGGCAATTACGTCCAGCTCCTCGAGCAGCACGAGGACGTGCGCAACGAATTACACGAGCGCTTCCAGCACCTGCTCATCGACGAGTACCAGGACACGAACAAGGCCCAGTACGTCCTGGTGAAGCTGCTGGCCGGCAAGGCCGGGAACATCGTGGCCGTCGGCGACGAAGATCAGAGCATTTATCGTTTCCGTGGTGCGGACATCAATAACATCCTCAATTTCGAGAACGATTTTCCAGGAGCGAAAATCATCAAGCTGGAGCAGAACTACCGCTCCACCGGCAACATCCTCGAAGCCGCGACGGGCGTGGTCTCGAACAACATCGCCCGCAAGGGGAAGACGCTTTTCACCCAGGGCGGCAAGGGCGATCCGGTGCGGGTCGTCACCTGCGGCAACGACCGCGAGGAGGCGCAGTTCGTTCTCGAGAAGATCTCGTCGCTGCGGTCAAAGTACAAGCTGACCGATTTCGCGATCCTCTTCCGCACCAACGCGCAGTCGCGGCCATTCGAAGAAGAGCTGCTGCGCGCGAACATGCCGTACTCCGTGGTCGGCGGCGTGAAGTTCTACGAGCGCGCCGAGATCAAGGACATCCTCTCCTTCATCCGCCTCTCCGTGCGGCCGCACGACACGCCGTCGGCCGAGCGGGTGATCAACGTGCCCTCGCGTGGTATCGGTGACACGACCGTGACCACGCTGTCCGAGCAGGCCGCGGCGCAGGACGTCTCGCTCTGGACGATCATCGAAGGCGACCTGGCCTTCCTCCCCGCGCGCGCGGCGAAGGCGGTCCGCGAGTTCCGCGAGATCGTCCACGACCTGCAGCGCGCGGCCACGAACCCGATCCCCGATCTCGTCGACTACGTCCTGCTGCGCACCGGCTACCGGCGCATGCTGCAGGAGTCGCGCGACCTGCAGGACGAGTCGCGCATGGAGAACCTCGAGGAACTGATCAACTCCGCCCGTGAGTACACGGAGCAGAACCCGCAGGCCACGCTCGCCGACTGGCTCGACTCACTGACGCTGATGTCGGACCTCGACCGCTACGAATCGCAGAAGGGCGTCACGCTGATGACGCTGCACGCTGCCAAGGGCCTCGAGTTCAAGGTGGTGTTCCTGGTCGGGATGGAAGAGGGCATCCTCCCGCACGCGAATTCACTCGACCGCAGCGAGGACATGGAGGAGGAGCGGCGGCTCTGCTACGTCGGCATGACCCGCGCGCGCGAGCTGCTGTTCTGCATGCATGCGTACGAACGGCGCGTGCACGGCAAGTTCCGCGAGCAGAGTCCCAGTCCCTTCATCAACGAGATCCCTGAAGAGGCTCGCGAGGCGGTCCGTCTCGGCAGGTCCTACTCCTCGGGCAACTGGCGCGAGGCGCCGATCTCCGGGGGGCGGCCGCAGAGTGGCGGATATGGGTCCCAGGGCGGCGGGTACGCGCCGCGCCGCCCGGGTCCAGGCACGCCATCCCGGCCAGTGGCCGGGGGTACGTCCGGCAGGGTGCCGGCCCCACAACCCAAGCCGAACACAAACGTGAACGGCGTGATGTCGTTCTTCCAGAACGCGCCGGTGCAGTTCGACCCGGGCGCGATTCACGCGGCCAAGCAGGCCGAGGCGCCGGGGGCGGCGGCGGAGCTCAAGCGCGGCCAGCGCGTCCGCCACGAAATGTTCGGCGTCGGCACCATCCTCACCATGGAAGGCAGCGGCCCCGACGCCAAACTGTCAGTCTACTTCGAGCGCCACGGCACCAAGAAGTTCGTCGCCAAGTTCGCAAAGCTTCAGCGCGTCTGAGTTATGGAGTGCGGCGGCCTGGCCGCCGCTTTCGAATTCGG
>DASVSV010000567.1:0-15362 GCA_036387915.1 Thermoanaerobaculia bacterium
GACCTTGCCGAACGCCGCGGCCGCGGGCTCGAGGTAGAGCTGGCCGGACTGCGAGAGGTAGGCCTTCTCGCCGAAGTAGTCGGTCTCGAAAAGCGTGGACGTACCTTCGGCCGCGTTGGCGGTGAGGATCGGCGAGTCGATCAGGACGAAGTCGCGGTCGTAGAAGAAATCGCGGATCGACTTCTCGATCTCGTTGCGCACGCGCAGGACGGCGTGCTGTTTGGACGAGCGCATCCAGAGATGACGCAGGTCCATCAGGAACGCGGTGCCGTGCTCTTTCGGCGTGATCGGGTATTCGTGCGTGAGCTGCACGATCTCGAAGGACTCGACACCCAGCTCGACGCCGCCCGGCGCGCGCGGCTCTTCGCGCACGGTGCCGGTGACGCGCACCGACGATTCCTGCGTGACCTGGTCGACACCGTTCCACGTCTGCTCGTCGACTTCCTTCTTGAAGACGACGCACTGCAGATAGCCACTGCCATCGCGCACGATCGGGAACTGCAGCTTGCCGGAAGTGCGCTTGTTGTACAGCCACCCGCTGACGGTGACCTTCTCGCCAACGTGCTTCGGGAGGTCTTTGATCCGAACCATAAGGGCGGGGATTATATGCGCGAGGAGCGCCGCCGTCCCCCGGGGAGCGCAGGCGAGACGCCTGCGCGTACAGCCGGCGCTCCACAACTCAGCCGGCGAGCACGCCCGCGTTGCGCAGGATGTCGTTCGCCTCGAATTCGATGTGCGTGAGCTTCGCGGCGAACTTTTCGATTTTTTCGGACTCGGCGGCGTGGAAGCGCTGGTAGGGCTCGAAGGCGGAGGTGATGCTGCGGAGCATGCGGTCGATCTCGGTGGCCGACTCGCGGTCGAGCGATTCCTGGAGCTGGTTGCGCATTTCTTCGATGCGGCGCTTGAACTCTTCCTTCGCTTTGGTGCGCTTGTACGGGAGGATCAGGAAGCTGGTGACCAGCAGCATCGTGGCGGCGGTGAGGCCGGTGACGTCGACGGCGGTGCTGGAGACGGCGGTCGTGAGGAGGTAGCCGAGGCCGAGGGCGCCGGCGCCGAGGCCGAAGGAGTGGAGGACGGCGCGCATGGCGTTGTCGATGATGCGGCGCGACTCCACGTTCACGTCGTAGGAGGACAGGCGCTGCTCGGCGTTGCGGCGGATGCGCGAGTAGACCTCCTCGCGGTTGTAGGCGAACTCGCGGCCGACGCGGCCGATCACGTCGTCGTTCTTCGCGTCCTGCTCCGCACGGCGGTGAAACGCGTCGACGGTGCCGCCCCAGAGCTTCATGTTCTCCTTGACCAGCCAGTCCACGGCCTCCTGGATGGTCGTGTCGATGCTCCCCTTCCAGCCCTGGAACACCTGCCGCTCGAACTCCTCGCGGAAGCGTGACGCGTCGCGCAGCATCATCACGTGCTGGATGCGTACGTAGCGGTCGAGGAAGTCGAGGCCGCGGCGCTCGAGGTCCATGAGCAGGTTGTCGATGCGCACCACGAACTGCTTGAAGTTCGAGATCAGATCGGCGCGGGCCCGCTCGAGCTGATCGTTGATCGAGTCGATGCGGGCCTTGTCCGCGGCCAGCACCTCGCGGCGCGACTCGATCATACGGAACTGCTTCTTCGACAGGCTGAGGATCGTCTCCAGCGGCGCGGTGAGCTTGATGCGCACGCGCTCTTTCTCCGACAGCACCTGGAAGACGTAATCCTCCAGCGCCTCGAAGCGGCTGCGCGTCCAGTCGCGCGGAGTGGCGTTGCCGAGCTTCGACTCCAGCGCGAGCTTCGCCGCGACAGGATGAATGACGGGATCGAAACCGAAGATCGCGTGCACGTTGGTGGTCAGGTACGCGAGCACCTGCGCGATCTCCGACTCCGACTTCGTGTCGATCTTGTTCAGCACGAAGACGACTTTCTTCCCCCACTCGCGGATGTACTCGAGGAAGCGCCGCTCCGACTCGGAGAGCGGCCGGTCGATGGAGGTCACGAAGAGGATCAGGTCCGCGCGCGGGATGTAATCCTCGGTGATCTCCTGATGCCGCTGCACGATGGAGTTCGTGCCGGGCGTGTCGACGAGAGTGATGTTGCGGAGGAAGTCGATCGGATAGAACTGCTCGATGACGTAGTCGGAGATCTTCCGCTGCGAAGCCTGGTCGGCGTGGCGCAGCACGGAGACGACGTCGTCGACGGGGATCGGTCCTTCCACGCGCAGGCGCGCGCCGAAGAGCGCGTTGATCAGGGAGGACTTGCCGGCGTTGAACTCGCCGACGATGACGATGGTGAAGAGATCTTCGAGGGTGGCCAGGAGCTCGTCGACGCGGCGCCGTTCGTCGGCCTGCTCGCGCTCGAGGGTCTCGCGCAGTTCGACGAGCAGGCGCTGCTCCCTGCGGAGCAGCGCCTGTACGTCAGGGTCGACGACCGTATCGAATATCCCACCCATTTCGCGACGACTGCCGAAACATCAAGGGGCCTTGGTGATGGTGAACTGCCGCTCGAAGTCGTAATTCTTCTTGAGCACCGAGTCGACCACGCGCATCTTCATCTTGTACTGCCCCGGTTTGAAGTCGGCGAGGGAGAATGCCTGAATCACGCCATAGTGGCCTTTGACGCCCTTGAGCGGCTCCGCCACAACCTCGGACATCGGGAAGGCCATATTCACGGCCTTGCCGCCGTCGGCCGGCGTGCCGGTGATGTCGAGCTTCATGCGCAGCTTCGGCGCGCCCGCTTCGTCCACGCCCGGATTGCGCACTTCGAAGAAGTAGGTGAAGTCGTCGGCGGTGGAGAAGATCGCGTCGCCCTTCGGCACGACTTTGAGGCCGCCGAACGCGTACGGGTCGGTGAGCTTCTGCGCCGCCGGCAGCGGATAGGCGTTGTTGGACAGGATGAGGTCCGAGACCGCGGCGTCGGTGGGATTGAGTCCGGTGATGGCCATCTCGGCGCTGGCGATCGAGACCGGCTTGCCATTCGCGGCCAGGCCGAACGTCGCGTTGTACTTGCCCGGCGCGAGGTTCAATGACTTGTCAAAGTACGAGTCCTTGTGCGAGGCGGCCAGCGTCGCATCCTCTTCGAGGACTTCGACGACGTCGCCGGCCGCGTTCTGGATCAGGCCGAAGAACGTCATCTTCGTACCGGCAGGGATGTTCGCGGTCGCCGGAACGTACAGCGAGACAGGGACGAAGCCCTCGCCGGTCGGAGTGACGAACTCGCCCCAGGTGAGGTGCGCGGGTCCCATGCGCATCTTCTTCTCCGCGCGGAGGGCGTCGATGGCCGCCTTGAGCGACGAGTCGCGGAAGGTGGTGTTGCGCGTGGCCACGGCCGGCGCGGTCGAGCCGCCCACTGGTCCGGCGGCGTCGGCGTACGTCGGCACTTCGGTCAGCTCGGGGCGCACGAGGTACGCCTTCACGGCCTGACTGAAGAACGTCTCCGGATTGGAGCGGGGGGTGATGGCGAATTCGTACTCGCCGCCGCCGCGCTCGTCCGAGAACATGATCTGGAAATCTTTCCGGTCGATGAACTTCGGCTTCTTGTCGGACGCGTAGGTCCAGACGATCATCGGCCGCGCACCGCGCACGGCGCCGACGGAGACGTCCGCGCCACCGCCACCCGGATTGGTCGGCGCATTGCTCGCGGCACGGCCCGTTCCGCCCTGGTTCGTGACCGTGAACGCGTTGCCGAGGAGGATCGCCGCTTTCCCGCGATCGGACATCGAGCCCCTGGTCTTGGTGGTGGTGAAGTTGCGGTCGGCGAGGCCGACGCGGAGATCGAATTCTTCCTTGAATTCGTTGCGCGCGGTATCAGGCGTCGGGTCGCGGCGGGCCCAGAAGAGGTCGATGAACTTCTTCGCCTCGGCGTCCGACTTGAGCGCCTTCCACGCTTTCACGTCTTCCTTCGTCATCAGGTGCTTCACCGCGGTGTCGCCCCACTTCGCGTTCTCGGACGAAAGCTGCGCGAAGGCACTGCCCGCCATCATGACGACGGCCGCGAAACCGATCGTGATCTTTCTCATGTTTTTTCTCCCTAAGAAGGTTGCGTCGTGTTCGAACAGGTGCAGGCTGACGTTGCTTCCAAAGCTAACTCGTCGGTGGTTTTCGTTGCCGCAGTTGCGCGGCAAGCCGCTCCCCGCGGGCTTGAAAAAAGCGTGCGCGCTCGGTGTTGCCCAGATCGGCCATGGCCTGTGCGGCGAGGCCGTACGTCACGGGCCGTGGTGACGCCTGGACCATCGCTTCCAGCGTCGGCTCGATCTCGCTGAAGCGGCGCTCGGAGGCGAGGAGGATGGCCAGACGCGTGTAAGCGTCGGTGGTCGCCGGGAACGTGCGAATCTCCTCGCGGAAAGCGGCCTCGGCTTCCTCCTTGCGTCCCATGCGCGCGAGGATGTCGCCGCGCGTCGAGGCCAGCGTGGCCACGCCCGGCGCGCCCTCTTCGCGGACACGCGCCGCGGCGCGATCGGCGGTGGCCAGTGCCTCCTCGAGCCTCCCCTGCTGCACGAGCACCTTCGCAAGGAGGACGAGCGCCGGCACGCGCGGACGTTGTTCGTTGTCGAGCGCGAGCCGCCCTTCGCGCTCGGCGCCGGCCCAGTCGCCGCGCTCCGCCGCGACCGCGGCCAGCAGCAGATGGGCCTCGGCGGGATTGAGCTTCATGGCCTGCTTCGCATTGAGCTCGGCTTCCTTGAGATGACCGAGGTCGAGCTCGAGCTTCGCGATCTCGATGGCCACCGAGTCGACGAGCTGCGGCGAACGGCGCACCGCTTCGTGATACGCCTTCAACGCTTCGTCGAGACGGCCCAGACGGCGGAGATTGCCGGCCAGCTGACTGTAGACGTCGACGAGATCGGGATAGTCGCGCAGGATGGCGCGGCAAAGCTCGACACTCTCCGCGTATCGCCCCTGTTGATTGAGCTGAAAGGTCTCCTGCACCCGCGCGAGGACTTTGATGTGATCGCGCGGATTGCGCAGCGGGCCGGAGGCGGTGCTCGACGCGCCGGAGAGATAGCCGAGCGCCGCCAGCCGCGCACGCTCTTCGGGATCGCCGCTGGCCGGTGCGACGAGGTTCAGCGGAACGGGCTTTAGCGCGCCGGCGAGCGCGAATGACTCGCGGCGCCGTTCGTCGCGCAGGTTCGTCTTCTCGCGCGGATCGGCGACGACGTCGAAGAGCTCGGGCTCGGGACTCTCGATGTAGTGATGCTTCGCGTCGGTGAGCGAGCGCAGCTCGCTCCAGCCGAGGTGCAGACGCGGATAGAGCGTCTCGCTGTAGATCGCGCGGTCAGCGCCGCCGCGACCTTCGGCGAGGTCGACGAGCGACATGCCCGGCAGTCCCTGCGGGATCTCCGCGCCCGCGGCGGCGGCGATGGTCGGGAAGAGATCGACGAGCTGCGCGGGTGCGGCGACCCGTTTGCCCGCCAGCCGCTTGCCCGGAAGCTTCACGATGAGCGGCACGTGCAGCGACTCGCGGTACAGCAGCACGCCGTGCTCCGCTTCGCCGTGATCGCCGAGTCCCTCGCCGTGATCGGACGTGAGCACGATCAGCGCGTCGTCGTAGAGGCCGCGCTTTTCGAGCTCGGCGAAGAAGCGTCCGAGGATCGCGTCGACGGTCGCGATCTCGCCGTCATACGGATCGGCGTAGCGCGCGCGCAGTGCCGGCGCCGGCTCGTACGGCGTATGCGGCTCGAAGAGATGAAGGAAGAGAAAGAAAGGCTGCTCGCGGACTTTGTCCACCCAGCCCAGGGCGGCCCGGGCCGTGTCGTCGCCGTTGCGTTGCAATGCGCCGAGAGTCGCGGCTTCGTAGACCTCGAGCGAGTCGTCGTAGAAGTCGAAGAGAGGACCGATGCCGGTGTCGGCACGCAGCACGTACGCGGAGATCGCGCCGCCGGTCGCATAGCCGCGCGCTTTGAGGAGCTGCGGCAGCTTGGGACCATCAGCCGAGACGCGATAGCCGATGTTGCTGCGCACGCCGTTGTCGTACGGCAGGCGGCCGGTGAGCATGGTCGCGTGCGACGGCAGCGTGAGCGGCACGTGCGAGTAGGCGTTGTCGAAGACGATGCCGTCGCCGGCCAGACGGGCCATGGACGGCGTCTCGACACCTTTGTATCCGTAGAGCGGCAGGCGGTCGGCGCGAAGTGTGTCGATGGAGATGAGGATGATCGGCGCTTTGCCGGACGAGGCGGTGCGGGTCTCGTTGCGGCAGCCGTTGACGAGGAGCGCCAGCGCGAGACAGAGCTGGAGCGCACGGGAGGATCGGGAGCCAGACACGGCGGGGATTCTATCGTGGCGGCGGACCGGCCTCCGGACACGAAACGCGCAAAAAAAAAGCGGGGCGGCCGAAGCCGCCCCGCCCTACTGCCGTTGAAGCGTGGTTTAGAAGCGGATACCCGCGGAGATGAAGTACTCGCGGGGGATGACGTAGTCGTTCGAGCTGCGCGGAGCGCCGAACGTCGCGGCCGGCGTGAACGAGTTCGGCAGGCCGAGCGCGTCGAACGTGCCGCCGTTGGCAGCGGTGACCGCCGTGACGGACGTCGTACCGAAGGTCTGCGTCATGTCGTTCAGAGCGTTGCGGACGTCGAACTTGATCCACGGCTCGATGCTGCGGAAGATCGGCAGGCCGTAGCTGAGCGAGACGTCGAACAGCGAGGTGGCCTCGCCGAACGTACCCGCGCCGCGCTCGCCGAAGAAGACGGTCTGCGTCGGCAGGGCCTTGTAGCCGGGGTTGAGCGCGCGCTGCTGCGTCGTACGGGCCACGCCGGTGACGGCGTAGCTGAAGACCTGCGGCGAGTCATAGCGCCAGATGAGACCAGCGGTCAGATTGCCGGCGCGGCCGAGGCCGAGGTCGTAGGTGGTCCAGACACGCGCGCGATCGCGCTGATAGAGGTTGAGGCGGCCGTACGGGTTCTCGCGCGGCGACTGAATCTCCGGGCGGTTGCCGAGCGGCGACTGGACGATGGACTGTCCGGCTTCACCTTCGTAGTTGCCGTGGTTCTTGAGCTGGCGAGTGTAGTTGCCCTCGATCGTCCAGTTGCGCATCAGACCGTAGTTGGCCTGGAGCTGCAGGGCCTGGTACTCGCGGACAGGAATGTCGGAGTTTCCGAGCGTGACGTTGTCGAAGCAACCGGCGTTGACACCCTCGAAGACGATCTGCGAGCAGCCCTGATCGATGGTGATGAAGTCTTCGATGACGTTGGTCAGGTCGCGCTGGACGAACGAAAGCTTCGACCAGCCGCCACGCGGCAGCGCCATACCAGCGGCGACGGAGAACTCTTTGTTGATCGGCGAGGAGAGACCCTCTGCGACGAACTGATTGCCAGTCGGAACGGAGGCGTAATAGAAGACGTAGTTGGCCGGATCGAAACCAGCCGCGAAATTGCGGCCCTGGCCGGCCGGGCCGTTGTAGTAACCGTAGAGCAGGGCCGGGTTGCCGACCGGGCTGTTACGGCCGAGAACCGACGGGTTGTAGCGGCCAGCGTAGTGGGCGTACGTGACGTCGAACTTGAAGCGGCCGTTCGCCAGCGGGTCGAACGAAGCGCCGAGGCGGGGAACGGTGGTGGTGGTGTCGACGGCGTTGATGCCGCCGGTGGCTTCGGACGTGACCATCTCGTGGCGCAGGCCGAGGCTCAGCGAGAGGCGCGGGTTGACGTCCCAGCGATCGTTGATGAAGAACGTGTCGGTGGTGATGTCGAGCTCTGCGCCGCGGGTGGCGACCCACCAGCCGATCTTCGAGTTGTCGGGGACGAAGACCGGCACCAGACGGCCGTTCTCGATCACCGGGACGCCGGGAGCCGAAGTGGCGTAGCCGGTGTAGTAAACGTAGTCGGTCGAGGTCTGGCTGTTGCCGCCGGTGCGGATGATGCTTTCGCGCTCGACGCCGCCCTTGATGTCATGGCTGCCGAGACCGGTGGTCAGGAAGTACGACAACGCGCCGAAGAGCGTCTCGTTGTTGCGGTCTTCCGGATCGGTGGCGTCAAAGTACGGAGCGTTGAAAGTACCCACGGTCGTGCCGGGGAACAACGAGGTGGAAACGTTGCGGATCGGGCTCTCGTTGAGCGCCTGACCCGTACCGCCGAGACCGCGGAAACCGAAGGTCTTCTCGGAGTAACGCGCTTCAGCGAAGAGGTTGTTCGTGAGCACGCCGTTGTAGCTGAAGGTCGTGCCGTCGTTCTCGCGAACGGAGTTGAGGCCGATCGCGTCGAGCGTCAGCGGGGCGACCTGGACTTCGTGGGTCGCTTCGACCGGGTTCTCGATGTACGACGCCTGGAGGCTGTGGTTCGACGTGATGTTGCCCGTCAGCTTGCCTTCCATGCGGCGGTTCGAGACCACGCGGGCGACGTTGCCCGAGAACGGCGTCGAAGCGGGGTTGGTGTTCTCTTCGTCGCGGACGGCGGCGAAGAACCAGAGACGGTCGCGCATGATCGGACCGCCGAGCGTGGCCGTGTAGACCTCGCTGACAGCACCGGTGCGCGTGACCGGGGTGCCCGTGGCGATCGGGGCGCCCGTGATGGCGTTGACGCCGCGGAAACCCTCTTCATACGGGTTCTCGTCGCGCCATTCCGGCTTGGTGAAGTCGCCGCGCAGCGAACCGGAGAAGTCGTTACCACCCGACTTCGTGATGGCGTTCAGAACGCCGCCGGTGAAGTGGCCGTACTCGGCCGAGATGCCCGAGGTCAGAACCTGCGTCTCGAGGATCGCTTCCTCGATGAAGAGGTTGTTGACCGTACCGAAGATCGGGTCCTGAACGTTGACGCCGTTGACCAGCATGGCGTTGTCGTTGGCCATTGCACCGCTGATGGACAGCTGGCCGGCGACTGCCGTACGGGCGCCGAGGCCGGCGCCACCGTCGACGACCGCGCCCGACAGCGACGCGATGCCTACCGGGGTGCGGATGACCGGCAGTCCCTGCACGGTCTCGTCGGTCACGTTGGTGCCGACGGTCACGGTCTCGAGGGCCGTCGGGGCGTCGGCGGTGACGGTGATCGTCTCCGCGGTGCCCGTCAGACGCATGGCGCTGTCGACGCGGGCGGTGCCGCCGAGGGGCGCCACGACCTGCCGCTCAACGACCTGCATGCCTTCGAGGTTGAAACGGACGGTGTAGGTTCCGGGCGTGAGGCCACGGAGCACGTACTCGCCCGACTCGGTCGAAACGGCCGAGCGCTCGCCGATCATGACGGGCGAGGTGGCGGTGACAGTGACGCCCGGCAGCGGCGTGCCGTCCGGACCGGTCACCGTACCGGTGATGTTGGCGGTCTGTGAACCCTGAGCGAAAACGCTACCCGTGAGGGCCAGCGCCACGATCAGGCAGACCATCGTAAATCGTCGAATCATCCTAATCCTCCTGAATTGATCATTACTGCTACTGCTGAAACGAACGAAACACTGTGCTGCGAACAGAACCCCTGAAGCTGAGTGAGTCAATGCTGGAGCGAGATCCGGGCCGCCCGTTCCAAGAACGTAAGCCGATATGAATCAACTAGTTAGATCTTGAATCCGAAGCGGCAGGTTCGGAATATTGGTCCACCGTGTTCAGAAAGCCGAATCCGGCGAAGGCGAATGGTAACACCGCCAATTATTCCGGTCCACCCGCTGATTTTTCCTGCTGCGGCACCCGCACCAGCAGGCTCCGCGGCACGGCGGTGATCACCAGCGGCGTGTCGAGCGTGAAGAGCTCGCCATCGATCCCGACCTTCAATCGCGGACGCGAGGTCTGCACCCGCATGCTCTGGGTCTGGAAGGAACGGAATCCCGGGATCGTGCGCACCCGCCCCGCGGCGTAACGGGCGACGAATCTCGTCAGCCGCCACCGCGACGTATGACCGAGCCAGTAGACGGACAGACGCCCCTCGGTCAGCGTCGTACGCGGCGCCTCGATCCCGACGCGCTCGAGGTCGTACTGGTTGTTCGAGACCATGAACACGTGCGTCCGGATCACTTCGCGCCGGTGCTCGGTCTCCACGGCCGCCGTCACGTGCGGATACTTGCGCAGCGTGGAGTAGAACGCGAAGAGCCGCGCTCTCCAGCGCGGGTAGTCGCGGCCGCGTTCTTCGCGTCTGGCGACGAGCTCCGGATAGAGGCCGATGGAGAGGTTGTTGACGAAGAAGCGGTCGTTGACGCGCGCCGTGTCGACCTGCCGCGACTGGCCGGACAACGCGACCTCCAGCGCCTCCCGCCAGTCCAGCGGGATGCCGAGGTCGCGCGCGAAGTGGTTGTAGGTGCCGAGGGGGAGGACGGCCAGGACGGTGTCGGTGTTCACGAGCGCCTGCAGCACGTGATGGATGGTGCCGTCTCCGCCGCCGGCCAGGAAGAGACGCGTCCCGCGACTCACGCGCTCGCGGATCTCGCGCGGACAATCAGTGTCCCCGGAGAGCTCGACGATCTCGATGTCCGCCGCCGCCGCGGCTTCGCGAAGCGCATCCATCTCCGCCGGAGGCAGTTTCGCTCCGGAGTTACGGTTCAGGAAAAGGGTGCCTTTGGCTGGCAATTTCGACCGTCTGCGTGGCGTTGAGGACGCCGTCTAACAGGTCCGCGAACTATGAGAAAGTATTTGATTGGCGTCTTCGTCGCCGTTGCCTTCGTTCTGCAATTTCCCGCCCAGGCCGCCGAGTGCACGCTCTGCGTCGGCGTGGCCGGGAGCGAGGCCGCGGGCGTGCCGGCGTTCTTCCGCCTCGACGAGCAGACGTACCCTGCCTTCACGCCGGCCGAGCCCTCGCGCGCGTCCATCCTCATCGACTACACGGCCGCCGACATCGCGGAGGTGGAGACCAAGACCAGTCAGATCCTCGACTGGGCCCGCACCCGCGGCCCGCTCGACTCCCTCGGCGTCTCGCTGCGGACCACGGACGCGACCCTCGCCGCCTACGCGATCAAACGCCTGGCCGTTTCGGCGCAGGGACAGGCCATCGCCACGCGCATTCTGGCGGGCTACGACGCCACGCTGCCGGCGCTCTTCGACGCCGGCGCGAACACGTACGTCGACGCGATCGTCGCGGACGCGAAGGACGTCGAGGCCGCGTTCGCGCTCCTGGCCGAGCGCGATCCGTCGAAGAAAGTCTTCGCCGTCGTGCCGGTCGAGTCGCCGAACCCGCTCTACGACCTCGCGCGCACATTCGCATCCGGCGCGGTGCGCGCGTATGCGACCGGCACCCTGAACGCCGCCTCGCTCGCGCAGTTCAACAACACCATGACCAGCGACTGGGCGTACGACTCGACGGCCAACGTGCCGGTGCTCGACGCCAAAGGCGCGACCGTCGAGATGCCGGTGCTGACGTTCGTGCGCGGCGAAGACCTGCGCACGCTGCTGATTGCGCGCGGCGACGTGGCCGCGTCGTCGATCCTCTCGCTTCCCGCCGATCGCTACACGAAACCGCGCCGCATCGACGCCGCGGGCGAGCAGGCCATCACCGACACCGGCATGCGCGGCGGACGCCTGCTCGTCGGCACGCCGCCCGCCAAAGACGCATACGCGGTCATCGTCGATTACACGCAAAAAACGGACAAGAGCGCGGTCCGCGAGACGCTGGACATCGCCACCGAGCGCGGGATCACCGTTGAAGAGATCATCCGCAATCATCAGGCGTACGACGCGTTCCAGGAGACGGTGCAGCCGCGTTACGTCGCGCGCAACACCACCAAGCTGCGCTTCGAGATCGGCGGCGGCGCGGAAGCGCTCGAGGCGGCCATCTCCGGCGACTACTTCTCCGATCCGAACGGCCGCGCCGACTGGGTCTGGCAGGACTTCTTCATCAACGGTGTGAAGTGGAAGTACGGGCGCATCCCCGAATTGCCGCTCATCCAGCCCGAAAAAGTCACGCAGCTCCCGCTCGACATCCATCTCTCCAACGAATACCGCTACGAGCTGGTGCGCATGACCGACCTCCTCGGCTACCGCGTCTACGAGGTGCGCTTCTCACCGCCGCCGAATGCGCCCGCCGAGCTGCCGCTCTATCGCGGCACGGTCTTCATCGACTCGAAGACGTGGGCGCGCGTGCGCATCTCGATGGTGCAGCTCAACCTCTCCGGCGAGATCCTGTCGAACGAGGAGCGCGTCGATTTCATCGCGTTCGCGCGCGACACGAAAGCGCCGCTGACCGCGGCCGACGTCGCCAAAGCCGATCCGCGCTCGCTGATCTGGCTCCCCTACGTCGTCGACGCGCAGCAGGTCATCTCCGCGGCCGGCCGCGCGAACGTGGTGCAACGCGCGACGACGTTCACCGACTTCCGTCTCGATCCGCAGGAGTACGCGGCGATGCTGGCCTCGGCCTCCGCATCCGACGCGCGCATGGTCCGTGAGACCGACGAGGGCCTGCGATACCTCGAGCGGACCGGCAGCGGCGAGCGCGTGGTGAAGGAAGGCTTCGACAGCTCGCAGCTCTTCATGCTCGGCGGCGTGCATCACGACGCCGGCCTCGAGTTCCCGGTCGTGCCGCTGGGCGGCATCAACTACTTCAACTTCAACCTGTTCAACAAAGGCATCCAGACGAACGTCTTCTTCGCGGGCTTGGTCATCGCCGCGAACGCGACGCATCCGAACGTCGGCGGCACGCGCACCAACGTCGGCGCGGACTTTTTCGGGATCGCGGTGCCGGTGTCGAACACGATGTACCGCGTCAATGAAGACGGCGAGATCGAAGAGCGGCTCGAGGAGACGGTCAAGAACGTTCCCATCGGACTGACGCTCCGCGCCGGCCATCCGATCTTCAACTTCGGCAAGATCGATTTCTCCCTCGGACTCTCGAGCGCGACGTATCAGCGCGCCGAGGACACGGCGGCCGATTTCGCGGTGCCGTCGGATGGGTTCACGGTCAGTCCAGGCGTGAACTTCAGCTACACGCGCAAGGGCTACACGTTGACGTCGTTCTACGATTACAGCCGCCGCTCGGAGTGGGAGCCGTGGGGCTACAGCGGTGATTACAGCGCGGATCAGAAGACGTACATGCGCTACGGCGGCTCGATCGGGAAGAGCTTCTTCCTGCCGAAGTTTCAGCGCATCGGCGTCGACCTGAATTACCTCTCCGGCTCGCGCCTCGACCGCTTCTCGAAGTACGAGCTCGGCTTCTTCGGCACGCAGCGCGTGCACGGCATCAAGTCGGGCTCCGTGCGCGCGGAGAAGGCCATCATCGGCCACCTGTCATACGGCTTCGTCTTCTCGCAGCAGTTCCGCATGGAGCTGTTCTACGACCACGCGCTGATCGACGACACGAACGCCGGCTTCGCCCGCGAGCCCTTCCAGGGCCTCGGCCTGGCCGGACAGACGGTCGGCCCCTACGGCACGCTGGTCCGCCTCGACATCGGCAAGTCCATCGGCCGCAACGCCCAGGACGGCTTCGTCGCCAACGTCGTGTTCCTCAAGCTCTTCTAGGAGTGCGGCGCGCGGTTCTATATGGAGTGCGGCGGCCGTTGCCGCCGCTTTCGAATTGGCGTGCGGCACGGCAGCAGCCGCGCGCACACGAAAGCGGTGGAGTGCGACGGCTTCGTATTCGGCAACGTCACGGCGCGAGCCACCCGAATATGAAAGCGGTGGCCACGCCACCGCACTCCATAAAAAAGCGTTGCTCTATGGAGTGCGGCGGCCCGAGCCGCCGCTTTCGAATTCGGGTGCGTCACGGCAGCAGCCGCGCGTACACGAAAGCGGTGGAGTGCGACGGCTTCGCATTCGGGTACGTCTCGGCACGAGGCACCCGAATATGAAAGCGGTGGCCAGGCCACCGCACTCCAAAAAAAGCCCGGCGCGAGCCGGGCTTTTTTAGTTCAGAGAGCGGGAGTCGATTACGGCTGCGGGGTTCCGTTGGTCACGTAGAAGTCGACGGAGCCGATCTCCCAGCCCTCGCCGTTGGCCGTGGTCGCACGGACGGTGAGGCGGTGGCGGGAGTTGGTCAGCTTGCGCGTGTCCATGTTGAACGCCCAGCCGGAATTGCGCGCCCCGATCTCGTTCCCCGGGTACTGGTCGGCGACGTCGGGCCTCGGATAGCCGTACTGCGCCAGGCCGACGAACGTGCCGTCGACGATGACCTGCACCGAAGTCACGTTGCTGTTGTCGCCGAAGGCCCAGCCGCGGAACAGCACGTCGCCGCTGACGTAGTCGAAGGTGGTCGGGTACTCGATGAAGCCGTAGCCCGAGAAGTTCGTGGTGTCGGCCACGCACTGGAACCAGACCGGGATGCCGTCGCGGTTCGGCAGTTCGGCGAACGTCTGTTCCACGTCGCCGACGCGCACCTTCATGTTGTGATTGCCCGGACGCACGCCGAGAGTCATCAGCGCCCCGACGTCGAGCGTGAAGATGAAGCCCGCGCGCGGCGAGTCTTCGAAGGTCGGGTAGTAACGGGCCACGTCATAACGGGGCACGCCGTAGCAGTTCGAGAAGCGGCCGCCGACCACGCCGCAGTCGTCGGTCGAGAGCCAGCGCACGCCGTCGATCAGCAGTTCCGCGTACGCGACGCGACCCGTGCCGCCGCGCGTGCCGAGGTCCAGCGCCCAGCCGCGGACGGTGCTCAGGTGCGCTTCCGGACGGATCGGCGGGGAGACCGGCGGCGGATCGTCGTCGCCGTCGCAACCGGTGCCGAACAGCACCGCGTCGCGCTGCGGCTCGTCGAGGTAGCCGAACGGCCGCAGGAAGTTGTCGTTGTTGATGATCTGCACCGTGCGGTGCCCGATCGTGTTCTCCATACCCGCGCGGTCGATGGCGCGCACGGTCAGCGTGTGGATGCCGTTCTGGTAGCGCGTCGTGTCGATGTTCGAGATCCAGCCGCTGAACATCGCCCCCGTGAAGTCGGGGAACGTCGCGCCGACGTCCGGACGGGGATCGCCGTAGACGCCGCCCTGCACGATCTGGTTGTCGAGCAGGATCTCGATGCGCTGCATGCCGTCCGTGTCCGCAGCCCAGCCAGAGACTGGGAACGCGCCCGAGACGTTGTAGACGCCGCTGCCGTCCGGGATGTCCATAAAGCCGAACGGCGCCTGGTTGATCGAGTTGTTGATGTTGATCGTGCGCCGCCCGAGGCCGTGCACGATGCCGTCCACCGTGACGACGCGGATCTCGACCGTGTGCGGACCGTTGCTGAAGCGGTTGGCCATGAACCCGGTCACGAATCCCGGGCGGGCGTTATGGATGCCCGGCCAGTCCGGATACGCCCGCTCGATGTCGATCCGGGGCAGGAACATGATCGCGTTGTGCTGTTTGGTGTCGTCGACCCAGAGCTCGATGCGGTTGACGATGATCGGGCTGAGCACCCAACCCTGCACCAGAACCAGGCCCGACTGAGGCCGTTCAGGATCCGGAGAATCGACAGCGCCGGTGAAGTCGAACGTCTGCGCGAGCAGCGCGGACGCGAACAGCGTCACCAGGGAGAGAACCAGGCCGCGGGTAACCCATCGCCACATAACCCCAACCTCCAACCCGAG
>DASVSV010000568.1:0-24209 GCA_036387915.1 Thermoanaerobaculia bacterium
CGGCTTTGAGTGAAACGCTCCTGCCCCTCGATGCACCATGAGGGAAGGAGGATTCGCATGAATCGTTTCGCCCCGGCAGCAGTTGCGCTGTTTCTCTCTCTTTCTCTCTTCGCTCAGGACGTTCCGCTGAAGAACTGGGCCGTGCCTTCCAGCGGAAAGGTGTCGACGCACGGCGACGTCAACGGCGGCTCCGTGTTCGTGGCCGTGACGCCGTGCCGCGTGGTCGACACCCGGCTGGCGACCGGCGCGTTCGGCGGCCCGGCGTTCACCGCCGGCACGGTCCGGCACTACGTCATCAAGAACGGACCGTGCACCGGCATCCCTGAGGCGGCGTCGTATTCGCTGAACGTCACGGCCCTCAGTTACAGCAGCTCCGGCCACGTCACCGTCTATCCGTTGGGCAGCACGCCGCCGCCGGTGGCGACGGTCAACTTCGGCAGCGGCTGGACGGTGTCGAACGCCGTGGTCTCCGGCGCGCTCTCGGGCGCCGTCAGCGTCTACGCCAGCGCCAGCACGCACATCCTCCTCGACGTCAACGGCTACTTTCACGACGGCAGCGATCCGATGAACCCGAACAAGAACCTCGTCGTCGACGCGACCATCAACGACAGTGGCGCCGTCGTCGGCGTGAACCGCGCCTTCACGACTACGGCCTACGGAGTGATGGGCATGCTGTACAGCACGGGCGCTACGAACAATTCGGCGGGTGTGTATGGCTACGTGCCGCAGGGCGTCTCGCACGGAGTGGTCGGAGTCACCGACAGCGCCTACGACAACGCGACCGGCGTCTGGGGCTACACCTGGGACCCGGTGACGACGGTAGCGACGAAGACTGCCGGCGTACGCGGCGACTCGGACCTCGGCTTCGGTGTGGTCGGCTACAGCTCGGCCTCCCGCCACGGCGGCGTGATCGGAGCGATGGTCGACAGCACCGGCACGGTCGGCAACTACGGCGTCCTCGGCACCTCGTCGTACGGTGTTCTCTCGGTCGGGAACTTCGGCGCGACCGGCACCAAGACCTTCGTCGACCCGCATCCGACCGACGCGTCGAAGGTCATCCGCTACGTCGCGCTCGAAGGCCCGGAGGCGGGGACGTACTTTCGCGGGCGCGGAACATTCCGAGGAGGGAAGGCCGTGATCGAGGTGCCGGAGTCGTTCCGTCTCACCAGCGAGCCGGAAGGACTGACCGTGCACGTCACGCCGGTGGGCGGCTTCGCGCAGGTGGCGGTGATGCAGGAATCACTGGACGGCATCGTCGTGCAGGCCACACGCGACGTCGACTTCACGTACATCGTGCACGGCGTGCGGCGCGGCTACGCGGACTTCGAGGCCATCGGTCCCGGCGACGAGTTCCGTCCGCGCGACGCCGCCGACACGCTCCCGTCGCATCTCAACGCGGAGCAGAAGAAGCGGCTCATCGAGAACGGGACCTACCACGCGGACGGGTCCGTCAACCTGGAGACGGCCGCCGCGCGCGGGTGGATCGAAGCCTGGCAGGCGCGCCCGAAAGAGCGCGCCCAGAAACAGAAATAGCTACTCCCAATCGGTGTGGACGAACGGGGCCTCCGGGCCCCGGTCGTTTCGCTGATAGGTGTGCGCGCCGAAGAAGTCGCGCTGGGCCTGGGTCAGGTTCTGCGGCAGGTCGGCGGTGCGATAGCTGTCGAAATACGCGAGCGACGCGGAGAACGCCGGCACAGGGATGCCGTGGTCCTGCGCGACGCGGATGGCGCGGCGCCACTGCGCCTGCCCGTTCTCGAGGTCCGCGCGGAAGGCGTCGTCGAGCAGGAGGTTGGGCAGGTCGGCGCGGCGCTCGAAGGCGCGCATGATCGAGTCGAGGAAGCGCGCCCGGATGATGCAGCCGGCCTTCCAGATGCGCGCCGTCTCACGCATGTCGATGTCCCACTTCCACTCGCGCGAGCCGGCCTGCATCAGCGCGAAGCCCTGCGCGTACGAGCAGACTTTGGCGGCGTAGAGCGCGTTGTGCACGTCGTCGATGAGCTGCCGGCGCTGGGCGTCGCCGCGCGGCGGGAGTTGCGGCTTCAGGACCTGTGACGCGGCCACGCGCTCGTCTTTCATCGAAGAGAGCACGCGCGCGTCGATGGCCGCGCCGATGGTCGGGATGGGGACGCCGAGGTCGAGGGCGACCTGCGCGGTCCACTTGCCGGTGCCCTTCTGCCCGGCCTTGTCGAGGACCTTGTCGACGAGCGGCGCGCCGGTTTCGCCATCGCGCACTTTGAAGATCTTCGCGGTGATCTCGATGAGGAACGACTGCAGCGGACCCTTGTTCCAGGTGTCGAAAATCTCCGCCAGCTCGTCCGCGCCGCACCCCAGCCCCCGCCGCAGCACGTCGTAAGCCTCGGCGATGAGCTGCATGTCGCCGTACTCGATGCCGTTGTGCACCATCTTCACGAAGTGGCCGGCGCCGTCGGGGCCGCAGTACGTCACGCACGGGCCGGAGTCGCTCTTCGCGGCGATGGCGTTGAAGATCTCCTGCATCGTGGCCCACGACTCGCGCGTGCCGCCCGGCATCAGCGACGGGCCGAAACGCGCGCCCTCCTCACCGCCGGAGACGCCCGCGCCGACGAAGTGCAGTTTCCTGTCGATGAGCCGCTTCGCGCGAAGCTGCGTGTCTTTGAACCACGAGTTGCCGCCGTCGATGACGACGTCGCCTTCCTCGAGCAGCGGGATCAGCTTGTCGAGCATCTCGTCGACCGGCGCGCCGGCCTTGATCATCAGCATGATCCGGCGCGGGCGCTCGAGCTCGGCCACGAAGTCGGCCAGCTCGCGTTTCGCGGTGAGCTGCTTGTCCGGATTGTCCTTGCAGAACTTCTCGGCCTTCTCCCATTCGCGATTCCAGACGGCGACGGTGAAGCCGTGGTCCGCGACGTTGAGCGCGAGGTTGGCGCCCATCACGCCGAGGCCGACCATGCCGAATTGGCTGCTCATGCTTTCACCTCCGTAGCTTTCACCGCCGCGCTCTTCACGGCCTGCGCGAGCTGATCGAGGCCGGCTTCGATGTCCGAGCCGAGGTCGATGCTGAGCAGGCGGCGATCGCGATTGGCGAGTGAGGTGATGTCGCCGATGGCCTGCGCGCGCACGAGCGGGCCGAAGCCGAACTTCTCGCCGGGGATCGTTTCGGGCAGTGCGTCGCCACCGGAACCGCCGGTGAGCTGCAGGAAGACGCCGTTGTTGCCGCCGCCCTTGTGGAGCTGGCCGGTCGAGTGAAGGAAGCGCGGACCGTAGCCGCTGGTCGTGGCGACGCGGCGCTCGCGGGCGATGGTCTCGCGGATGGCGGCCAGCTTCTGTTCGCGGTCGATGGTCTCGCCGAAGTACTGCGTCAGCGCGACGTAGTCGCCCGGCTTGACCTGCGCCAGCAGCTCGGCGATGGCCTCGCTGTCGGAGATCTTGATCCGTTTCGCGGCCTTGCCGGAGCCGGTCATCGTCCCCTTTTCCGAATATTCGGCGAGGAGCTGCCTGGTGTGGTCCTTCGACTCCTGCACGTTCGGCTGGTCGAAGGGATTGACGCCGAGGAGGAGGCCGGCGATGGCCGTGGCGAACTCGAAGAGATAGAAGATCTCGCCGAGGTCGAGCGGATCTTCGAGGACGATGTCGACGACCGGATGGCCGGCCGCGGCAAGCTCGCGCAGGCGCGACGACGTGTCATCGCTCCCACGGAGGCGCACGGCGACGAAGAGGCGGTCGTTGCCGTACTCGTTGGCCGCGAGCGGCGGCTCGCCCGCGATCGGCACGATGCCCTTCCCTTCCTTTCCGGTGCTCTCGGCGATGAGCTGCTCGACCCAGAGGCCGAGGGAGTCGAGTGGGCGGGGCGTGATCAGCGTCAGCTTGTCGCGTCCCTGCAGCGCCGCGCCGCCGATTGCCGCGCCGAGGAGCGCGCCGGGGTTCTTGCGGACCTGCGGAATGGTGCAGACGTGCATCGCGTGCACGGCCCGGTCGAGCAGTTGCTCGACGTCCACGCCGGCCAGCGCCATCGGCAGGATGCCGAAGAACGAGAGCGCGGAGTAGCGGCCGCCGATGTCAGCGGGGTTGACCACGATCGAGCGGAAGTTGTCGCGCTGCGCGTCCTTGACCAGCTGCGTGTCGGGGTCGGTGACGGCGATGAAGTTCTCGCCGGCCCTGTCGCCCTTCACCGATTTCACGCGGTCGTAGAAGTAGCGGTGGAACATCATCGGCTCGGTGGTCGTGCCGGACTTCGAGGCCACGATGAACAGCGTCTTCGCGAGGTCGAGCCGCGCCTCGAGCATCTGCACCGCTTCGGGGACCGTCGAGTCGAGGACGAGCAGCTCCGGGTAACCCTCGCGTTTGCCCAACAGGCGGCGCACGACTTCGGAGCAGAGGCTCGAGCCGCCCATGCCGAGGACGACCACGAAGTCGAACTCGTTGCGGAGCTGATCGGCGAGGCTGGTGAGCTCCTTCGCCACGCCGTGTAATTTCTCCGGGACGGCCACCCAGCCGAGGGCGTTGTCGATGATCTTGCGGTGCTCGGCGTCCGACTTCCAGAGTGCGGAGTCTCTGGCCCAGATGCGCGAGACTGCTTTGTCTTTTTCGACGCGTGCGATGGCGTCGTCGGCGTTGAGGCCGTGCAGCGTGATGCGATCGGCGAGGCCGCGCACGACGGCGTCGCGGCGCGCTTCGATGGTCTGCATCAGCGAGGCGAAGGAGTCGTTGAACGACTTCACGCCGTCGGCGGTGAGCTGGTCGGTGATCGACTTCAGGCTGAAGCCCTTGGCTTCGAACTCCTCGAGCACGCGGCGCGCTTCGTCGACGTTCTCTTCAATCGTCAGCTCGACGACCCCGTGATCCTTGAACGCGTCGTAGGTGGCGGGAGGAATCGTGTTGACGGTGTCGGGACCGATCAGCGACTCGACGTAGAGCACGTCGCGGTACTTTGGGTTCTTGACGCCGGTGGAGGCCCAGAGCGGGCGCTGCACGCGCGCGCCTTTGTCGCGGAGCTTCATGAAGCGCTCGCTGGTGAAGACCTGCTTGAAGAGCTGGTAGGCCATCTTGGCGTTGGCGATGGCGACCTTGCCCTGCAACTCGGTCTCGCCTTTCGCTTCGAGCTGCTTGTCGGCCTGCGCGTCGATGCGGCTGACGAAGAAGCTGGCCACCGAGGCGATGTTGCCGATGTCGAGGCCTTGCGCGACGCGGGTCTCGAGGCCGCGCAGATACGCTTCGATGACCTGCGCGTAGACCTCGTTGTTGAAGATCAGCGTGACGTTGATGTTGATGCCGGCGGCGATGGCCTGCTCGATGGCCGGGATGCCTTCCGGCGTCGCCGGAATCTTGATCATGAGGTTCGGCCGCGCGAGGCGCGTGAAGAGCCGCCTGGCCTCGCTCGTGGTCTTGGCCGTGTCGCTGGCGAGCAGCGGCGAGACCTCGAGGCTGACGTAGCCGTCGTCGCCGTTCGTGCGCTCGTAGACCGGCGCGAAGACGTCCGCGGCGTTGCTGAGGTCCTCGATCACGAGCTCGTCGTAGATGTCGTCGCGCGACATGCCCTGCGACGCGAGCGTGCGCAGCTGCGCGTCATAGTCCTCGCTGCCGCCGATCGCTTTCTCGAAGATGGTCGGGTTGGACGTGAGCCCGCGGAGATCGTCTTCCTCGATCATGCGCGCCAGGTCGCCATTGGTGACGAGCTTCCGCTCCATCTGATCGAACCAGACACTCTGCCCGGTCTTTGCGAGTTGTGCGAGGGGGTTGGTCATGAGGCCTCCTGTAGTGAGGCGTAAGCATATTCGACTCGCGGCGGATGAGGGCCGCGGCACATCGCGTCAGCGGCTCAACGAATCGGCGTCCGGCGTGCACGGAGCCGCGGGTTAGGGTGAGGGGCTCCCTTTTGCCGAGCGCCACAGCCCCTCACCCTAGCCCTCTCCCCGCTCTTCGCGGGGAGAGGGGACAAGTTGCCGCGAGACGCGCTATCGCTTGTCCGTTACACGCTCTCTGCTCGAACTTAGCGAGTCGGGTACTGCGACTGCGCCGCCCTCCACCCCTGCCCGCCTAATCGCGTTCAGCGCGATACGTCCCACGAACACGGCCACGGCGATGGCGCCGAGGGCGGTGGCGAGGAGGGCGATGCGGTTGCCGGTGCCGGTGAGGGCGGCGGCGCCAGCGGCGCCGGCCCAGGTGAAGGCCAGCGTGCCGGGGATGATGCCGAGGGCGGTAATGACGACGTAGGGCAGCAGGCGTACGCCGGTGAGGCCGAAGGCGTAGTTGACCCAGGTGAATGGCGGAAATCCGGACAAGCGCACCAGCCAGAGAATCTTCGTCCCTTCGGCGGTGATGGCGCGGTCGAGCGCGCGGAACCTGGCGTTGCCTTGCGTCATGCGCTCGACGCGCTCACGCAGAACGGTGCGCGCGAGGACGAACGCCAGCGTCGCTCCGAGGATCGCTCCGGCGAGGACGACGAGCGAGCCGGCGGCGAAGCCGAAGACCGCGCCGGCGCCGAGGGTCAGCGCGAGCGCGGGGATGAGGAAGACGCAGCAGACGGCGTACGCGAGCGCATAGACGACGTAGCCGACCGGGCCGATGCCGCGAACCCACGTCTGGAACTGCGTCATCCACTCCGCGACGGGGAGCAGGCGCACCGCCACGACGAACGCGACGAGCACCAGGACGGCGATGATGATGCGCGGGCGCATTCGCTCAGGATGACGACGCAATGGACTTAACTTGGCGCACTTGCACGACCCCTCACCCGCCCTTCGGGCACCCTCTCCCCACTCACCGCGGGGCGAGGGGCAACAAACGCGGCTTTCGCGAGACTTCTCCCCTCGTGAGGGGAGAAGGTGCCCAACGGGCGGATGAGGGGTTGTCGGTCGCGCGTAACTCAAGGCCATAGCCATGACAGCGCGACGCGCGCCGTCACCGGAAAGGCATGATCAGCTTCTTCGCCGACTTCAGCAAGACCACGAACGCGCTGATGCCGCCGAGGAGTGCGCCGAACAGCAGTCCTGCGACGCCGCCCGCGGCCACTTTCACGAGGCCGCCGCCCGACTTCTGCCTGGCGTATATAGGCTTCGACACGGGAGCGGGCATCGGCGTCGGACGCACCACCGGCTCCGCGGTCTTCGGCCGGTCCTCGGGGCGTTTGGCCTGCGAGCGCGCGTCGCGTTTCGACGTGTCGCCTTTGAGCGAGCCGAACGTGCGCGCGTAGACCTGCGTGAACTCCGCGCCGAGGAAGAGAATCTGCGCGGACCAGTAGACCCAGATCAGCAGGATGACCAGCGAGCCGGCCGCGCCGTACGCGGAGCCGGGGGCCGCTTTGCCGAGGTAAACGCCGAGTCCCCACTTGCCGAGGACGAACAGAACCGCCGTGAAGGTCGCGCCGAGCCAGACATCATGCCACGCGATCTTGAGGTCGGGCAGGATGCGGAAGATCGCGGCGAACATCACCACCGCCACGACGAATGACACCGCGAGCTGCAGCGCGTGAGCGACCGCTTCGCCTCCGACGTACTGCGCGACCATGCCGCCCATGGCGGAGATGGCGGTGTCGAGCACGAGCGTGATCAGCAGCAGGAAACCGATGCCGAGGACCATGGCCATCGAGAGGAAGCGCTCCTTGAGCATGCCCACGATCCCGCCGGCCTTCTTCGGCTCCACGTTCCAGATCGTGTTGAGGGCGTCCTTGAGCTGCGCGAACAATCCCGAGGCGCCGAGCATCAGCGTGAGCACGCCGACGATCGTGGCGATGGTGCCGCTCTTCGGTTTCGCGGCGGCCTGCACCATCTGCTCGAGCGACTGGGCCATCTGCGCGCCGAACACTTTGCCGAGCTCGGCGGAGATCTTCCCCTGCGCCGCTTCCTGACCGAAGAAGATGCCGGCCATGGCCACGGCGATCAGCAGCAGCGGGCCGATCGAGAAAATTGTGTAGTAGGCGAGCGCGGCGCCGAGGCGCGGAGCCTTGTCTTCGCCAAACTCTTTGAAGGTGTCTTTGAAGAGCGGAAGGTATTTCTTCATGGGCGTTTCCGCGGCTCTGTTGAGCAACGGACGTTCCAATGAATCAGGTGAAAGAGAAAAGAGGAAAGAGGAAAGAGGAAAGGCGGTGGGCGCATGGGTTCGTGTCGCACTGGGCCATGCGTCGCGCGGCACCGACTTCCGCTTTTACTTTTACCTTTTGCCCTTTACCTTTGACCTTTCATCCAACCAACACACTGTTCTAACGACGCGCGCATCTCCGAACGTGTCAGGCGAATGGGACGGCCGTGGCCGGGGAGCACCCATTCGAAGGAGTAGTCGAGCAGCCGTTCCATCGAGCGGATCTGCTCGGTCCACGAGTACCAGCAGGCGCTGCGGAACGCGTAGAGATGGCCGCGACGCGGGCTCCAGGCGAGGTGGTCGCCGGTGAAGAGATACTTTTCGCGATAGAGGAACACGGCGTGGCCTTTCGTGTGGCCGGGCGTCGGGATCATCAGCACGTCGTCGCCGAGGTCGATGGGGTCGAGGCCGCGGGGCATCAGCTCGAACGTGCGGCCGCGCGCGTCGTCGAAATGCAGGACGCGCTCACAGCCGAAACGCTCGCGGAACTTCGCGTGGTCGGCGATGTCGTCCTGGTGCGTGAGCAGCAGCCGGCGCACGTTCGTCAACTTCTTGACCAGCGGCCCGGCGAAGCGTGGCGAGTCGATGAGGATCTCGCGGTCGCGGAGAAAATACGCGATCGCGCCGAACGAGCTCTCCGCCGCGTAACCGCAGCGATAGACGTCGTCTTCGATGTGCTCCGGCAACGCGTCGACGGCGGCGCGTGCACCCGTCGCCGATCCGATCGACGACGTCGGACAACTGACCAGCGCCTTCTGCGCGGCGAGCAGCTCTTCCTCGGATTCCGGCTGATGGAAGACGAACGACTGATCGGCGTCGTCGCTGAACACCATCGGCGCGAAGATGCGGCAGGCGTCGCAGTCGATGCACGTGGAGTCGACGAAAAAGTCGCCCGGGACGTTTTCAGGAAGGCGGAGTGCGGGTTGTGCCATTGGTTGCTCGTTCGAGGAGCTCTTCGATCTCCTTCAACCGCACCTTCCTCCGCGTCTGTTCCGACGACGTCCAGCGGATCGTGCCGAAGATGGGACGCTCCGGCGCCCAGGGGCGATCGTGCTTGCCGAAGCACCAGAGGATGCCGGCGTGCGTGTTAGGGTCGCGGCCGTCGAGCGCGTAAACGTCATGCAGGCGCAGCATCGTCGCATGCGCCTCCTCCGGGGTCTCGCTCCACTCGATGACCTTCTTGCCCCAGAGCATGCGCAGGTAGTTGTGGATCGTGCCGGTGAGGAGGAGCTGGCGCTGGGAGAGGTTCCAGACGTCGTCGTGCGTCTCAGCGCGCTCGAATTCTTCGTATGTGTACGCGGGCTTGCGGCGGTCTTTGCGATGTTTGTCCAGGGTCTGCCTGGCCCAGGTGGGGAGCGCTTCGAGCGACGAGTAGTTGGGATTGTAGAAGCAGAGGTTGAAGGAGAGCTCGCGACGGATGACGGCCTGTTCGAGAAAGTCGTCCGCGTCGTCGCGATCGAGGACAGCGGCTACGACTTCATGGATCCCGAGATGGCCGAAATGCAACGCCGCCGAGATGCCGGCGCCGCGCAGCACGTCGGGCGCATTCCAAAGCGGCGGCCTTGCCGCCGCACTCCAGAACTGTTCGAACAACTTGAACGCTTTGTCGCGGAAGAAGCGCGCGGAGTATTGCTCCTTCCCCATCGCGCGCATCGGCAGGATGCCGTTGTGGTCGACGAGGTGCGTGGCGTACGGCGGCGTGGGGAGCGTCGGGAACTCGTCGGTAACGACGAACTTCGCCCGCGCGATGACGTCGCGATCGGGCTCGAAGAGATACTCGACGTCAGCCTCGCGCGCGGTGCGCTCCGAACCCTTTCGGATGAAGGCCTCGATGCGCGGCGAGAGATGCGGCTCGTCGAGCCACTCCGCCATGACCACGCGTTTTCCCAATGTTTTCGCATAGTCGAGTGCGAGGTTGTTGCGCGCCCGCCGGGCCGCACGCGCGTGATACAGCACATACTCCCCGCGCGGATTCCCCTCGGCCACCTGCGTCACCCGCAGCGCGAACGAGTCCGCCGCGGGCGGCATCCCCCGCAGCGGCTGGAAAGACTTCACGGGCGGACCGCTCTTCTGCGCGCGGCCGGCACCGTGCGCCAGACCTCGACGCCGCCGTTCGACGCGCAACCCGACTCCTCGCCGGCGAAGGCGGCGACGATCTCGTCCCGCGCGTCGCCGTTCACGTCGGCGAGGCGCACGCCGTACGGCGTGCAGCCGCGGCGCCATTGCGGAGGCTCGATGTCGATGTCGCGAGTCACGAAACCGCGGCCGTCGCCGCGGAAGGTGAGGAGCCGCCCGTCCTGCAGTCCCGCGACGACGTCAGGCGCGCCGTCGCCATTCACATCACCCGCGGCCAGCGAAACCACGTCGATCCGCTCTCCCGACCAGAGCCGCCGCGGCGGGCCTGATCCGGCGGGAAAGGAAACCAGCTCGATCGTGGCTTGCCGCGGCTCGGCCGGTGACGTGTAGGCGATGACGATCTCGTCGCGCCCGTCGCCGTCGAAGTCGTGCGCATCGACGGCGCGGATGACGTCCGGCCGGAGCAGCGTCTGCACCTCGCGGCGCTCGAGCGCGGAGTCCGAGCCGAGGCGCAGAACGCGCGGGTCGGCGGTGTTGTGCGATGCGGTGACGAGATCCGGCAGGCCATCGCCGTCCACGTCGCCAGTCGCGATCGAATCGCCGAAGACGACGTCGGACTCGCGGGACGCGCGCGTCTGCTTCCACGCGGAGCCGAGGTTCTCGAAGACGGTGACGCCGAGCTGCACGCCACTGACGAGCGGCCGCGGGCCGTCGCTCAAGGCCGCGACATCCATGCGCCCGTCCCGGTTCCAGTCGACGGCCACGACCGCGCGCGACGAGAACGGGGCCGGCGGCGCCTGGCGGGACGCTGGAAACGTGAACCCGTCCGGCGAGGCCACGAACGTTCCGCGGCCGTCGCCGAGGACGACCATCACGCCGCGGTAGTGCGATCCGATGGCGAGGTCGTTCGTGCCGTTCCCGTCGAAGTCGGCCGCCGCCACGGCGCCGTAGTCGAACGGCAGCGCCGGGAACTTCGCCTCCTGCCAGCGCCGCCACTGCCCGTTGCCTTCGTTGAGAAGAATCACCGGCGGGCCGGGCTGCTTGCGCGGAGAGGAGAAGGCGAGATCGGGGCGCGCATCGCCGTTCATGTCCGCAACCGCGAACCCGTGGCGCCACTGCCCGCTGCGCGGCAGGCCGGCGTCGTACGGCTGGAAGCGAAGGAGGGAGGTCCGTTCGAGGTCGGGGGATTCCAGGGAGACCAGGGCAGCGAGGAGCACGAGGAGCACGGGGCGATTTTAGTGTAAGCAGAACGTGTCATCGCACCCACGGAAAACGCGAAGCGTCTGGAGTGCGGCAGCGAGCGGGGCTGCTAAGTACAGCTCGCGACGGCCGATCGACGCTTGCGGCACGCCAGTCGTTCCTCACGACGGCGTCAGACCGAGAGCGGCCAACAGCGGAGCTGCGGCAGCCACTAACTGACTCGCGGTCGACCCAATGGACCGATGCAGACCGGCAGATTCCAGCCATTCCGAATGCTTTTCGCCACCTGCACTCTGCCAGACATCGTCGATCCATTTTTCATGAACGACTGCAACCGGCACGAACAGGATCAGGAGGACAGCCGTGTACCAGACGCCGGCGATCAATGTGATCGACCCCGTCATATGCTGTAGAACCTTGGGCGCATCGACAGCGATACGCGCCTTCTCAACGGCGACGGGCAGCTGGAAAACCATGTAGATTTCCGCGACCCCCACGACAAGGAACACGGCCGCCGAGAAGAGAAGCAGTCGGGACTCCGCGACCCGCCGCCGCAACTCCGCGAGGGACGGCAATTGCGATGATGTCGCGCGCATAGCGCTACAGTAGCCGGAGCACTGCAGCGAAGCAACCGCAGTCGATCCCGAGGAATGGCTGGGCCGGGCGGCGCATTGTAGACGCCGCGCAACCAGCGCGATTCAGGAGAAAACCGTGCGGCAGCCCGAGACAACCAGCGCTGCCCGCCGTGCCGGCCATGTTCGACAACCTTCAGGAAAAGATGGATCGGGTCTTCAAGACCCTGCGCGGCGAGGCCAGCCTCAACGAGTGGCACATCGACAGCGCGCTGAAAGAGATCCGCGTCGCGCTGCTCGAGGCCGACGTCCATTTCAAGACCGTCAAGGACTTCACCAACCGGGTGAAGGAAAAGGCCAACGGCAGCGACGTGCTGACCGCGTTTTCGCCGGCGCAGCAGGTCACGAAAATCGTCCGCGACGAGCTGCAGGCGCTCCTCGGCGGCAACGAAGTCGGACTGGCGCTGGTCGGCAGCCCGGCCGTGATCATGATGGTCGGCCTGCAGGGCTCCGGCAAGACGACCACCTCGGGCAAGCTGGCCATGCACGTCAAGAGCCGCGGGCGCCGTCCGCTGCTCGTGCCGTGCGACGTCTACCGCCCCGCCGCCATCGACCAGCTCCGCATCGTGGCGGGCAACGTCAAGGTGCCGTTCTACGAGATCGGTGACAACCGCAACCCGATCGACATCGCGCGCAAGGCTCTGTCCGAGGCGAAGACGCTGCTTTACGACACCGTCATCCTCGACACCGCCGGCCGTCTGCACATCGACGACGAGCTGATGCGCGAGCTGCACACCATCCGCGACGACGCGCGGCCGTCGGAGATCCTCTTCGTCGCCGACGCCATGACCGGCCAGGACGCGGTGAAGTCGGCGAAAGAATTCGACGACCGGCTCGGCGTGACCGGCATCGTGCTGACGAAGCTCGACGGCGACGCCCGCGGCGGCGCGGCGCTCTCGATCAAGTCGGTCGTGAACCGGCCCATCAAGTTCGTCGGCGTCGGCGAGAAGCTGACCGACCTCGACGTCTTCTATCCGGACCGCATGGCCCAGCGCATCCTCGGCATGGGCGACGTGCTCTCGCTCATCGAGAAGGTCGAAGCGGAAGTCGACAAGAAGGAAGCGGCGCGTCTCGCGGAGAGAGTCTCCAAGGACAAGTTCACGCTCGAAGACCTCCGCTCGCAGTTGCAGCAGGTCAAGAAAATGGGACCGCTCTCGTCGCTGGTGAGCATGCTTCCCGGCGCCGGCAAGATCAGCGAGGACGACATCGACGAGAAGGCCATCGTGCGGATGCAGGCCATCCTCGACTCGATGACTCTCAAGGAGCGGGAGTTCCCGCAGCTCATCAACGGTCACCGCAAGAAGCGCATCGCCAGAGGCTCCGGCACCTCGGTGCAGGAGATCAATCGCCTGCTCAAGCAATATCTGCAGATGAAGAAGATGATGAAGACCTTCTCGAAGGGCTTCGGCGCCCGGAAGTTCGGCAAGATGATGAAGGGACTGCCACCGGAATTCCTGCAGTAGGGTTGCGGTTCAACGCCGGGCTCGGGTACGATTTCGCGCCCAAATCATCCGTTGTACTCACAGGGAGTTACCAGAAACATGCTGAAGATTCGTTTGCGCCGCGGTGGAGCCACTCACGCCCCCTTCTACCGCATCGTGGTCTCCGACTCGCTCAAGACGCCGTCCGCGGCGACGGTGGAGCAGATCGGCCACTACGATCCGAAGAAGAACCCGGCTGACGTGAAGATCGACCGCGCGCGCGTCGATTACTGGCTCAGCAAGGGCGCCCAGCTCTCGCCGACCGTCAAGTCGCTCGTCAAAAAGTACAAGGGCTAAGGTCCACCGACGCCGGAAGCGGCGGGCTTCACGCCCGCCCGTCCGCAAAACATGCAAGAGCTCATCGAGTTCCTCGCCAAGTCCCTCGTCGACAATCCCGACGCAGTGGAAGTCCACACCCGCGACCGCGACCAGCAGACGGTGCTGGAGCTCGAAGTCGCGGAAGAGGACCTCGGCAAGGTGATCGGCCGGCAGGGACGCACCGCCCGTGCGATCCGCATCATCCTCGCCGCGGCCAGCGAGAACAGCCGCCGCCGCTACGCGCTCGACATCCTCGACTAGGGCGCAGAGAGCAGGGCGCGGGGCGCAGGAGAAAAAGCAGCACCCGTTCTCCTGCGCCCCGCGCCCTGCTGCCTGCGCCCTCCATTCTCTATGTCCGACCGAATTGCCATCGGCATCATCCGCAAGGCGCACGGCGTGCGCGGCGAAGCGAGCGTCGAGCCGTGGACCGATGACCTGGACCGCTTCGACGGCCTCGAGGCCGTCACGCTGGTCTCGCCCGACGATTCCCAGACGCGCGAGACACGCGTCGAGACGTTCCGCATCCACGCCGGCCGTGCACTGATCAAGTTCGCCGGCATCGCCACTCCCGAGGAAGTGCAGCTCCTGCACAACTGGACGGTGGAGATCCCCGAGGATCAGGCGCGCGAGCTGGAGGAAGACGAGTACTTTCTCCACGACCTCCCCGGACTGACGCTCATCGACGGCGAAGGGCGCGAGCGCGGCGTCGTCGTCGACGTCTACGAAGGCGGCGGCGGGATCCTGCTGAACGTGAAGCGCGCCGACGGCCGCGAATACGAAGTGCCGTTCGCCGCGGACCTCTGCACCGAGATCGATCTGTCGGCGAAGAGGATCGTGGTGAACCTGCCGGAGGGGTTGGAAGACCTCGATGCGGTGGCGGAGTAGGGTTCGAGTCTCACAGTCTCATAGCCTCACAGTCTCATAGCAGCACGAGCTCCTATGAGCCTATGAGACTTTGAGCCTATGAGACTTTGAGACTATGAGACTCTCCGCCTGTGAGACTCTGAGGCCGTGAGACTCGACTTCGTCACCATCTTCCCCAACATGTTCGCGCCGCTGCTGGCGGAGGGCGTGATTGCGCGCGGCGTGAAGCAGGGACTGTTGGACATCCGCGTCTGGGACCTGCGCGAGTACGCCACGGATAAACATCGCTCCACTGACGACGAGGCTTACGGTGGCGGGCCGGGGATGGTGATGCTGGGCGAGCCGGTGTTCCGGTGCGTGGAGGCGATTGGGGGCGGTCACGTGGTCATGACCACGCCGCAGGGGCGCCGTTTCGATCAGAAAGTGGCGCACGAGCTCAGCGCGAAAGAGCACGTGGTCTTCCTCTGCGGACGCTACGAGGGCTTCGACCATCGCGTGCACGAGGCGTTGCAGCCGGACGAGATCTCGATCGGCGACTTTGTGGTCTCCGGTGGCGAGTTGCCGGCGATGCTGATGGCCGACGCGATGGGGCGCCTCGTCCCGGGAGTAGTCGGCAACAGCGGCTCGGTGGAGGAGGACTCGTTCTTCCGCGGGCTGCTCGACTATCCGCATTACACCCGTCCAGAGGAGCTGCGGGGAGCGCGCATTCCGGCCATCCTCCTCTCCGGCCATCACGAAAAGATCCGCAAGTGGCGGAAGGAGCAGGCCTTGCGCGCCACCCTGGAAAAGCGGCCCGACCTGCTGGAGACCGCCGAGCTGGACGACGAGGCGCGGGAAATACTCGGCAGGCTCGGTAAGTTCTAGCCCGCGCCTCGGTTTACCTGGTTACTGGTTTCTAGTTGCTGGTACTAGTGCGGCTTCGCCCGGGCGAGACATTCCTAGTAACTAGCAACAAGCAACCAGCAACGCTATACTGACGCGCTTTTCAAGCGGAAAACGGAGTTACCAGTCATGCCAGACATCATGAAACTCGTCGAGTCGAAGGAGATCACGCGCACGGACCTTCCGGCGTTTGCTCCCGGCGACACGATCAAAGTCCACGTCAAGGTCAAGGAAGGCGACAAAGAGCGCATCCAGATCTTCCAGGGTGTTGTGATCTCGCGCCGCGGCGGCGGGTCGCGCCAGATGTTCACGGTCCGCAAAGTCTCGGGCGGTATCGGTGTGGAGCGTATGTTCCCGCTCTTCTCTCCGACGATCGACAAGATCGAGGTGGAACGTCATGGCCGGGTCCGTCGTGCAAAGCTCTACTACCTCCGGGCGCTCCGCGGCAAAGCAGCGCGCATCGAAGAGAAGCGCCAGCGCTAAGCGGCGCACCCCCGACGAACGCCTCTACGACTCCCTGTTCGCGGAGCTCGCGCGCGTTGCTGAGATGTCAGCGATCGAGCGCAGGCTCCGCGATTCTGGTTTTCGGTGCATCGCCGGAACGGACGAAGTGGGCCGCGGCTGTCTCGCGGGGCCCGTCGTCGCGGCGTGCGTGGTGCTCCCCTCCGATCCCACGCTCTTCGGCGTCAACGACTCCAAGCAGATCGACCACGCAGACCGCCTCGGCGTCTGCCGGCTGATCCTCTCCCGCGCCCGTGCGGTCGCGGTGGGCGTGGTGGAGCCGTGCACGATCGACCGCATCAACATCCTCCGGGCCAGCAAGCTGGCCATGCTCCACGCGCTCGACGACCTCCCCGTGCGTCCCGACATCCTGCTCCTGGACGCCGTCACCATCGACGAACTGGAGATGCCGCAGGTGCCTCTGATCGGAGGCGACCGGCGCAGCGTTTCGATTGCGGCCGCGTCCGTCGTGGCGAAGGTCTATCGCGATCTGTTGATGGAGTCGTATCATGCGCTTTACCCCGTTTACGATTTCAAGCACAACAGGGGTTACGCTACCGAGGGGCATCAGGCCGCGCTGAGAACGTACGGTCCGAGTCCGATTCATCGCAGATCGTTCGACGGGGTGGAGGAGCCGAGGCTGCTTTTTCGGCAATAGCGAGGGACATGGCGGTTCAACGCGATAAGGTCATCGCGAGCGCGGAAAAGCTCGTCGCCAAGGGAAAGATCGAGCCCGCGATCAAGGAATACGAGCGCCTCCTCGAAGACAACCCGAACGACGTCAACACCCTCAATCGCATCGGCGATCTCTGGGTGCGCATCAACCGCAACGACGAAGCGGTCAAGGTCTTCTCCAAGATCGCCGACCACTATTCGAAGGACGGCTTCTTCCTCAAAGCCATCGCGATCTTCAAGAAGATCAACAAGCTCGACCCTTCGAAGCTCGACATCTACGCCAAGCTCGCCGACCTCTACGCCAAGCAGGGGCTGGCCATGGAGGCGAAGAGCCAGTACCAGGTCCTGGCCGACTACTACCTCAAGCACGGCGACCCGGCCAACGCGCTGCTGATCTACAAGAAGATCTCCGAGCTCGACCCGAACTCGATCAACGTGCACGTCAAGCTGGCCGACCTCTACGGCCAGGTCAACAAGACCGTCGAGGCGCTCAAGGAGTACGACCGCGTCGGACGCCTGCTGCTCAAGCGCGGCATGCTCGACGAGGCGGTGCAGGTCTTCCGCAAGGCGCTGAAGATCGACCCGAAGAACACCGAGCTGGTCGACTCGCTGGTGACCGCGCTCGTCGAGGCGAAGGATTTCGACAACGCGCGGCAGATCGTCGACGCGGCGCTCGAGACGAATCGCGATCATCCGAAGCTGCTGGCCATGCTCGGCCGGATTCAGCTCGGACGCGGCGACGCCGCCGGCGCGCGCACCACGCTCGAGAAAGCACTGGCCGCCGATCCGAACGAGCCCGCCGTCCGTGAAACGCTGGCCGAGCTTTACCTCAAGCAGAACGACGCCGGCCACGCCCTCGACATGATGGTGCCGCTGGTCGAGAAGGCCCTCGGCCGCGGCGAGCGCCACACCGGCATCGACATGCTGAACCGCATCCTGCGCGTCGACGCCGGTCACACGCCGACGCTGGAGCGCCTGGTCGCGACCTACCAGCGGCTCAACGAGGAGACGAACATCCTCGCCTCGATGAACAGCCTGGCCGAGGCGCACATCGGGAAGAGCTCGTACGACGAAGCGGCGAAGGTGCTGGAGAAGCTGATCCAGCGCGAGCCGCAGAACGCGCAGCACCGCACCAAGCTGCAGTTCGTCCGCTCGCAGATGGGCGGCACCGATGCGCCCTCCCGTACGCCGACTGCTCCGCCGGCTCCGGCGCTGGAACTGCCGTCGTTCGAGATCGACGAGCCGGCGCCGACGTTCGACATCGGCGGCTTGGCCGAGCCGGAGTTCTCGCTCGACCTCGACTCCGCGCCGTCGCTCGATCTCGATTTCGCGCTCGATTCGCCGCCGCCCGCGCGTCCGGCCGTCGCACCGCCTCAGCTGCAGAAACTGCAGCCTGCCGTGGAGCTCGCGGCCGCGGAGCTGGACTCGAGCGACGATCTCGACTTCATCACCGAGCACCTCACCGAGGCGGAAGTGTTCGCCAAATACGGCCTCGCGGAGAAGGCGGCGGAGCACCTCCGCGCCGTGCTCGCGCGCGCGCCGAAGAACATGACCGCGCACGAGCGGCTGTTCCGGATCCTCCTCGAGGAAGGCGACGTGGAGGGCGCGCGCACCGCGGCCAACGCGTACGTCGCGCTGCTCGACGACAGCAACACCATCACGGCGGTGAAGAACGAGTTCCTCACCCGCGGCCACACGCTCGCCACCGAGGCGCCCCGCGCCGCCGCTCCGGCACCCGCACCTGCACGGGCACCGGAGCCGTCGTTCGCGTTCGACGACTCGGTCGAGGAACTGGAGTTCGATCTCGATACCGATCTCACACCAGAGCCGGAGCCGGAACCCGAGACGGAGCTGGAGTTCGAGCTTGAAGCGCCCGAGCCCGCACCGGAGCCCGAACCGGAACCGGTCGCGGTGGCCGAGGAGCTGCCGTTCGCGGAAGAGGAAGTGGAGCTGTCGCCGGAACCGTTCGCGGCGGAGCCCGAACCGGAGCTGCTCGCCGAGCCGGAACCGGAACCGCTGCCTGAACCCGAGCCGCTGCCGGAGCCGGAGCCGCTGCCTGAACCGATCGGGGACCCGGAGCCCGAACCGGAGCCGTTGCCCGCGCCGGAACCCGAGCCGGAGCCGATCGTCGAGCCTGGACCGGAACCGGAGCCGATCCACGCGTTCGAGCCCGAGTCGCTGCTCGAGCTCGAAGAGCCGGAGCCGCTCCTCGAGCTGGAGCCTGTCGAGAGCCTTTCCTCCGAGCCGCTGTTCGAGCTCGACGAGCCGCAACTGCTCGATCTCCCGCCGTCCGAGGACATGCCGCACGATCAGCAGGAGCCGGCCGCGCCGTTCTTCGGCATCGAAGGCTTCGACGATCTCGAGGAGCTGCCGCTCGAGGAGATCCGCGAGGTCGACTTTTACATCGAGCAGGAGCTGTTCGAAGAGGCGCGCCGCAAGCTGGACACGCTCGACGCACGCTTCCCCGGCAACGCCGACGTGGCCGCGCGCCGCGACCGCCTGGACTCGACCATCATCGCCGCGACTTCGCGTCCGGCGGCGCTCTCGCGCGACGAGATCGAGAGCGAGCTCCTCTCCGCCATCCCCGACGAAGACGACGACCTGATGATGCCGGAGCCGCAGCCCGCGGCCGCGCTGACCGCGGCGCTGGTGCAGGAGGAGAACCTCTTCGCCGACGAGGACAACTTCTTCGACCTCGCCGCCGAGCTGGAGTCGGAGCTGGCCGACGAAGAGGAAGCGATCTCCCTCTCCGAAGAAGAACAGTCGCTCGAGGAGATCTTCAAGGAGTTCAAGAAGGGCGTCGAACAGCAGCTCGACTCCGAGGATTACGACACCCACTACAACCTCGGCATCGCCTACAAGGAGATGGGGCTCATCGACGAGGCCATCGGCGAGTTCCAGCTGGCGTCGAAGGACCCCAAGCGCGCCGTCGAGTGCGCGTCGATGCTCGGCCTTTGCTTCCTCGAGAAGGGCATGCCCCAGCTCGCGATCAAGTGGTACCGCAAGGGCCTGGAGATGCCGGAGATCATCGAAGAGGAGCACATCGGCCTCCTCTACGACCTGGCCTCGGCCTACCAGGAAGTCGGCGACACCGAGTCCGCCCAGAAAGCCTTCATGGAGGTCTACGGGATGAACTCGAACTACCGCGACATCGTCATCCGCATCAAGGCGCTGGAAGACGCGAAAAGATAGGTTCACAGTCTCATAGGCTCAGAGTCTCATAGAGGCTGGTGGCACTCGCGTCTATGAGACTGTGAGCCTATGCGCCTGTGAGACTGGTCAGTCCCCGGAACCTTTTCCCCGCACGCGCGTTCATCACAGGGATGCAGACGGATGACGCACTGATGCAGCGGGTTCGCGAGGGTGACGACGACGCCTTCGCGGAGATCGTCGACCGTTACAAGGACTCGCTGGTCAACTATCTCACTCACTTGGTCCGGTCCCGGGACCGTGCCGAGGAGGTGGCGCAGGATGCGTTCGTCCGGCTGTACCGCAACGCAGAGAAATACAAACAGCAGGAACGGCTGGGGCCGTATCTCTTCCGCATCGCCACGAACCTCGTCGTGACCGAGGCCCGTCGCGAGAAGCGCTGGAGTCTGCTCCTGCCCAACCTGACCGCGAGCACGCGCAGCAGCGAGCCCGCACCCGATACGAACCTGCTCTCGACCGAGATCCAACGCCAGGTGTCCGCGGCCATCGACCGGCTGCCGGTCAATTACCGCGCCCCTCTGGTGCTGTTCGAGATCGAGGAGTGGTCGTACGACGAGATCGCGAAAGCGCTGGACATCCGCAGTGGAACGGTGAAGTCGCGGATCTCCCGCGCCAGGGACCTGCTGCGGCGGCAGCTCGCGCCGTGGTGGACCGGAGGAAATCATGATGAACGACGACAATCGACTCGGCGACTCGATGCGCACGCTCCCGCGCACGAAAGCGTCGCCCGCATTCACTCGTGAGGTGATGCGCAAGGCGCGCGCGCAGGCACACGAACCGGCCCGCCCGTTCGTGTGGCGGATGGCCGCGGGCCTGGCCATGGCGGCCTGCCTGATCGCCGTCATACAGCTCACCGTGATGCAGCAGCGGCAGCACGACCGCACCATCGCGCTTCGCGAAGAACGTCAACAGATCGAAGCGGAGCTGGCGGCGGTGAAGAAGATCGCCGATCAGGCCGAGCCGGTGGTCGTGCTCGAGAACGACCGCGGCACGCGCGTGATCCTCGACCTCGACTCCGCCATTCAACCCGCCTCACTCAATTACGACTAGACCCGGAGGTCAACCCAACATGAAGAAACTGATCGTCACCGCACTCACCCTCGTCATCACCGCAAGCGCCCTCGCGCAGAAGCCGCCGGTCCGCCGCACGGTGGTCGTCCGCGACGGCAAGGTCATCACCGACGAAACCCATCCCACCCTCGTCGACAACGTGCTTCTCGGCGGGCCGCGCGCCTACCTTGGCGTCAGCCTGAACAACCTCTCGCCCGAGCTGAACGAGCACTTCGGCGGCGGGAAGGAAGCGGCCGTGATCGTGGAGAGCGTCGCCGATGACAGCCCGGCGGCCAGGGCCGGCGTGCGCGTCGGCGACGTCATCGTCTCCCTCGACGGCAAGGACGTGAAGAACGCCACCGACGTCCGCGCCGCGCTGCGCGAGAAGAAGGAAGGCGACCCGGTGCGCATCGAAGTGCAGCGCGGCCGCTCGCGCCAGACCGTCGTGGCCACGGTGAAGGAGCGCGCCGCCCCCCGCCTGCTGCAGCTTGACGAGCTGCCCGGCATCGTCGGCACCCCCGAGTTCCGCGCCCGCCTGGAGCGCATCGGCGACTGCGGCGATCTGCAGGGGCGGATCAAGGAGCTGGAGACTCGCCTGAAGGACCTCGAGAAGAAGCTTCAGAAATAAGTTTCGTGTGGCGAGTTGCGCACGGGTCGCAACTCGCTACACTTACCCTCGTGAACCGCACCATCGAATCCGCACTCCGCTTCGTCAACCTCACGGCCGCCGGGTTGCTGGCCGGCTCCCTCGGCTTCGGTGACGCCGCGCTGGTGCCGGGATGGAAGGACGAGCTGCCCGCGAAAGACGGCGGCCGCCCGCTCGACCCGCTCAAGACCGCGAGATACTTCAACGCCATCGGCCCCGTGGCCCTCGGCACCGCGGTCACGCTGGCCATCGCCGCGCCGCGCGGCACCGGTCCGGCACGCCGCCTCCTCGACTCCGCATCCGCGGTCGGCCTGGTGGGCGTGCTCGCGGCCACGATCATGGTCACGGTGCCGATCAACAAAGAGCTCGAGGCGCAGCCCGCGACGGACTATCCGAGCGAGAAGTCGCAGTCGCTGGTGAAGAACTGGAGCCGCGCACACGCCGTCCGCACGACCCTCGGCATCGGCGCCTTCGTCTGCGCCGTGGCCGCGTCGAACCTCTCCCGTCACGCGAAGTGATCGAAGCCGCGCGGCTCGAGCGGCCGCGCGATGCCGTCTTCCTTCAGCAGCACGCCACGGTCCCTGGTGATGCGTCCGATCGCGTAGACCGGCCGGCCGAGCCTCGAGCTGAGTTGCGACTCGCTGATCGATGACGTGAAGAGCAGCGCGTACTCCTCGCCACCGTGCACGACGACGTTCGCGACGTCGATGCCGAGGCGGCGGCCGTAGGCCGGCAACTCGGGAAAGACGGGGATGCGCTCTTTCTCGATCTCCGCGCCGCACTGCGAGGCGTCGCAGAGATGATGGAGGTCGGTCGACAGTCCGTCGGAGACGTCGATGCACGACGTGACTTCGGGGATCTGCGCGAGTGCCAGTCCGAGCGCGAGCTCCGGCTCGGGATCGACATGACGGCGGATCGCCGACTCGACGAACTCGCGATGCTCGTAGGCCGCGACGTCCTTGCCGAGGAGCGCGAAGCCCGCGCCGCTGCCGCCGACGGGGCGCGAGAGATAGACGCGGTCGCCCGGCTTCGCGCCGCTGCGCAGGAGCGGACGCGTGACGATGCGCCCGATCGCGGTGACGGAGATGGTGAGCTTCTCCGCGCGCGAGAAATCGCCGCCGATGATCTCGATGCCGTACTGCTTCGCCGCCTCCGCGTACGCCTCGAGCATTTCGTCGGCGCGCTCGAGTGCCCACGGCGGCAACGCCAGCGCGAGCAGCGCGTACGCCGGCGCGGCACCCATCGCGGCGAGATCGGAGAGATTCACCGCCAGGCTTTTGCGCGCCACGAGACGCAGCGGTGTCGCACGCGTAAAGTCGACGTCCTCGACGAGCATGTCGGTCGTGTAGACCCGATCGTCGACAACCGCCGCGTCGTCTCCGATGCGTGGCGAGAACAGCTCGCGCACTCGCGCGACGAGCTGCGCCTCATTCACTTGAAGCTCCCCACCGGCACGATGGGGATCAGCGGCCGCTCGAAGCGCTCGCGCTCGTAGACGATCGCTTCGAGGAAGAGTCCCGACGGCGGCGCGGTCGGCGCCCACGGCTCGCCCTTCGCGTGCAGGCGCGATCGAATGTCGCTCGCCGACAGGTTGCCACGTCCGACCTCGACAAAGTACGACATCAGCTTGCGCACCATCTTCCAGAGAAAGTGCGACGCCTGGATGCGCACGAGGATCAACTCACCGGCGCGTACGAGCTCGCAGCGCTCCAGCACGACGATGCGCGAGTCTTCTTCCTTGAGCCGCTTGTCCGTGAACGCGGAGAAATCGTGGCGTCCCGGGATGGCACCCGCCGCCTCCGCCATCGCCTCGACGTCGAGCCGGTCCTTGATCCACCAGACGAACGACTTCGCGAACGCCGTGCGCCGCGTGGCGATCTGGTAGAGATAGATGCGTGACTGCGCGTCGTGCCGCGCGTGGAAGTTGTCTTTCGCGCGGACCGTGTCGAGGATGGTGATGTCGTGCGGCAGCAGGTCGTTCAGCTTGCGCGTGAGCTGCAGCGGCTCGATCGGCTTGCGCGTACGCAGGTGCGCGACCTGACCGGAGGCGTGCACGCCGGCGTCGGTGCGCCCCGCGCCGCCGATGTCGACCTCGCCGAGGACGTCGCGCGCGACCCGGAGCAGATGCCCCTGAATCGTCTTCTGCGTGTTCCCCTGCGCCTGCCAGCCGGAGTAGCGAGTGCCTTCGTACTCGAGCGTCAGTTTGTAAGTCGGCATGGTGAACTACACTGGCAGGAGGATGCGTCCACAGTCATATCAGGTAATCGGTGATCTCTTCGTCGTCGTCTGGGACGACGGCCACGAATCATACTACCCGCTCGAAGAGCTCCGCCGCGCCTGCCCCTGCGCCGTCTGCTCCGGCGAGCCCGACCTCTTCGGCCGCATGGCCGGCGGCCTGCCACAAAGGTACACGCACGCGTCGTTCATTCTCTCGTCGGTGGAAGTGATCGGTAACTACGCGCTGCAGCCGAATTGGGCCGACGGGCACACGTACGGGATCTGGACCTACGAACGGTTGCGCGCCTTCTGTACGGATTGCAAAACGTAGGGCGTGGCTTCAGCCCGCCCCTCCCGTGGGTGGGCGGGCTCACTTCGGGCGAGAGCCGCGTTCGCACGGGAGGG
>DASVSV010000569.1:0-6883 GCA_036387915.1 Thermoanaerobaculia bacterium
CCCCGCGTGCGGCGCGTGCTGCACCGCGCCGTCGATCTCGTCGCCGATCCCCGGCATGCCGGACGGCAAGCCGGCCGGCGTGCGTTGCGCGCAGCTCACGGACGATCTGCGTTGCGCGATCTTCGGCGATGCGCGGCGTCCCGCGGTCTGCGCGGGCCTGCGGCCCACCGCCGAGATGTGCGGCGCGAGTGCGCGCGAGGCGTTCGCGCATCTGTCACGTCTGGAGCGCGCGACGCGGGTGTAGCATCGCCGCTCCGATGAAAGCGACGATCGCAGTCCTGACGAGCCTCCTCCTCTTCGCGTGCAGCTCGGCCACCGACGTCATCGACCAGCGCTCGATGGAGTGCGGACCCGGCCAGGACCTCGAGATCCGGGCCGGGCTCGCACCGCCGGAAGTGGCCGGCTCCGTCGGGCAACTGATGTTCCTCGTCGAGGTGGCCAACAACTCCCACGACGACGTCACGGTCGATCACATCCTGATCGAGCCGCAGCAGGGGCAGCGGCGGCGGTCGGGACAGGTCGCGCTCGAGCGCGTGCACCGCAGCGTGAAGACACTCATCGCCGAGGGGACCGAGCACGTGTTCGAGCTGCCGGCGAGCCGGTTCCAGGCGCCTTCGTCGGCGATGGATTCCGAATTCGGGGCGCTCGGGGGATACGAGTTTTCGGTTCAGGTCGTGCTGACGAACGGCGACGCGTATCGCTGCCCGTTCGCGGTTGAGTTGAGGTAGCGGGCGGATTGATCTCGCCGAGGTACGTGACGATCACGTTCGGCTGCTCCTCGATCCCGTGCACGGTGGCGCGGGCGTAGCCGCGCATCACCAGCTCCCGGTTGACGAAGAGCGCGTCGGGCGAGCGGTAGACCAGGTGTCCGCCGCCGGCGTGCGCTTCGACCAGCACCCACGACGTGCCAACCGTCCAGCGGAGCAGTTGCGTTGCGCGCGCTTCGTCGAGAATTGCGAGGCCGGCGAGGCGGATCGGTTCGCGCGCACCGTTGCGCTCGATGACCAGCGTCTGCGCGTCGCGGATCTCGACGACGCGCACCATTTCGGCACGTGCGCACACGGCCAGCAGCAGGGAAACCTGCATGAAAACAATGATGAGTTTGATTCGCATGGCGTCTTAGCGGTGACGGGGAGAGACGCGGTGCGGGCCCGCGGGAGACGCGGAATCGGTGGGTGCGCGCAGATTAGCACAAACTTCTGATACGGAAGAGGGTTAGTGGCACTCCCCTCGCAATTGGAAGGGGTCAGGAGGACGGAACATGGATACGACTCGTGATCTGCAGATGCCGAGTGGCAGTGAGGTGGAGTCCGCTACGTTCCACCCGCACGTCCACGTCGTCGAAACGAGCGTTGCGTTGCCGGATCACTCCGGCATGCGCGGCAAACTCGACACATTGAAGTCGCGCGGCCTGTCGAAAGTGCACGACATCCAGCGCGTGATGAACGATCGCAGCACCGCGGCCAAGACGGCGCTGGTGCGAACGAAGAGCAACATGCGCGACGGAGCAAAGTCGCAGGTGACGAAGATGGAAGGCTCGATGAGAATGAACCCGATGCTCTGGGCCGGCGTAGCCGCCGGTGCCGGATTCGGACTCGGACTGATCGGCCGCATCGCCCAGTGGCGCAGCAAGCAACGCCACTACATGCCCGAGCTCGTGATCATCGAGAGGGGCTGCTAGTTCCTCAACCGGGCCGCGCGAGCGGCCCGGTTTTTTGCGGCTTCAGCCTGACACGCCGAACGGACAAAGTACCGAACCGCCCCCACACACATCCCCATCCACGCTGCATGCGACGCCGCGACCTGTTGATGAAGTCGCAGGTTCCACGCCTGACATCGCTCGACCTCGAGCTCGAAGTCGGCCGAGTTTCCGGTTGATATCGCCTGATGTCGCGAGCCAGGTCACGAGACTGCACGACGGCCACACGGAATGTCTCTATCTTCAAAGAGGCGCGTTCTGCACTATGGCGGCGAGACGCGGGCCTGAACGCAAAAGGAGACTCAGATGACCAGACGATTCCTTCCCTTTCTGATGCTGGCTGTCGTGGTGGCCAATGCGCCGAGCGCTATGGCTGCTTGCTGGAAATGCAATCCGCAGAACCCGCCGGAGTGCATCCCCGTCGCTTTCGGCCGGCAGGGCTGGACCGAGTGCGCGACGTTCGGCGACGAGCCCTGCTTCTATTACGGCGACATCTGTTATGGCGGACAGAGCTCAGCGCCCGAGCCGTTCAGCGCGGAGTTCACGGTCGCTGCGGTCGAGCGCCTCGACGAGGCGCAGCCGTCCGCATCCGAGACCCGCGCCGCCACGATCGAAGTCCCGCGCACCACGATTGAACGCTGAACAATTCGCCCGCGTCTCGTTGTTGTTCGAACGTTCCCGCCGCACGTCGTCGAAACGACGTCACGTTGCCCGAGCACTCTGTCGTGCGGGCCTGGACGGCATGCGCCGCAAGCTCGACACCGCTGCGCCAGCGCTAGACGAGCGTGCAGTCCGTGAGCTTCGCGTCGTGCGTGACGAAGAAATCGTGCGCAGCGCGGTCGAGCACGCAGCGGGTGAGAGTCGCCTTCACGGTCGCGCCTTTCCAGGTGTTGCCGGTGAGCGTGCTGTCCTCGAGGTCGCAGTTGATGACGGCGCGATCGAACTTTGCCCCACGAAAATTGATCCTCACGGCAGGCGTGTCCTCATCCTCACCGAACGCCACCTCGGCGGCGCTGAAGTCGCACTGCTCGAAGCACGAGTCGCGCGCGCGGATCGCGGCGAACGAGGCGAGGGCAAACGACGAGCGGTGAAAATGTGAATCCGCCACGGTGACGCCCGAGAGGTTGGCCTGCCCGAAGACCGCCGAGGACATTCGGCAGCCGGTGAAATCCGCGCCGACGAAAAACGCGCCGTGAAAGTTCGCTCGTTCGCCGACGTGGAGGCCGCGAAGATTTTCGAGCAGGATCGCGCGCGTCATTCCGGGCTGGCCCGTTCCGCGGAACGCATCCGCGAACACGAGGAGGTCCATGAGAGCCAGTCCTGACGGCGCAGCGGGTGCGCTGTCGCCGAGGAGTTGCCGGAGACGCTGATAGGCACGGATGCGCATTGCCGCGCGCGCGAAGTCGGAGCCGTCATCGAGAAAGCGTGCGTTGGAGACGAAGCGCATCGTCACGTCCGCGAAAGCCGGTGTTGCTCCAAACGTCGACACCATCTCCAGGAACGACGCGATGGAACGGCGGTCGAGATGTGCCTCGTGTTCTTTGCATTCGATGATCTCGAGGATCGTCCGCTCCGCGTCCTCGATCACGACGTCGGTCCAAACCTCGCGGCCGGACACGAGGAGCGGCCATTCGAGACGGGCGCGCGCCGCGCGAGCGTGGAGCGGATCGCGTCGCAGCGCCAGTAGCGTCAGACGGTGCAACGCATAACGGAGCTGGAAATCACGTCCGGAGACGAGCGGCCTCGGAGACGGCATCGTAACTGATTATGGCCGCAAACGTTGCTTTGCTCGTGGGGTACGCGCCCGGCGATTACGGCCGGCGGGGCACCGGCGGTACGGCCGGCTGGGAGCCTGCCCCACATTCGATCCGTTAGATCACGTTGCGCACGGCTCGGATGTCGCCGTCCAAGGGGCGGTCGTAGAAGACGGCGGGGGCGGCGGCGCGGATGGCCAGGTACAACTCGCGCGTTCCCCGTCCCAACTGCGTGGCGATGTTGTTCGCGCGGCCGCTGACGGCTTCCTCGAACTGCTTCGCCTGGGCTTCGGAGTGGGTGACGTCGAGGAGGCGGGGGGCGGGTTGGTTGGGGTCGTAGTTGAAGACGGCGCGCCATTCGACGGCCTGGGCGGCGGTGAGGAGCTCGATGGCGAGGACGGAGCGTACGTTGGAGAGCACGGTGCGCAGTTTGCGCGCGGCGTGCGTGGACATCGACACGTGATCCTCGGCATTGGCGCCGGTGGGGATCGAGTCGACCGATGCCGGGTGCGAGAGTACTTTGTTCTCGGAGACGATCGACGCGGCGGTGTACTGCAGGATCATCAGGCCGGAGTTCACGCCCGGTCTTGTGGTGAGGTTGGGGGGCAGGCCGCGATTGTGGTGGCCGTCGAGCATCAGTTGCGTGCGGCGCTCGGAGATGTTCCCGAGCTCGTGCACGGCGATGGTCAGAAAGTCGGCGGCGAGGGCGAGCGGCTGGCCGTGGAAGTTGCCGGCGGAGTAGGCCAGGCGCGTGTCGCCGCGATACCACTCCGGCCAGTTCGCGCGGAAGCCGAGGTCGAACGGGTCGCCTTCGTCGGGGAAGAAGAGCGGATTGTCGGTGGCGGCGTTGAGCTCTTTCTCCGCGGTCGTGCGCACGAAGCGGATCGTGTCGCGCGTGGCGCCGTGCACCTGCGGCGCGCAACGCAGCGAATACGCGTCCTGCACCGCGCCGGCGCGCTCGACGAGGCGCGAGCCTTCGAGCACTTCGCGCATGCGGCGCGCGGACTCGATCTGCCCCGCGTGGCCGCGCTCCTCGTGCACCTTCGCGTCGAGCGCGCGCGTGCAGCCGGCCAGCGCTTCCATCGACAGCGCGGCGGCCGTGTCGGCGGCATTCGCGAGCCGCTCCGCGTCGTAGACCGCGAGGGCGAGCATGGCCGCGGAAAAGTTCGCGCCGTTGACGAGTCCCAGTCCTTCCTTGAACGTCGGCTTCAGCTCCTCGGCCGTGAAGCCGAGGACCGACGGCAGCTCGCGCGCGTCGCGCAGCGCGCGGTCGTCGAGTGTGTAGAAGCGCCCCTCGCCGAGGAGCGTGACGAAGAGGTGCGAGAGGGGACAGAGATCGCCGCTGGCGCCGACCGAGCCGCGCAGCGGCACGAGCGGGATCACGCCGCGGTTGAGCATCGCCTCGACGATCTCGACGAGTTTCGTGCGAACGCCGGAGTGCCCGCGCAGGAACGCGTTCAGCCGCGTCGCCAGCGCGCCGCGCACGACCTCGGGTGTGTAGTAGTTCGACAGATCGTCGGCGTCCGAGTTCTCGCCGACGCCGACCGAATGCGACAGCAGCAGATTGCGCTGGAGCTGTTCGAGATCGTCCGGCGCGATGGGCTTGTCCTTGAATTCGCCGAAGCCGGTCGTAACGCCGTACTCCGTCGGCGCGGCCTTCCCCTCCGCATAGGCGCGGCGGTAGTTCTCGACCACCTGCGCGATGAGAGCTTCGCTGCGCGCGACGCGCTCGTGCGTCGCCGGATCGCGCTCGACCTGCGCGCCGTTGCGCGCAATCTCCACGAGTTGTTCGATGGTCAGGGAGCCGCCGTCGAGGATGACGCTCATGGCTCGGAGTTCCTCGGAGTTCCTCGGGTTCCTCGGAGTTCCTCGGAGTTCCTCGACTGATCGCAGGTCGTCGGGGACTTGGGGTTTCTCGGAGTTCGGCTCCGGGGGTGGCAGTTCGTCGCCTGATTTTCTCTATCCGCCAAGCCCCTCCGAGGAACTCCGAGGAACTCCGAGGAACCCGAGGAACCCGAGGATTTCACGCCTCCACCTCGGCGAGCATCTTCCGGATGGTCTCGACCATCTCCGCGCGCGGCACCGTCACCTGACCGGCGCGCTGGGCGAGGTACTCCTTGCGATCGGCGGTCGGCTGCATGCGCTCGCGTCCGGCGACGAGGTCCTTGATCGTGACGAGACCCTGCTCCTTTTCGTTCGAGCCGTAGAGGATCGCCAGCGGGATGTCGTACTTGTCGGCGTACTTGAGCTGCTGGCGCGGACCGCGTCCGCTGCCGAGGTAGAGTTCGGTGGGGATGCCGGCGCGGCGCAGTTCCCAGGTCATGGCGATGTAGTCGTCGCGGAGCGAAGCGTCCATGTTCGTGACGAGCACGCGCGCCGTCGCTTTCTGCTTGCCGATGCGGCCGAGGTGCGTCAGCGCGGCTAGGAGGCGATCGACGCCGATGGAGGCGCCGACGGCCGGAATCGGCTCGCCGAGGAAGCGCATGACCAGGTTGTCATAACGGCCGCCGCCGAAGACGGAGCCGAACTGCGGCGCGTCGAGGAGGATGGCCTCGAATACCGGGCCGGTGTAGTAGGCGAGGCCGCGGGCGATGGAGAGATCGAGCGACACTTTGTCGTCGCCGTAGCCGAGGTTGTAGAGGTGATTGGAAATGCTGTCGACGACGTCGAGCTGCTCGCTCGCGTTGGCCACTTCGGCGAAGAGCTCGCGCACCTGCGCGGCCACTTCGCGTCGCGAGTCGGACTTGATGGCCAGAAAGCGCTCGATGCGGTCGACCTGATCGCGCGCCAGGCCGACGCCGCGAATCGTGTCGCCGGACTCGTCCTTGTAGCCTTCCATCAGCTCGAGCTTGACCTTCTCCAGACCGACTTTGTCGAGCTTGTCGAGGACGCGGAAGACGTCGACGCTCTGATCGGGAGCGATGCCCGCGTACGCGAGCAGTAGATTGAGGATGGCGCGGCTGGAGAAGCGGACGACGTACGGGCCGACGTTCAGCGCGGTCAGCGTGTCGCACATGCCGGCGATGATCTCGGTGTCGGCCACTTCGCTTTCGACGCCGACGGAGTCGAGGTCGAACTGGGTGAACTCGCGATAGCGCCCTTTGTCGGGCTTGTCGGCGCGCCAGACCGAGGCGACCTGGTAGCGGCGGAACGGCCGCGGGAGGTCGGGATACTGAGCGATCACGCGCGCCAGCGGCACGGTGAGATCGAAGCGGAGGCCGAGGTCTTCCTTCTCCGGATTGGTGACGCGGAAGATCGACTGCTGGGCCTCGGTGCCGGCGCTGCCGGAGAGGACGTCGAGGAACTCGATGGCGGGCGTGGAGAGCGGCACGAAGCCGTACGACTCGTAGACGCCGCGAATGGTGTCCACCATCTGCTGGCGGGCCAGCATCTGGTCGGGGAGGAGGTCGCGGAGGCCGCGGGAGAGCCG
>DASVSV010000570.1:0-6225 GCA_036387915.1 Thermoanaerobaculia bacterium
GTGTCGCGGCGGACCGGCGGCGCATTTTCGAGAAGCTCGAGCGGCTCGACATTCTGGTCAACAACGCCGGGATGAACATCCGTAAGAAAGCCGTCGATTATGAAGATGGCGAATACGAGCGCATCCGCGAGCTCAATCAGGATTCGGTATTCGAGCTCTGCCGTCTCGCACATCCATTATTGAAGGCCTCCGGCGACGCGAGCATCATCAACGTCGTCTCCGTGGCCGCCTTCCGCCACCTCGGCACCGGCATTCCGTACGCAATGACGAAGGCGGCCGTTGCGCATCTGACGCGCGGGCTGGCGGCGGAGTGGGCGAAGGACGGCATTCGCGTCAATGCCGTCGCGCCGTGGTACATCCGCACTCCATTGGCCGAGCCCGTTCTCAATGACCCGGTCCGCCTCGAGAAGATCCTGGCCACGACGCCCCTCGGGCGCGTCGGCGAGCCGGAGGAAGTCGCCTCCCTGGCGGCCTTTCTCTGTATGCCGGCCGCGTCTTACATGACCGGTCAATGTATTGGGATCGACGGCGGTTTTGCGGCCGCGGGAGTTTTCCAATAAAACATTGGCGCAGCGGGCGACCGCTGCTATATTGCGCCATCCATTTTTAGGCCCAGGTAGTCCGGAGAGTGTTGATGGCTAAGGCGCAGGGGAAGAAGGCGGCCGCCGCCGGGGGTAAAGGTGCGGCGAAGAAGGTCGCGGCGAAGCTGAAAGTCGTAGCCAAAGCCGTAAAGAAAAAGGTCGCGCCGAAGAAACCCGCCCCGGCGCCCAAAGTCGTCGCGAAGAAGCCCGTCAAGCCGGCGCCGAAGCCCGCGCCCAAAGCCGCCGCGAAGCCGGTGAAACCGGGCAAACCGGTGAAGCCCGCGAAACCCGTGAAGGCCGCGAAGCCGACGCCGAAAGCCGCCGCCAAACCGGCACCGAAACCGGCGAAGAAGACCACCACCGCGGTCAAGGCCGTTGCCAAGGCCGTGAAGAAAGCCGTCGCGAAAGTGACGCCGAAGGCTGCGGCGAAGCCCGCGCCCAAGCTGGCCGTCAAACCGAAAGCCGTCAAGCCCACGACTCTCCCGTCGGCGCCCGTTGCGCCGAATGTCCCCGCCGTTCCCCAGCCCGCCGCCGCGGCTCCCGCCCCGAAACCGGCCGGGGCCGATGAGAAGAAGCGTGGCCGCCGTGCGCGTCCGCGTGTGACCTCGAGCGGCGCGCCTGCCGCGTCGTGGCTGTCGAGCGAGAAGCCGCGTCCGGCGTCGTTCATCGCCGCGCCCGCGCGCGCCGAGGCGCCGTCGGCCGTGGCCGCGCCGCCGGCGTCGTCCGATCGCCTCATCCGCGACGAAGACCTCGATCACGCCGCGGTGCGAACCGTGCCGGTGCGCATCGACGTCGAACAGGGAGCAGGGCGGTACTACGTCATCGCCAACCCGATGGAAGTCTCGGTCCGTCCCGGCGAAGGCATCGAGTGGGACTTCCGTTACCTCGGCGGCGCGGACGTGAGCGTCGAAGAGATCGTCATCGAGTTGGAGAAGCCGTCACCGTTCACGCAGACCGTGTTCCGCACCCGCAAGCCGGGTGGCGCGCGTCCGCACCGTCAGCTATCCGGCGCCGCCGCACCGAACGCAGCCGGACGGCGCACGCAGTACACCGTCCGCGCGATCAATCAGTTCAAGACGGAGCTCGCCAGCACGAAAGTCGTGCTCAACGTACTGGCGTCTTGAGCCCAGTACTCGCGAAGCGCTATGGAGTGCGGCGGCCTGGCCGCCGCTTTCATATTCGGGTGCATCGCGGCAGCACGCGTGCAGTTTTGTGCGCGCGTATTAGAAAGCGGCGGCCAGGCCGCCGCACTCCATAGCACTCAGCGCGGGACCGGGATCGTCGCGTGCTGCTCCTGCAGCGCCGCGAACGAGCTGGCGCCTTCCTTGAGCGAACGGATCCCCTCCACGCACGCCGTGGCGGCGGTGAGGGTGGTGATGCAGGGGATCTGCATCTGGAGCGCGGTGCGGCGGATGTAGGTGTCGTCGACGAACGCCGACTTGCCGAAGGGCGTGTTGATCGCCAGCGCGACCTCGCCGTTGATCATCAGGTCGACGATGTTCGGACGTCCCTCGTGCACTTTGGACACGAGCTCCGCCTCGACGCCGTTCTGCAGCAGGAACTCGCGCGTGCCGCCGGTGGCGAGGAGGCGGAAACCGAGCGCGTTCAACTCGCGCGCGAGCTGCGCGGCGTGCGGACGCTTGTCGTTGTCGTTGACGGAGATGAACGCGCAGCCGGAGAGCGGCAGTTTCGTTCCCGCGCCCAGCATCGCCTTCGCGTACGCCTCGCCGAACGAAGCGGAGCTCCCCATGACCTCGCCCGTCGACTTCATCTCCGGCCCGAGGAGCGTGTCCTCTTTCGGGAAGCGGTTGAACGGGAAGACCGGTGCTTTGACGAAGTAGCCGTGCACGCGCGGCTCGCTGGTCAAACCGAGCGACCGCAGCGACTGGCCGGCCATCACTTTCGCGGCGATCTTCGCGAACGAAACGCCGGTCGCTTTCGAGACGTACGGCACCGTGCGCGATGCGCGCGGGTTCACCTCGAGCACGTACAGCTCGCCGTGCTGAATCGCGTACTGCACGTTCATCAGGCCGATGACGTTCAGCGCCTTCGCCAGTTGCACGGTGCGGCGGCGGATCTTGTCCTGGTCGCGGTGGCCGATGATGTACGGCGGGATGACCGTGGTCGAGTCGCCGGAGTGGATACCGGCCAGCTCGATGTGCTCCATCACGCCGGCCACGATCACGTCGTTGCCGTCGGAGACCGCGTCGACGTCGATCTCGATCGCGTCTTCGAGGAAGTGGTCGACGAGGATCGGATGTCCGGGCGCCGCCTCGACGGCCTGGGCCATGTAGCGGCGCAGCGCTTCCTCGTCGTAAACGATGGCCATGGCCCGTCCGCCCAGGACGTACGAGGGACGCACGACCACGGGATAGCCGACGCGCTTCGCCACCGCGACCGCGTCGGTTTCATTCAGCGCGGTGCCGTGCGCCGGGACGCGGATGTTGTGCTCGCGCGCCAGCTCGCCGAACCGTTCGCGGTCTTCGGCGACGTCGATCGAGTCCACCGAGGTGCCCCACATCGGGACGCCGGCCTCCTCGAGCTGTTTGGCGAGCTTCAGCGGAGTCTGCCCGCCGAACTGCACGATCACCCCTTCCGGCTTTTCGATGGCCACGATCTCCAGCACGTCCTCGAGCGTGAGCGGCTCGAAGTAGAGCCGGTCGGACGTGTCGTAGTCCGTCGACACCGTCTCCGGGTTGCAGTTGACCATGATGGTCTCGAAGCCGATCTCGCGCAGCGCGAACGACGCGTGCACGCAGCACGTGTCGAACTCGATGCCCTGCCCGATGCGGTTCGGTCCCGACCCGAGGATGATCACCTTGCGGTTGTTCGTCGGCGCGGCCTCGTTCTCCGTTTCGTACGTGGAGTACATGTACGGCGTGGTGGCCTCGAACTCCGCGGCGCACGTGTCGACGCGCTTATAGACGGGACGCAATCCGTGCGCGTGACGCTCGGCGCGAACCTCGGACTCGCTGCGATTGGTGAGCTTCGCGAGCTGGCGGTCGGAGAAGCCGTGGCGCTTGAGGATGCGCAGCTGCGCCGCGTCCGCCCCCTGCGCGGTCTGTTCGAGCTGGATGATCTTGCGCATCTCCCGCAGGAACCACGGGTCGATGTGCGACAGCGCGTAGATCTCGTCGACCGTCATGCCGAGGCGCAGCGCATCGCCGACGGCGAAGATGCGCTCCGGCGTCGGCACGCGCAGCAGCTCCGGCAGGCGCTCGCGCGTGTGGCCGCGCGTTTCCAGTCCGGCCACGCCGATCTCCAGTGACCGCAGACCCTTCTGCAGCGCCTCGGTGAACGTGCGCCCGATGGCCATCGACTCGCCGACGCTCTGCATCGAGAAGCTGAGGAGCTGCGGCGTGTTCGGAAACTTCTCGAACGAGAAGCGCGGAATCTTCACCACCACGTAATCAATCGACGGCTCGAACGACGCCGGCGTCATCCTGGTGATGTCGTTCGGGATCTCGTCCAGCGTGTAGCCGGCGGCGAGCTTCGCCGCGAACTTCGCGATCGGAAAGCCGGTCGCCTTCGACGCCAGCGCCGACGAGCGCGAGACGCGCGGGTTCATTTCGATGCAGATGCGGCGTCCGGTCTTCGGATGCACGGCGAACTGGATGTTCGACCCGCCGGTCTCGACGCCGATGGCGCGGATGATGCGCTTGGCCTCGTCGCGCATGTCCTGGTACTCGTCGTTGGTGAGCGTCTGCTGCGGCGCGACGGTGATCGAGTCGCCGGTGTGCACGCCCATCGGGTCGAAGTTCTCGATCGAGCAGACGATGATCACGTTGTCCGCGCGGTCGCGCATGACCTCGAGCTCGAACTCTTTCCAGCCGATCACCGACTCTTCGACCAGCACGCGATGGACGGGCGAGAGCTCCAGTCCGCGCGACACGATCGAGCGCAGCTCCTCGACGTTGTACGCGATGCCGCCGCCCTGGCCGCCGAGGGTGAAGGACGGGCGGATGACCAGCGGATAGCCGATCCGCGACGCGAACTGCTCCGCGTCGTCGATCGAGGCCGCGTAGGCGGACTGCGGCACGTCGACGCCGATCTCGATCATCTTCTGCTTGAACAGCTGCCGGTCCTCGGCCGTCCGGATGGACTCGTAATTTGCGCCGATCAGCTCCACGTTGTGCCGCTCCAGCGCGCCGTTCTCGTAAAGGGCCATGGCCAGGTTGATCCCGGTCTGGCCGCCGACGGTGGGGAGGATCGCGTCCGGCTTCTCGCGCTCGATGATGCGCTCCAGCGACTCGGGCGTGAGCGGCTCGATGTACGTCCGGTCCGCGAACTCCGGGTCAGTCATGATCGTGGCCGGATTCGAGTTCACGAGAATGATGCGGTAGCCGTCATCCTTCAGCGCCTTGCACGCCTGCGTCCCCGAATAATCAAATTCGACGGCCTGGCCGATGACGATCGGGCCGGAGCCAATGATGAGGATAGATTGGATATCGGAGCGTTTCGGCACTGCGGCGCATAATAAGGCATGAGGTACGAGGCATGAGGCATGAGGTACGAGAGGTCAGGAGCGAGGTGCGAGGCATGAGGTACGAGTCCCCACTCATCCCTCATCCCTCATCCCTCATCCCTTCATGAAACGCTTTATCGAGTGGGACAACATCGACGTGCGCGTCGACGGCGGGAAGATCGCTGCGATGGCGCGGGAGATGGTCGCGAAGGATCCGATGATCGAGCGGCTGGACCTGAAATTCATGAACGGTCTGCTGCGCGTCGAAGGGTCGGTGCGCAAGTTCATCAGCGTCCCGTTCACGGTCGAGATCAACCAGATCATCGCCAGCGGCACCACCGTGCGCGTGCCGCTCGGGAAGATCTCCGCCGGACCGATCCCGGTGCCGTCGCTCCTGGTCGGGCTGGTGCGCGACAAGTTTCCGAAGGAGCTGGTCCGGTACGAGGACCCGGCCACTCTGGTCATGTCGCTGGACCGTTTTTTGCCATCGTTTGTCGCTGCCGACATCCAGAAGATCTGGATCATCGACGGCGGCCTCGCTGTAACGCTCGGCAGAGGTGGCGCCGATCTTCCTCCCGGAGGTACGAATGTCTGAAACCGATTTCGAAGAAACGATGCGCGAGAGCTCGGAGCTCAGCGGCCCCGTCTCGCGCGAGCGCGCGGACCGCTTCTACGACCGCATGCGCGAGAACATCCGCAAATACCTGGACGACAGGGGCTCGCTGGCCGGCTCGACGGGCGAGTACCTGCTGCTCGCGCCCGACGTGTTCGTCCTGCTCTGGCGGCTCATCAACGACAAGCGGGTCAACGCGAAGAACAAGGTCATGCTGGGCAGCGGCTTGGCGTACTACCTCTTCCCGCTGGACATCATGCCGGAGGGCATCCTGGGGCCGATCGGCTACCTCGACGACCTCGTTTTCGCCGTCTATCTGCTGAACAAGCTGATGACCGACACCGACGTGGAGGTCCTCCGCGAGCACTGGAGCGGCCGCGACGACGTCCTGGACACGATCCGCAAAGTCCTCGGCGCCGCCGACAACCTGGTCAGCAGCGACATCCTCAGCAAGTTCAAGAAAACGGCGAAGTAGCCGACCGCTGTCATCCCGAGCGTGAGTCGAGGGACCTGGGCGGGCGGGGGCGCGCAGCATGAGCGCGACGACGGGCCGCGCGCCGCCACCC
>DASVSV010000571.1:0-4042 GCA_036387915.1 Thermoanaerobaculia bacterium
TCGTCGATGGCGGCGCGCAGCACGGGACCGAGCTCGTTTGCGGCGAGTCCGCGATCGTCCGCGAGCTCGCGCAGCGCTGCCAGTGCCTCGTCGCCCGCGCTCGCGCCGAACGACTCGAGCGCACGCACGGCCTCGATGCGCACGCTGGTGAGGCCATGCTCGTCGAGGGTGAGCTGCTGGTCGTGAAACGCGGGACGGAGCAGACGGAGGAGGTACGGCGCCGCCGCCGAAGCGGCGGGACCGGCGGCCGCCGCTGCACGTGCAGCGGCGGCGATGGTCAACGGTTTGTGTCCGTGCGCGAGCTCCGCGACGATGAACGGCAATGCGTCGGGTGGAACGCCGTGCTTTGCCAGTCGCGTGAACTGTTGCGCGCGGAGCCGCGCCACTTCCGAGGGCGTGCGGCCGGAGTAGAGCGGCGCGTCCTCGCGCAGCAGCGCGACGGGATCGTCGGGCGACGGCTGCGCAAGAGCAGCGCAGCTCATCGCCGCGGCGATGAGGATTCGCAGAGCGTTCATTTCTTCGTGACGTACGCCTTCGCCGCATCCCGCACGGCCGCGGATTTAGCTTTCGTGCGAAGCCTGTTCACCGCCGCGTCGAATGCTTTCTCCTCGGGCGATTGCACCGATTCGAGGCCGACGTTCGCTTCCTGCAGTGCCTGCACGGCTTTGATGGCGTAGATGCGGACGTCGTCACCGGCGCCTTCGTCGTTCAGCAGCGGAAGGGCCGCGGCGGCGATCTTCTCGGGCGCGTTCGCGTTGAGTGCGCCGACCGCCGCGAAGCGCAGCTCGTCGGTGGCTTCGGTGTTGCGGATGACCTGCTGCAGATCGTCGTGACTCTGCACGTCCGTACCGAGGGCGTGCGCGGCTTCGATCTGGGCCTGGGCGTTCGGCGGGTTGGCGAGCACTTCGCGCAACGCCGGCGTCGTGTCGCCGCCCGGATGCAACGCGAGCAGGGCCACGGCATGTTCTGGCGGAACGAGCTGCGTATTCGGATCGCGCAGGTCATTGGCCAGCACCTGCTGCGCGGCGTCGTCCCCCTCGGCCGCGAGAGTGCTGAGCGCGATCGTCCGGACCGCGGCGTCCGCATCCTTCATCACTCCGCGGAGCGTGGCGATGAGGTCTTCGTGGCGTGCGGCCGGGGTGCTTCCTCCGATCAGCAGCAGGTGCAGCGTCTCGGCGATGGCCGCGCGTAGCGGCGACGGAGTGTCGGGGTTCCGGAGCAGTCCCAGCACCTCGGTCAGTTGCTCGTCGTCCCGCCCGAGGGCGTGGCCCGCCAACTCCAGTGCGCGGACGCGGATGGCCACCGGCTCTTCCTCGTCGCGAACCCGCTCCAGCGCGGACACGGTGTCGCCGCGGTCGAGGATGGACGGAACGTTTTTCACCGCGCTCAGGCGTGCCTCCGCGCTCTGCGCACGGTCGAGGAAGACGGCCGCCGCGGCGCGATTGGTCTTCGCCGCCGCGTCTGCACCCGCGCGCGCTTCCGCGCGCAGGTTGTCACTCTCCTGTGCTCCGCAGCCGATGGTGATGAGCAACACGGTCGCAAACACTCCTGCGCATCTCACGAGCAGTCCCCGGTCATACGAACGGTACGTCAGCATATGAAAACCCCATTCCGGCGAAATTGCCCGGTGGATTGGTGCGGTAGTCGATGTTGTTGAACGGCCGCGGTTGCGTGGGAGGCGTGTTCGGATACGTGGTGCTGGGAGGGAACGGTCCGGCCGGCGCGGTCGACGGGCGGGGCGCGGCGGTCACTCCATTCCAGGGCCACATCGTGTCGTTGATGTAGGAGCCGATCGGCGTCGAGCCCGATCCGGGAAAGGTCCCCAGGGGTGCGTACGACGCGGTGGCGGTCGTGCTGAAGCGCGAGTTCACCCACTGCCAGCGGGCCCAGAGACGGTCGACGTTCGAGTGCAGCATGAAGAAGAGCGGATCGCGGACCGCGGTGGCCAGGCTGGACAGCCAGCCGGCACCGCCGCCCTCGTTGTGCGCCGAACCGTGCGGATTGCCTTCCATCCCTCGAAAGAGGCTGTAGATCGTGCCGAGGGCCAGGGTCTGGTCCTGCGTGTTGACGTTCGGCGGAATGGCGGCGGGTGCGAACTGCGGCCGTCTGCGGATCCCCGAGAGTCCCTCGATGCTCCAGGTGAGGAGGGGATTGGTGCTCGCGAAAGTAACCACCGTATTCGTGCTCGGCGACGGGTTCGTGACGCCCATGAAGTCGACGTGGAAGACATTCGGCGCGGCCTGGTCGAAGCGCCAGAACGGCAGCGAGACGCTCGGGTCGACGGATTGGAGATCGCGCTCCAGCCGGAGAATGTACGAGCGGTGCCACGCCAGGAACGCCGGCGCATTGTGCGCGTCGCGGAACCCCTGGTTCGGGATCTGGAGCTTGTGGACCTGCTGATAGGGGAGATATCGCCCGCTGGTGTTCAGCGTGCGCAGCGCCGTCAGGAAGCGATTGCGCTCGGCGGCCGTGAGCGTGTTCGCATTCTTGCGCACGCGCACCATCAGCGTGCGCGAGCCGACCAGCGCTCCCGCCGCCGTGCCGTTGCGGGCCTGAATGACGGCGTCCTTGTCGGTCGCGCTGGGTGACCCGAACTGCCCGGCCACGACGAACGGGACGAACGCGCCGTTGCCCGGCAGCGAGAGCGTGAGCGTCGCCGCCGTGGCCGTGCCGCCCGCGGGGACGCTGCTCGCGAATCGAACCTTGCCGACGCCGGCGGCGGAGTTGGTCAGCACCACGGTCATGGCGCTGCCTGTAGTGGTACGGCGCGCGCGCGCCGAGGTGGGACCCCAGTTGACGTAATCGTCCGTCGTCGCGGCCGTGTTGTTGACCTGGATCTCGACCTGCGCGGCGGCAGGCATGGCCAGACAACAGGCAACAGCGAGGGAGAACACCATTGCCCTGCGCAGCAGAAGCATGAGCGACCTCCTTGAAACTTCATGAATGATGGATTGAAGCAACATAAGTCGCGCTTCCGGAAAAAGCTCGCGCTTTTCGAAATGCCGCCGACATGGTGCCGCGCCAGCCCGCGAGGACGGCGGCGTTCCGCTTACGATGCGTGCGTGAACCTGCTCCATCTTTTCGACCTTTCTCTGGTCGCGCGCGCGGAGCAGCCGGCGCTCGAGTGGAAGGGGAGGGTGTACACGTTCGGCGAGCTGGAGACGCGCAGCAATCGCGTGGCGCATGCGCTGGTGGCGCGCGGATTCGTCAAGGCCGACCGGCTGTGCGTGCAGATGGCGAACTGCGTCGAGTTGGTCGACCTCTATCTGGCGTGCGTGAAGCTCAGCGTGATCTTCGTGCCGGTGAACGTGCTCTATCGCGAGCGCGAGGTCGCGCACATCGTGCAGGACGCCGAGCCGCGGGAGCTCGTGACCGCGCCGATCGAGCCGGACACGCGCGATGAACGCCCCGTGACGCAGCTCGATGGCAGCACGACGGCGGCGATCATTTATACGTCGGGAACGACGGGCGCGTCGAAGGGCGCGGTGCTGACGCACGACAACTTCGCCGCGAACGCGGTCAATCTGACGGCGTGCTGGCAGATCACCGATCGCGATCGGTTTCTGCTCGCATTGCCGCTGTTTCACATCCACGCGCTCGGCAACGGACTGCACACGTGGCTCGTCAGCGGGTGCCGCATGCGGTTGCTCGAACGGTTCGAGCACGCGATGGCGGTCGGCGAGTTTCGCGACTTTGCGCCGACGCTGTTCTTCGGCGTCCCGACGATGTACGTGCGGCTGCTCGACACCGATCCCGCGACCGCGCGGGAGATCGGCGCGAAGATGCGGCTGTTCGTCTCCGGTTCCGCGCCGCTGCCGGCGCACGTGCTCGAGCAGTTCCGGGAGTTGTTCGGTCACACGATCCTCGAACGCTACGGCATGACCGAGACGTTCATGAACGTGAGCAATCCATACGTCGGCGAGCGGCGCGCCGGAACGGTCGGCTATCCATTGCCCGGCGTCTCGGTGCGCATCGAGAACGGGGAGCTGCTCGTGCGCGGACCGAACGTGTTCGCCGGCTACTGGCGCCGTCCCGACGCCAC
>DASVSV010000572.1:0-6395 GCA_036387915.1 Thermoanaerobaculia bacterium
TCCCGCGTCTACGCGCGGGATAAACTGCGGGCGATCCACCCGTCCACGTTCGACTCCAGCACGTTCAAAGGAATCGAGCCGCTGCCGAGGACCACGTCGTGGAACTCGCGGACGTCGAAGCGCTGGCCGAGGGCCTTCTCGGCGCGGCGGCGCAGCTCCTTGATCTTGAGATCGCCGAGCTTGTACGCGAGCGCCTGGCCGGGCCAGGAAATGTAGCGGTCCACTTCGGTCGTGACCTCGTGAATCGGCAATGCGGTGCGGGTGGCCATGTAGTCGATGGCCTGCTGGCGCGTCCATCCTTTCGCGTGCAGGCCGGTGTCGACGACGAGGCGGGCGGCGCGCCACATCTCGTAGGTGAGGCGGCCGAAGTTGTCGTACGGATCGGTGTAGAAGCCGGCCTCGATCCCGAGCCATTCGGAGTAGAGGCCCCACCCTTCACCGAACGCCGAAATGTACGAAAAACGGCGGAAATTCGGCAGATTGGCGAGCTCGTGGCTGAGCGCGATCTGCAGGTGATGTCCGGGTACGGCCTCGTGCAGCGTCAGCGCCGGCAGGTTGTACAGCGGCCGCGCGTCGAGCTTGTACGTGTTGACCCAGTAGATGCCCGGCTGCGTGCTGCCCTGCGGCGCGCTGACGTAGCGGCCGGTCGTGTATTTCGGCGCGATGTCGTCCGGCACCGGCTCGACGGTGTACGGCAATCGGGGCAGCGTGTTGAAGAGCGACGGCAGTTTTCCGTCGATCCGTTTCGCGAGCCGCGACGCCCGCATCAGCAGTTCCTCGGGCGTCTTCGCGTAGAAGCGTGGATCGGTCCGGAGGAACTGCAGGAACGCCGCAAAGTCGCCCTGGAAGCCGACCTGCTGCATCACCGCGCGCATCTCCGCGCCGATGCGCTCGACCTCTGTCAGGCCGATCTGATGGATCTGCTCCGCCGTCAGGTCGAGCGTGGTGAACTCGCGGATTTTCTGCGCGTAATACGCGCGGCCGTTCGGCAGCTCCGACGCGGCCAGCGTGGTGCGTGCGCCGGGGACGTACTCCTTGCGGAAGAAGTCGAGGAACGTGCGATAGCCGCCGACCGCCGCCGTCACCGCCGCCCGTCCTTCGCGCTGCAGGCGCTCGTGCTCGGAGGCCGGAACGGTTGCCGGGAACTTTGCGAACGGTTCCCAGAAGACGCTCTTCGACGGATCGTCGACGACGTGCGCGAGGATCGTCGTGTCGTAGCCTTCGAGCGTCGCGCGCGGCACGGTGAAGCCGCGCTGCAGGCCCGTGCGCATGTGCGCGATCTGCTCCGTCATGTAGCGCGGCCACGCGCGCAGGCGGGCGATGTAGTTCTCGTAGTCCCTGACCGTCGTCAGCGGCACGTCCTTCGGCAGCCGCGAGAACGAGCTGTGGAAGCCGGAGTCGGCGTTGAAGGGCATCTGGTAGTCGCCGAGCTCGTACCCCGCGACGGAGTCCTCGAGCTGCCGCCGGAACATGTCGTAATTCACAACCTCGGACGCGGGCAGTTTGCTGCGATCGATCGTCTTCAACTGATTCAGGACGCCACGCGCAAAGTCCGCCTGTCGCTTCAGGTCCGCCGGCGCGGCCGACGCGAGCCGATCGCCGTACTCGTGACGGCCGACCGAGGTTGCGAAGAGCGGATCTTCGCGAAGCTGGAACTCCCACGCCGTGTCGAACAGCGCGTGCAGCTTCGCGACGTCATCCGCGAAGAGAGGGAAGGCGAGGAGGGCGAGGAAGAGAAGGCGCTTCATGACAGGAGATTGTCATACAGTCATGCCCATGCGAAGCGTATTCATTCTTCTCTTCTTCTTCGCCACGGCCGCGCACGCGGCGGAGCCGGTCGTGGCCACCTTCTCGATCCTCGGCTACGACCCGGCGACGGGCGAAGTCGGCGGCGCGGTGCAGTCGCGCGTGTTCTCGGTCGGCAACGGCGTGCTGTGGGCGGAGGCGGGGACGGGCGTCGTGGCCACGCAGGCCGTGATCGACGTCGCGTACGGACCGCGCGGGCTCGAGCTGCTGCGGGCGGGACTCACGCCCGCGGCGGCGGTGAAGGCGATCTGGGAGAGCGATCCCGATCCCCGGCCGAAGGACTGGAGCAAGCAGGGACGCCAGTTCGCGATCATGGACGCGCGCGGCAACTACGCGGCGTTCACCGGTCCGAAGGCCAGCACGTGGGCCGGGCACAAGGGCGGGAAGTTCTGCACCGCGCAGGGGAACATCCTCGCCGGCGAGGCCGTCGTCAACGATATGGTCACGGCCTTCGAGAAGACCGAGGGACATCTCTCGTTTCGCTTGATGGCGGCGCTCGACGCGGCGCAGAAGGCGGGCGGCGACACGCGCGGCACGCAGTCCGCCGCGATCCTCATCGTGAAGAAGGACGGCGGCGTCTGGCTGAACCACGACACCGTGATGCGATTGCAGGTCGACGACAACCCGGAGCCGCTCAAGGAGCTGCGCCGCCTCATCGAGATCGCGGCGAAGCAGCGGGCGATGATGGAGCAGTACCGGAAGTCGCTGAAGTGACGGGGTGCTGTCATCCACACTGCGCGGCGTGTCGTGCCGCCCTCGAGGAAAGAAAGGTGCCTTCTGTCGCCCGCTACGCGGGCTGGATGAATGAGCCACCCATTCCCCCGGCTGAAGCCGGGGGCTATTTTCTTAAGCCCGCTACGCGGGCAAGTCTGCCGCCGTAGGCGGCTCGAGGAAATAGGCCCCGGCTTCAGCCGGGGTTGGTCCATGCCACCTAAACAGCCTGCGTAGCGGGCGACAGATACGGCGTTCCCTGGAAGCGCGCAACGATCGACACCTGGAGCGCGTCGCGAGTCCGAAAGTCCCGCCGAACGAATAACAAGCAACGGATCAAGGAATAACAGATCACCAGACTTCGCAGCGTTGGTCCGCCGGCCGCACCATCTCCGAGTCAGCTTTGCAGCCGAACGCGTTTGCGAACTCGGGCATGTTCGAGAGCGGTCCGATGACGCGGTATTTGCCGATCGGGTGCGGTCCGTTCTGGACCATGGTCCGCTGCGCCTCGGGGCGGATCTCGTCGCCTCGGAACTGCCCCCAGGCGATGAAGAACTGCTGGTCGGGCGTGAAACCGTCGATCGTTTTCGCGGGGCGGGTCTGCTGCGCTTTCTGGAAGCCGAGGTAGGCGATCTTCGCGCCGGCCAGGTCGCCGATCGACTCGCCGAGGACGAGGCCGCCGCGGTGATGGATGCCGGGCTCGATGAAGTAGCCCTCGAACTGCTGGGACACACAATTCGCGCGCTCCTTGAACCGCGCCAGGTCCTCGGGCGTCCACCAGTTGCGCAGGCGGCCCTGCGCGTCCCACTTCGAGCCCTGGTCGTCGAAGCCGTGGCTGATCTCGTGGCCGATCACGACGCCGATGGCGCCGTAGTTCACCGCGTCCGCGGCGTTGACGTCGAACGCGGGCGGCTGGAGGATGCCGGCCGGAAAGACGATCTCGTTCTGCGTGGCGTTGTAGTACGCGTTCGACGTCGGCGGGGTCATGAACCAGCGCGAGCGGTCGAGCGGCTTGCCGATCTGCGACACGTCGTCGCGGCGCGAGTAGCGCAGGCCGGCCAACACGTTCCCGACGTGCGACGCGCGCGAGACCGAGACGCTGCTGTAGTCCTGCCACTTGTCGGGATAGCCGATCTTCGGATTGAAGGTCGACAGTTTCTCGAGGGCCTGTTGCTTTGTTTGGGGGCCCATCCATTCCAGAGCGCGAATGGTGTCGCCCATCGCGGCGAGGAGGTTCTTCACCATCTCCTGCATCCGCGCCTTGGCCTCGGCGGGGAAGTGCTTCTCGACGTAGCGCTGGCCGAGGGCTTCGCCGAGGAGGGCGTCGGTGGTTTCGACGCAGCGCTTCCAGCGCGGCTTCATCTCCTTCGCGCCGCCGAGCACCTGGCCGTAGAAGGCGAAGTTCTCGGTGGCGAAGTCGTCGGAGAGATGGTCGGCGGCGTCGGAGAGCAGGTGCCAGCGGAGATACGTGCGCCACGTGCTGAGCGGCGTCGTCGAGAGCTCGCTGTTGACCGTGTTCATGAAGAGCGGTTGATCGACGTTCAGCTCTTCGACGTCGATGCCGGCGCGGTTGAAGTAGCGCGTCCAGTCAATGGCCGGCGTCATCTTCCGCAGCGTGCTGACCATGTACTTGCGATCGGTGGCGCGGGGGTCGCGGCGCGCGATGCGGTCGAGGTGCATCCCCGCGAGGCGCGTCTCCATCTCGAACACCGTCTCGCTGGCGCGCTTCGCCTCGGCCTTGCCGGAGCCGGCCAGCTCGAACATGCGCGCGACGTGGCCGCGGTACTTGTCGCGCGCTTCGACGAAACGCGCGTCCGGCTTGAAGTAATAGTCGCGGTCGGGGAGGCCGAGGCCGCCGGCACCGATGCGGGCGATGACGCGGTTCGGGTCGCGATTGTCGGGCGCGGAGGTGACGTTGAACGGGACGAACACCGAGAGCTCGTGCAACTCGGCGATGACGTCCTGCAGCTGCGCGCGGGAGCGGATGCCGTCGATGCGGTCGAGCAGCGGCAGGATCGGCTTGATGCCGAGCGCGTTGACGCGCTGCTCGTCCATGCAGGAGCCGTAAAAGTCGCCGATCTGCTGGTCGACGGAGCCCTTCGGCCAGTCGCGTTTCGCGGAGATCTCGTCGAGGATTACGCGGAGTTGGTCTTTGGAGAGCTCGCCCGCGGCGAAGCGGCGGCTCCAGCGCGTCATCGACGCCGGGATCGGGTTCGCCGCGCGCCAGGCGCCGTTCGCATAGTCGAAGAAATTCGTGCACGCGTCGACGTTGCGGTTGATGTCTTCGAGAAAAACACCGCGCTCCTGCGCGGCCAGCGGCAGTGCGAGGACGAGCGAAAGGAGGGCTCTGAGACGCATGGCGCGGAGTATACGAGTAAGCTCTGGCGCGGATGGCGCTGAGGCCGTTACTGATCGGTGTACTTGTGCTCGCGGCGCGGCTGTTGACGTTCCCGCGCACGCCCTGGGATGTCGACGAGTTGCAGTCGCCGTTCGCGCTGCTGGTGGCGATCAGCATCGCCGCGTCGGTGGTGACGGCGGTCGCGTTCGCGTACGCGTTTCAGGATGACGTGGCGGCGCTGCTGTTCTCGTTCTCGGCGGCGGCGCTGGTGCATGGAGCGGCGGGGCGGCTCGATGCCGCGGCGTGGATGTTCGTGGCGCTTGCGCTATGCGTGCTGAACGCAGGGCGTGGTTTCAGCCCGCCCCTCCCGGGGGTAGGCGGGCTGAAGCCACGGCCTACGTTGTTCGGGCTCTTCGCGGGAGCCGTGGTCGCGTGTCGGCCGGAGATGTTGTTCTCCGCGCTGACGCTGCTCTTCGCGGGACTGTTCCTCGTGATCCGCGACAAGCGCGAGCGCGTCCTCGCCGGGATCGCGTTCGCGATCGTGGCGCTTCCGTTCGTTATCGTGCCGGAGGACATCTCCGGCGTCGACGGCTTCAACCTCGTCCGCTTCACGCTGCATCCGTGGGGATCGAAGTTCGTAGCGTTGCCGCTGTTGATCGCGGTGGCGGCGGGGATCCGGCCTCTGATCCGCGAGTGGTGGAATCCGAAGGTTGAAGTGTTGATGTGGTTCGCGTTCGTGCACGTCGCGACGGGCATCGCGGCGGTGAAGCCGGCGGACGGCGTGCGCTGGGCGGTGCCGTCGCTGCTGTTCACGGCCCTTCTTGCATCGAAGGGATTGCGCACGTTGCGCGTCGCGTGGGTCGGTGCGGTGGTGTTGTGCGCAATGTCGGTCTGGTATGCGTATCCGATCCTGCGCGACCGCGTGACGCGGCCTTCGCCGCTGGTCGAGGCGACGCGTGCGATTCCGGCGGGAACGGTCGTGCTGTACGACCGCGATCTCGATCGAGGACTGCACCGGCAGCTCGACGACCCCCGTCCGCTGCTGCATTTCGCGGAAGGGCGCGCGCCCGGTGCGCGCGTGTTCTCGCGCGAGGAAGGGGACGCGTACGGCAAGCTCACGCGCAACGCATACCGCGAGGTGTCACTGATCCCGATCGCGCAACGATGGGCGCCGATCTACGGCGTGCATTCGCGGACGGGGGACGGGTGGCGGTGGGTGGAGAACGAGGCGGAGATCGCGTTACCTCGCGATGATCCGCACGCGCGGCTCGAACTGCGGCTGCCGGAGAACGCACCGATTCCATTCAACGATGTGACGGTGAACGGAGCCACGGTGCGTATCGCGCGCGGCGAAACGCGCACCGTCAAAGTGCGCGGTCGCCGTATCGTCCTGCGCGCGACGCGCGCCTTCGAGTACAACCGCGACGACCCGCGGCACGTTGCGGTGCAACTGGTGAGCGTATCCCCCGCTGTCATCCCGAGCGTGAGTCGAGGGACCTGGGCGGGAGGGGAGCGCGATGCACGTGCCCGGCGCCCCCAG
>DASVSV010000573.1:0-2846 GCA_036387915.1 Thermoanaerobaculia bacterium
GCGACAACACGTGTTTCGTCGACAGGCGTGCGTTCAGGCTGGGCCAAGCAGCGCTGCCGGTCGTACCGGCCCGCCGGAGGCCTCCCGGTCGTCTCTCTTCGCGGCCGCGGTGAACGCGATCAGATCGCGTTCACGACCTCGTCGCTGAGGCCCTTCCACTTCCGCAGGTACTCGCGGCGGTCGTTGTTGTATTTGGCGACGAGCTGCTTGTACTCGTCGAGTCTCCCCTGCCGCTCGTACATCTTCTTCGGCTGCAGGTAATCGGCGTCGTCGATGCCCGGGACTTCGGTGGCCACGAGGTAGCCAAAGTCCGGATCCATCTCCCACTTGATGGTCCCCTCGGCGACGGCCTTCACGACCGCCGACGAGTGCTGGATCTTTACCTTCTTCGAGCCCTCGGCCTTGCCGTCGCCGCCGATCGCGCCCGTGTTCATGAGATAGACCTCCATCGGGCTGTCCTTCATGAGCTCCAGCATGCGATTGCCCTGGTAGGCGTGCAGCAGCGGGAAGAAAGGGTTCGTGCCCGGCACACGCAGCGACTTGCCGGCCTCCGACGCGCCGCCCGCGCTCGTGCCCTTCGTTTCGCCGAGCATGAAGAACGCGGCGGCGAGCGGCCCTTCCAGCTTGGCCACCGCGGGGATGATGTTCTCGTTGCGGTTGAGGATCAGGAGGAAGTCCGCCTTCTTGATCTCACGCGCGTCCGCGGCGCCGGCGATGTCTTCCATCCGGATGACCGCGCGCCCGTTCGGCGTGTACGACGTGTCGAAGTAATCGATCTTCCCGCCGTCGTTCTGGGAGACGTTCTCGAGGTACGCATGCGGCGACGCGCACGCGTGATAGATCGTCGGCTCGTCCTGCGGATTGAGGCCGAAGGTCTTGGCGAAGCAGCCGTTCTCCGTCGCGTACACCTTGCCGCCCGGCATCAGCGCGCAGAAGTCGTCCTGCACCGGCTGCGAGTCGTTCTGCTTGGTGAACGTGGTCGTGGTCTTGCCCGTGCCCGAGAGGCCGACGATCAGGCCGACGCGGTTCGTGCCGCCGACCGGGATCACCTTGCAGCCCGCGTGGAGCGCCAGACCGCCGCGCTCGTACACGAGCTTGTTCCACATGCGCAGGCCGCCCTTCTTCGACTCGCCGAAGTAATCGGAGTTGAAGACGCGGGTGATGTAGTTCTCGAGGTCGACCGCGATCAGGCGGTCATCCGGATACCCCTCGGCGCGCAGGTTCGGCGTGTAGATCACCGTCACCTCCGGCTCGAAGGACGCGATCTCGTCCGGCGTGGCCGGGTAATAGAGGATGTGCTGCATGGCCGCGATGTTCGCGTTGGCTTTCTCGATGATCAGACGCGCCGCGGTACGGAACTGCGGGTCGTTGCCGATGTAGCCCTCGATGACCAGCATGTCGCGCGTGCGGATGTAGTCGTCCTGCAGCTTGGCGATGCGGGCGTACTCCTCCCGGGTGATGGTCTGATCCGAGTGCTCCTCGGGGCGGTCGGTGGCGATGAAGGTCGAGAGCTTGGAGCGCGAGACGACGCGCGTCGCGACATTGACGTTTCCGAACTCGGTCTGACGCGCGTTCGGCATCTGGTCGGCAAACTGCCGCAACTGCTCGGGGGTCGGGTTCCACACCACCGACTTCGGCTCGACCGGCAGCGTTTTTTCCTGCACGCTGGAGGGGCTGGAGCTGGGGCGGACTGGAGCCGGATTCGTGGCGGTCACCATATCGCTCATGGCAAAGGGTTCCTTCTGAGGTTGAAGTTGGTGCGTGTCCGACGACGCAAGGATCGCGCCGTCCGGCCGGAGGGCGGGATTCTACACAAATCGGCGAAGCATCAGGTAGGGAAACACCCCCGATCCGGCTCTCCTCAGCGGAACCCTCATGTCCGAACACTTCGTCGGGCGCGACCGCGAGCTCGCGCACCTCATGGAACAACTCACCCGCGCCACCGCCGGCGACGGGCGCCGCGTCTCATTCATCGCCGGCGCGGCCGGGGCCGGCAAGTCGTCGCTACTGGAGGCGCTCACCTCCCGCGCCCACGCCGCCCATCCCGATCTCGCCGTCGCCACCGGCGTCTGCAACGCCAGCACGGGCATCGGCGATCCGTACCTCCCCTTCCTCGAGATCCTCCAGCAGCTCACCGGACAGGTCGACGCGAAGAACGTCCCCACCCACGCCGCCTCGCGTCTGCGCCGCATCGGCCAGCTCTCGGCTGACCTCCTCGTCGAGTACGCGCCTGACCTGATCGGCACGATCATCCCCGGCTCGTCGCTTGTGGTCGGCGTGGCCAAGAAGGCGGCGGAGAAGGCGGGCCTGATCGACAAGATGCAGGCGCGCTTTCAGGCCGCCGCCAGCGGCACGAGCTCCGTCGACGCGACGCGGATCATGGAGAGCTACACCGCGCTGATCCGCCAGCTCGCCGCGCGAATGCCCCTCGTGCTGATCGTCGACGACCTGCAGTGGGCCGACGCCGCGTCGTGTGCGCTGCTCTTCCATCTCGCGCAGAACCTGCGCGAGGCCCGCGTGCTCCTCGTCGGCGGCTATCGCCCGAACGACGTCGCCCTCGGACGCAACGGCGAGCGCCATCCGCTGACGTCGGTGCTCAACGAACTGAAGCGCTATCACGGCAGTCTCGTCCTCGACCTCGACGCCACCGACGCCACGCAGCGCCGCGCGTTCGTCGACGCGATCGTCGACTCGGAGCCCAATCGCCTCGATGAGTCCTTCCGCGCCGCGCTCCTCCGGCATACGAACGGACACGCCCTCTTCACCGTCGAGCTGCTGCGCGCGCTGCAGGAGCGCGGCTACCTCGTCGCGAACGGCGAGGGCCACTGGGTCACCAGCAAAGATTT
>DASVSV010000574.1:0-7186 GCA_036387915.1 Thermoanaerobaculia bacterium
ATCCTCACCGCGATCTTCGAGTACGTCGTCGCACACCCGGAGGAGTTCCTCGACACAAAGAGCGCGGAACCGGTCGAACGCCTCGCAATCGACTTCATCGCCGGCATGACCGATCGCTACGCCCTCAATCTCTATTCGAGATTGTTCATGCCCCGACCGTGGGTTGCGTGAGCAGGTAAAAGGTAAAGGGCCAAAGGTAAAAGTGCCGCTGCGCGGCCGTCGCATTGCTCGCTCAGCGCGAATCCTGGCGAAGCCACTTTTTCCTTTTACCTTTTTCCTTTCGCCTTTCTGGGAGGCATATTCAACACATCCCGCAGATCCTTACCGGCCTTGAAACGGACGTTCTTCGAGGCGGGAATGGTGATCGTTTCCTTCGTGCGCGGATTGCGTCCTTCGCGGGCCTTGCGCTCGGTGACCGAGAAGCTGCCCAGCCCCGGAATCGCGCAGCGCTCGCCGTTCTGGCACGTGTCGGAAATGTAGCTGACGAACGCGTCGAACGCCGCCGCCGCCTCTTTCTTGGAAATGCCGGCCTGCTCGGAGATGGCATTGATCACGTCACCCTTACCCGCCATCCGTTCCTCCTCGATTGTGCTGGGGATTTGCGCAGGTCAATCTAGGGTGCTCATCCGTGAATGTCAACGCAGGTCGAAGCCAGGAGCAAAGACGCATTTAAGGACCTACTTCCTCGGCATTGGTTTTGAAGCGCACCGTCGCTCCGGAGGAGCCGCCATGAAAGCAACTCAGCGTCCGCCCACGTCGAGATCGATCGCTCTCGTCCTTTCGGTCATGGCCCTATATGGCTTCTTCCCGCAGCGCGCATACGGCGACGTCATTTCCTGCTCGAACGGAGTCGACATCCAGCAGTACAACCTGGGATCCGAAGTCGTCTATGACTTTTCATACGGCGGCGAACTGATGACGGTCTCGATCGAGGGCGGCGGCACGCCTATGTACGATCGGATCACAATCGATGAACAGTTGGTGCTCGAGTTCTGGTCGCGCTACAACAGTCAGGGCGAGAAGGTTCTCGACTACAGCACGTTCAGCTTCCAAGGCTGGACCGCGACGCGCGACGGGATGCAGCTCACTGCTCCTCCGCGGGCAGAGCAGGTGGACGGCCAGAGTCAGGAGGAGCAAGTGCACGCTAACGTTGCGGCGCAAGCCGACCTCGTCAAATATGCGATGACCCAGCTCCACTCCAACTCATTTCTGAGCGCGATCGGCAATACGACACAGGAGCAGATCGGCACCAACGGCAGGATCTGGTGCGTCTTGTCGATTTTGGCGTTGGTGCAGGCCGTTCAGACCTTTATTGCAGCATGCGGAGCACCTGTGGTGAATACGGCAACGTGCATCTGGGGGATCGTGTACTTCGCAGCTGCAGGCGTTGCGGTAGCGTGCAGCTGCAGTGACAGTCCCGACTGCTGAGAGCAGCGGAGGAGAAGCGCCGATGACGCCCATGGCGTGGTACATGTTTGTCCTGGCGTGCCTCTCGCTGGCAATCGCGTTCTACATCCGATTCAGCGAGGGCAGAAAGGAACCGTTCAGGCCACTGTTTCACGGCGGTCTGGGGGCGATGTGCTTCGGCTTGTTCTGGCTCTGGGTCGTGGTCGACGGCATGCCAGAAAAGTATCCGAACCCAGTGCTGCGCGTCATGACCAGTACGTTCTGGAGCGCATCCGGGGGGCTTTGCATCGCCACTTACATTGCTCAGCGCCGAAACCAGCGCGAGCGTTCCTGACTCATCTCACCGTGTCTCGCGCCGCGCCGCGAGGCAGGCCTGCACCACCGATACGACCTGCGCGTGGCTCCAGGTGAGGGGGGCGACGGAGAGTTGCTGGCCGTCGTAGGGGTCGATCTGTTCGGGGAGGATCATCGACGCGGTGGCCTGGGCGCGGGCCCAGCGGACGTGGTCGAGCGCGGCCTGCACGCCCTCCTCGCCCAGAGCGGCGTCGTGCTCGGCGAGCCAGAGCGTGCAGAGTATCCACGGATTGCCAGGAACGCGGTCACTCTCGGCGTAGATGCGGTGATACCCGTCGTTCTCGTAGCGCGCGATGCCGCCGATCTCGGTGTGCACGCGCAGCCGCTCGCGGATGGCGCGCATCGTTCCCTCGACCAGCGCACTCTCCGCCGGAAAGACGCCGAGATAGAACGTCGCGAAGGCGGATGAATCGACGGCCGGGTCGAGCTCCAGCGCGTCGCCGTTCACGACCAGGCCGCGCGCGAAACGGTTCTCGCTCTCCAGCCAGAGATGCTTGCGCATCGCGGCGCGGACTTCCTCCGCGGCCTTGGTCCACGTCGCGTGGCGCTCCTGATCGTTGAACAGGTGGGCCAGTTCCGCGGCCGCATTCAGCCCCGCCCACACCGCCGCGCACGTGAAGGTGAACGTGCCCAGCCGCTCCTCCCAGAGATCGTAGCTCGGGAGCGGCAGGCCGGTCTGCGCGTCGCGGAAACGCGCCAGAAAATCGGCGGCCGCGACGACCAGCCGCGGATAGACCTCGCGCAGCAGGTCGAGATCGCGCGTCCGTTCGTAATGCCGCGCGACGAGCCACACCACCAGCGCCGTCTCGTCTTCCTGGATCGGCAACTGCGACTTGCCGTCGCGGACCCACGGATGCCACAACGGCGCGGGCGAGCCGTCCGGGTTGTACTTGTGCAGGAAGTAGCCCTCGTTGCGCAGCACGTCGTTGGCGAAGACGAGAAAACGCCGGCAGATCTCCGGAAAACCGGCCCGTCCCATGGCGTCGCAGATGAACGCGCTGTCGCGCATCCAGACGTACGAGTAGTGATCGTTGTGGCCCCACTGGATGTCGGAGTCGTTCGCCGCCAGCACCGCGCCGCCGCGATCGCACTGCGTGGCGATGACCAGCAGCGACCGGCGATAGAGGTCGATGATCTCTTCCGGCAGCGCCGACAGGTCCTCGCCGGTCTTGTTCACCCACGTGTACCAGTGCGAGCCGGTGCGCGCGAGCACGTGCGCCGCTCCCTCATCCCGCACCATCGCGTCGAGCCCGCGCACCTCGGAGTCGGAGCGTCCGGCACAGATCCAGTACATCACCGTCTCGCTGCCTTGCGCGGCGAGCTGCAGCGGGATGCCGATCGTCGCGTCGACCGCGCCCTGCGCGATGGCGTTCATCGACAGCACCCCGTCCTCGGCATCGCGCCACGTTCCCTCGGCACCGGTGGTCGCGCTGCGGCCGCACGCGTACTCGGTGACGCCGCGGTCGCAGTTCATCAGCACGTAGCGCCGCTTCTTGTACTGCACCAGCGCGCTCGCGCGCGGGTCGAACATGATCGTGTCGCCCGAGGCGTTTCCGTACAGCGCAAAGTCGTGATGGAGGAACAGCTTCACGTCGCGGGCTTCGTCGCGCAGATTGCGCACGACGATCTTGCGGACGAACACGTTCGCGTCGGGATCGACGGCGTCGTGACAGCGGATGCGGATGCCGATGGCGTCGTTCTGCAGACTGACGTCGGTGACGAGCGTGTCGCGCAGATACTCCAGCGTGCGCTGCCACGCGTCTTCGTCGACGGAGTGCAGCTCCTCGTCGCAGTGAATGCCGAGACGGAACTTCGCGCCGACCTGGTTCTCCATGCCCACGCGCGGGTAGTAGAAGTCGGATACGCGGTATTGCGAGTCGAAGGCGACGAGGAGCGTCCCGTTGCCGATGGGGAGATCGCGAGGCATCTGCGGCGCGAGAGTTTATACGCGGACGACGAAGGCGGTGAAACCATCCGCGCCCGACTCCGGCGTCAACCGCAGCACGCCGTTCTCCACCCACCGCCGCGCCCCCTCGGGCACGAACGGCGTGATGTCGACGTGCTGGCCCGATGCCGACGCAACGACGGCGTCGTTTTCCTCGGGCTCGAGCGAGCACGTCGAGTAGACGACGTACTTTGACGAGAGCGTCGTCGCACTCGCCAGCAGCTCGCGCTGCAGTTTGGCGAACGCGGCCAGCTCGCTCTCTTTCAGCCGCCACTTCAGCTCCGGATTCTTCCGGATCGTGCCCGTGGCGCTGCACGGCGCGTCGAGCAGCACGACCTCGAACTGGTGCGCGAACGGCGGCTTGCGTCCGTCGCTGACGACGAGCCGCCGTCCCGTCAGCGGACGGAGGCGTGTCAGCGAGACGTCGTTCGACACGACGCGCGCGCCGTGGTGCTCCATGTAGATTGACTTGCCGCCCGGCGCTGCCGCGAGGTCGAGGATGTCGTCGCCGCACGCGCGCGCGATGGCGGCGATGACGGCGCTCCCTTCGTCCATCGGGTAAAAGTCGCCGCGATCGAGGTCGGCGCTCGAGCCGTGCAGCTTGAACAGACCGGGGACGAGCGTCGACGGCTCGCCCTCGGAGACGGCGTCGCCGAGGGCGAGGACGTCGGGATAGGAGAGCTCCTGATTGGCCTGCGCGATTTTCTCCGTGCGCTCGGCGCCGTAATTCTTGGTCCAGCGGTCGATGAGCCATTGCGGATGTGCAGTGCGCGTGGCCACGTCGCGTGGCTCGGGGACGGGACCACGCGTGACGCGGCGGAGGATCGCGTTGACGAAACCGCGTGCGCGCTTCGGCGCGAGGTCGACGGTCTCGGAGACGGCGGCATACTGCGCGACATCCATGTAGAGCAGTTGATAGAGGCCGAGCCGCAGCACCTCGACGACCGGCGCGTCGATCTTCTTCACCGGACGCTGCGCGAGCTCGCCGATCAGAAAGTCGAGACGGGAGCGCCAGCGCAGGATGCCGAGGACGAGCGTGCGCACGAAGCCGGTCTCACCGAGGAGGAGGAGCGAGGCGTAGAGCTGCTCGCGCTCGATGCGCTCGAGGAGGTGCAGCGCGCGGGCGCGGTCGTCCCTCGAGTCAGACAACATCGCCGGCCTTCCATCCGAGGCCGCGGGCGACGGCCGCGGCGGGCGTGCGCGGCTTCCCGGGACGCTGCATTTCGAGGATGCGCAACGCGCCTTCGCCGCAGGCGATGGTGACGCCGTCGTCGATCGTCAGGATCGTCCGCGGCGCAGCGTTTCCGTCGGCCGGACGCATGTCGGTCAGCTTAAGGTCGCGGAAGAAGATGCCGGGCCACGGATCGAAGGCGCGGAAGCGGTTGTAGATCGCGTGCGCCGGCTCGTCGAAGGTGATCTCCCCCTCGCTCTTCTCGATCTTCGCGGCGTGCGTGGCCTGTTCGTGGTCCTGCTCCGTTTCGGGAGGGAGATCGCGCAGCACGAGCGCCAGCGCTTCGCCGCCGAGTTGGGAGAGGCGCTGCGAGAGCGACGGCGTGCGCTCGTCCGCGCCGATCTCGGTCGTCTCGATGCGCAACATCGGGCCGTGGTCGAGCTGCTCGTCGACCCGCATGATCGTCACTCCGCTCAGCTTGTCGCCCGCCTCGATCGCGCGCTGGATCGGCGCCGCGCCGCGCCACCGCGGGAGGATGGATGCGTGCACGTTCAGAAATCCATGCTTCGGGATCTGCAGCAGCGCGGCCGGCAGGATCTTCCCGTACGCGACGACGATCCCGATGTCCGGCGCGACGCGTGCGATCTCGCCAAGAAACTCCTCGTTCCGGATCCTCGGCGGCTGCAACAGCGGCAGTCCCACCTCGTTCGCCCGCACCGCCACCGCCGGCGCCTGCATCCTCATCCCCCGCCCCGCCGGCTTGTCGGGCTGCGCCACGACGAGCGCAACCTCATGCTCCCGGGCAATCGCGTCGAGAGTCGGAACCGCAAAGTCGGGCGTGCCGAAGAAGACGATGCGCACGGCGCGGATTGTATAGGGCGGATCAGGGCGCAGTGAGCAGGACGCGGGGCGCAGGAGCGGCGGGGAGGGAGAAGGCGGCAGGAGCGCGTGATCCGTTCCACTGCGCCCTGCTGCCTGCGCGCTAAGTAGTGGTCGTCGCCGGTGGCGTGTCGGCCATGGTGGTCGTGGTCGGCGTGGTGCCGGTCGGCGACTGGAGCTCGTACGGGCCTGAGGTTCCCTCGACGCCCGTGGACGGCTGCGGTGGGGCTTGGCCGGTGGCGGCGGCGGAGGGGGTGTCGCTGCGCGTCTGCGGCGGATTCGAGACGTCGGGCGGCGCGTTCTGGTAGTCGCGCGGGACGGGCTCGCCGCGACAGCCGGCCAAGGCGAGAACGACGGCGACTACAATCAGCGTTCGCATGACCAGACCGAGCTTCAACGCCTGTGCCACCGCCCTCCTGCTGCTGCTCGCGCTGCCGCTTTCCGCGCAGGTCGCCGACGGCGACCGGCATTACGCGAATCGCGCCGAAGGGGCGCACGGGGCGAGGGCGAAAGCGGCGCCGATCGACGCGGCGATCGCCGCGTATCAGCGCGCGGTGAACGGCAATCCCAACGATCTGGAGGCGCAGTTCAAGCTCCTCCGCGCGATCCGCTTCAAGGGGGCGTACGTCGCGGCGAACGTCGAGCAGAAGAAACAGATCTACGGCCTCGCCAAGACCGCGGGCGAAAAGGCGGTGGCGGCGGTGAACCGCCGTCTGGCCACGAGCGCGAAGTCGCCGGAGAAGCAGGTCGCCGATGCGGCACGCGCCGTCCCGGGCGCGGCGGAAGTGCTGCTGTGGGATGCGGTCAACTGGGGCGAGTGGGCGCTGGCGTACGGCAAGATGGCCGCCGCGCGGCAGGGCGCCGCGGACCGCATCCGCCGCCACGCCACCATCGCGCATCTCGCGAATCCGCGTCTCGAGGACGGTGCGCCCGCGCGCGTCCTGGGGCGCCTGCACGATCAGACGCCGCGTATCCCGCTGATCACCGGCTGGGCCTCCTCGAAAGAATCCCTCCGCTTCCTCGGCGAGTCGCAGAAGATCGCGCCGAAGAACAAGCTGACGCTCCTCTTCCTGGCCGAGGCGATGGTGTCGAACGACGCGTCGAAAAAGGCGCAGGCGACGCAGATCCTGCAGGCCGTCGTCAGCGCACCGAACGACGCGCAGTTCCTCGTCGAGGACGCGGCGGCGGTGGAGGACGCGAAGGTCCTGCTCAAAAACTGGGGCGCGTAAAAGGCTTGTCATCCCGAGCGTGAGTCGAGGGACCTGGGCGGGCGGGGGCGCGCAGCGTGAGCCCGAGGACGAGTTGCGCCCCCCGGCCGGCTGTCATCCCGAGCGTCGAGTCGAGGGACCTGGGCGGGCGGTGGCGCACAGCATGACTCCGAGGACGAGTTGCGCGCCCCCGGCCGGCTGTCATCCCAATGGCCTTAACTT
>DASVSV010000575.1:0-4224 GCA_036387915.1 Thermoanaerobaculia bacterium
CCGGTCGTACCGGCCCGCCGGAGGCCTCCCGTCGTCCCCTACGTCGACGCGGCGGCGCGCGCCGCTACGGCTTCGCGGTCGCGGCGGCGTTCGGGCCAGCCGCGTTGCTGCACGCGCTCGAAGGGGACCAGAGCGTTTGCGTAGTAATCGCGGAGCAGGTGCTCGGTCGGGTTCCACTGCCACGCGTCCTCGAGCTCCGGGACGCCGCCTTCTCCGAAGAGGTCATCCGCCCACTGCACCGCGGGCGCGATGAGATGGCGCAGCTCCAGCACGTGACGCGCGGCGGCCCAGACCTCCTTCGGCGTCTTCTCGCGGAGCAGCCAGGGGCGGTCGCGATACTCCTCCCGCAGCGCTTCCAGGTCGCGCAGGATGACGGCTTCGGTGGCGATCTCGCGGCGGGCAAAGATCGACGCGACCAGCGTCACGGGCGTGACCGCGAGCGCGCTCGAGATCTCGTTCATCACCAGTTCGGCGAGCTTCTGCAGGTCGGTCTTTCGCTCGTCGTAGGTGTGGCCGAGGATGGCCGGGTGGTCGCGAATGAAATCGTCGATCGAGATCGGGTGGCCGAACGACACCACCGCGTAGCCGTAGCGCTTGAAGCGCTTGAACAGGCCGCGGAAAAAGTTGCGGAAGAGATAGTCGAACGTCGTCCGCAGCTTCTCCCCTTTCGTCGACCGCTCCTCGCGCCCGAGCAACTCCTCGGTCAGATTGCGGTCCTCGAGCACGCGATCGTAGTTCACGGCCGTAGGCATGATGTAGAGCCGCTGCGTGAACTCCGGATCGCGCTTCGACGTGACCAGATAGTCGAGCATCCCCAGCTTCGGCTTCTGGAACGCGCCGTCGCGGGTCAGGCCGCCCTCGATGAAGACGCCCTGCGTCACGCCGTGGCGGGTGATGGTCTGCACGAACTTCGCGAGGATGGCGTGGTACAGCGGCTCGCGATAGCGGCGCCGCACGAAATAGCCGCCGAACCATTTGAAGACGTGATTCAGCGGCCAGACGCGCGCCCACTCGCCGATCGCGTACGACAGCGAGATGAACTTGAAGAGCATGTGCGCGACGAGGACGTAGTCCGCGTTCGAGCGGTGATTGATGATGTAGACCACCGCCGCGCCTTTCGCGTTTTCGTTGAAGTCGCGGACCGGCTTGCGCTCGACGACGACGCGATAGAGGAAGTGCATGATCGCCCGGGCCACCGGCGCGCCGATGCGGTAGTACGCGAGCAGGTTGAACTTCGGGACGATCTCCTGCAGGTACGTCTTCGCCTGCGCCCGCGCCTGCTCGATCGTGACGCGATGCTCCTTCGCGTACGTCTGCACGGCGCGCACGACGTCAGGACTGCCGAATACTTCCAGCTCGATCTCCGCGTGGCGGCGCTTGAGCTTGAACTGGTCGATGTGAATCTTCCGCTCGCGTTGCAGCTTGCGCGCGCTCTTCTTCCCCCACGCCACGGCCCCGATGGTCATGACGAATGCCGCCACCGCGATGCCGAGGAGGAGATTCATGGATGAGGGGAAGTGTACGCGGTCAGGAAAAAGGTAAAAGTTAAAAGGTAAAAGTCGCTTCGCGGCCGGCCGCGAGTGTGCCGTGACGCGAAGCGCCTGTCATCCTGAGCGTCGAGTCGAGGGACCTGGGTGGGCGGTGGCGGCGAGAGTGTGCCGCCCTCAATGCCCGGGCGCGCCGGCATTCACGCGGTCCCGTCTCGCCACTCGTCGTGCGGAGACGGCGCTCGGTTCGCGGCCGCGCGTTTCGTGAAGAAGCCGCGAAAGAGTTTCGCGAGCCCGAGTGTCACGATCGCGGCAATCGCAGCCGATGCGACCACGTCACTCACGTAATGATCGTTGACCACCACGCGCGCCGCGGACGCGAGCACCGGCAGGATGAGCAGCATCCAGCGTCCGCGCGGCCAGAGCAACACCAGCGCAAAGTAGAACCCCCAGAAATGCGCCGCATGCCCCGACGGAAACGCGCTGCCCGTCGTGAAGAACGCGTCGCTCCAGACACCATCAGCCAGCGCCTCGAAGGGACGGGGACGATTGAAGACGTTCTTCAACACGCCGGCGACCAGTCGCGTGGTCAACTGCGACAGACCGACGAACAGCAGCGCCCAGGCAAGGTTCCGCCGAAACGGCACCGCGATCACCGCGGCAAGCAGCAACACCGCGCCACTGGCCCACTTCGACAGCGGAAAGAGGAACGCGAGCTCGAGCCCGTGCATGAACGCCCCGACGCCCTTCAGGAACTCGCGCGAAAACGACTGAGCCGCGACGGCGACCACCCCGTCGACGAGGAAAATGCACAACAGCGTAGCGACGGCAAACGCGCCGCCCGCATAGAGCACCTGGCGTTGGGTCATGGAGGGTCTACGGCGGGAAGGCGGTGAATGTTTCCCCCGGAGGGTCAGTCCCCTCTCCACAGCAGTGTGGGGAGCGGGTCAACGGACTTCAGTCAAGCGCGGACCAACGCGTGCGTAGCACAAAGACAATAGCCCCCGGGTGAGGTGAACCGGGTGGCTCAAGACGGGATGAAAGTGCGAGCGTCAGCGGGAAGTTCGTCCCTTCGAAGACGTGCCCGGCTGGAGGCGTTCAAGAAGATCGCTCGAGAGCAGGTAGAGCTGCTGAAGCAGGAGATGGAAGACAACTCCGGAGCGGCAAGCAAACGCGAGCAGAGCGAGCGCTCGGAAGCGCTGCGCGGTCACGGCTGGATGGTAGCAGGTTGCAAACTGGCTAACGCGGGCTGACCCCATGCGCGTGCAGCTCCTGCGGGCGATACCATGCAGCCGGCCGCGAACGGCGGCGTCCGACCCTGGTGGGCGCTGGGAGTTCCGCACGGTGGCGGTGCCGGGCGGCGGTCCGTCTTTGCGCAGCGCGACGAGGTCCTGGGTGATGACTTCGCCGGCGGTGCGGATGGAGTTGGTGGCGTAGACGACCCGGCGTCGGGATCGATGGTGCTGAGGACGAGCGGGTCCACCGGCAGTCCGTCGATCTCGTAGTGGCCGCTGGCGTCGTGATGGCGCCGAGCTTCGCATCACCGCCGACGGCTGATGCGCAGACCGCAAAGGTGGCCGCGCGCTCGCAGGTGCCGATTTTCCAGGCCGCGCGAGCACGGTTGCTGTTGCGCGTGACGAGGCGCTTGCGATCGGCTCGACAAGGGAGGCGAGCGGCGAACGTGAAGACCCCTGGCTGATCCGCGTTCCGCTTTAGAGCCTCGGTCGCGACATTCGCGGATCAGTTGGTGTCACTCCGGGCAGCGCGACCGCGAACCCTGTCTTCCACACCACCGGCAAACGCGTACGCGACCTGCCGCTCGATGCTCCGTGTCTGCTTTGTGACTGGTGACGCCATTTGACGCATGCATACTGCGGTCGAACACCAAAGACGACGCTCATGAGGCGACCTTCCATGCGCACGATGGCCAGTTTCACCAACATGTTTGCTGCTGTCTCGATCGACGCCACCAGCGCCGTTGCGGCTCATCGCCGGCGCGTCGTTGAACCGGGTTCTCGTACATCTCGCGCTGCGAAGCTTCTCGTCCGCATCGCTCCGTGCCTGGCACTGCTCGGCTTCGCCGCGGCGGCGACCGCGCAGCAGCCGGCCCCCGGCCAATGGGGGACGCGGGCCCCGGTGCTCCAACCCCTCTCCGAGTTGGCGCTCGCGGAATCGAACGGCAAGCTCTACCTCATGGGCGGCTATCCGCCGAATCGGGTGACCGCCCGGACCGTCCAAATCTACGACATCGCCACCGACACCTGGGCCTACGGTCCACAGCTCCCGCTGCCGAACAACCACGGGATGGCAGCCAGCGTGAACGGGAAGATCTACCTCATCGGCGGCCAGTTGAACGCCGATGACCCCCCGAACAGCAACAGCTACGTGAACACAGTCTACGAGCTCGATCCCGCGGTCGGTGTATGGGTCACGAAGGCGCCGATGCCCACGGCGCGCAGCTCCGGCTTTGCCGTCGTGCACGACGGCAAGATCTACGTCGCCGGTGGAAGACTGCCGCGCGGCTCCGACTTCGCCGTCTACGACCCGGCGGCCAATACCTGGGAGGTGCTGCCGAACCTGCCCACGCAGCGCAACCACTTCACCGGCGCGGCGATCGACGGCCGCATCCACTACGTCGGCGGGCGTCAAGGCAACGGGCTGTCGCCCGAGATGACGACCGCGCACGAAGTTTTCGACCCACAAACGCGGACCTGGACGACCGCCGCCCCCATGCTGC
>DASVSV010000576.1:0-6987 GCA_036387915.1 Thermoanaerobaculia bacterium
GTTGTTTCTGTTGAGCCCATATCTCAGGACTCAAAGGAATCACGTTTGCCTTCGTTGCTTTCCTATTCAGTTGTCAAGGAACCGGCTTGCTGATCGCGTCGGATCGATGCTGAGGACGACTCGTTCGCTTCGTCCTCACCGCCCATCCTGCGCGCCCCGCCGCTCTTTGCTTCATTGCGTCGGGATCATGTACAACCTATCGCAACCGCTTGTTATTTCAACCGCTTACTGCTGTTTCCGGCTCGCCCTTTTCGGCGTCGGGACAGCTGCTAACCGGACGGTTGTGATGCTTATTTCAGCCGCTGATTTTTCCAAAGATCCGTGCCCTGCTGGGCTCGCCGGCGTTTTCAGCGCGGACATGGGATAACGCTTTTCGCCAAGAGACATTCCAGCGCTGCAAACTTTTTGCCGCGGCCGCGTAATCGACGACGGGCGCCGCGCTACATCCCGATGGGATGCCAGACCGTCTTCGACTCCTGAAAGTCGAAGATGGCGTACGGGCCCTGGGAGCGGCGCTGGTCGTCCCACCCGATGCCGGCGGCGTCGAAGTGCACGACGCGCTTCACATTCTCCGCAGCGGTCTTCTGTACGGTCGCGATCGCCTCGGAGGCGACGCCGGTCGTGTCGATCGCGTTCACGTCCATATGTGCCGCCATCCACGGGACGAGCTCGCTCTTGATGCCGGACAATAGATTGACGACGCCGGCGGGCACATCCGAGGTTTCGAAGACCTCGCCCATCGTCACGGCTGCCAGAGGCTGCTTTTCCGAGGTGACGGCCACGACTGTATTGCCGCCGACGATCGCGGGAGCGATCCTGCTGACGAGGCCGAGCAGCGACGGCTGTTCCGGTGCGATCACCCCGATGACACCGGTCGGCTCGGGAACGGTGAAGTTGTAATACGGTCCGGCGACGGGATTCACGGAGCCGAACATCTGCGTGTACTTGTCGCTCCAGCCGGCGTAATAAACCCAGCGGTCGATGACACTCTCCACTTCGCGGCGAGCCTCGGCCGCGGGCGAGCCCTGGCGGCGCAGCTCTTCCACGAGCTCGGCCGCACGCGACTCGCACACCTCGGCGATGCGATAGAGGATCTGCCCGCGATTGTAGGCAGTCTTGCCGGCCCAGCCACCGAACGCTTTTCGCGCGGCGACCACGGCATTGCGCAGGTCCTTCCTCGAGCCACGGCAGGCGTTCGCGAGCAACTCTCCCCCCTTGCCGGTCACCGCATAGAAGCGGCCCGATTCGGTGCGCGGAAACTCACCGTTGATAAAGAGCTTGTACGTCTTGCGGACCGCCAGGCGCGGGCTCATGACAGCACCACATATGGCGCGAGACCGTGCAATCCGCCTTCGCGGCCGAATCCCGATTCCTTGTAGCCGCCGAACGGCGAGGTCGGGTCGAATTTGTTGTAGGTATTGGCCCAGATCACGCCCGCGCGTAGCTTCGACACCATATTGAGGATGCGCGAGCCTTTCTCCGTCCAGACGCCGGCCGACAATCCGTACGGCGTGTTGTTGGCCTTCTCGATCGCTTCTTCCGGCGTGCGGAACGTCAGCACCGACAGCACCGGCCCGAAGATCTCTTCCTGCGCGATGCGATAAGACGCCGAAACGCCGGTAAAGAACGTCGGCGCGAACCAGAAGCCGCGCTGCGGCAGCGCGCAGGAGGACTGGAAAATCTCCGCCCCTTCATCCACGCCGCTCTCCACGAGCTCGCGAATCTTTTCGAGCTGCGCCTTCGAGTTGATGGCGCCGACGTCGGTGTTCTTGTCGAGCGGATTGCCGACCCGCAGCGTCTGCACGCGCTCGCGCAGTTTGCGGATCACGGTCTCGGCCACGGACTCCTGCACGAACAAGCGCGAGCCGGCGCAGCAGACGTGTCCCTGATTGAAGTAGATGCCGTTGATGATGCCTTCGACGGCCTGATCGAGCGGCGCGTCCTCGAAGACGATGTTCGGCGCTTTTCCGCCCAGCTCCAGCGTCAGTTTCTTTTTCGTGCCGGCCAGCGTGCGCTGAATGCGTTTGCCGACGTCGGTCGAGCCGGTGAATGCAATTTTGTCGACGTCCTCGTGCGACACGAGTGCCGCGCCCGTCGCGCCGGCGCCTGTAATGATGTTGACGACGCCCGGCGGCAGGTCGGCTTCCTGGATGATCTCCGCCAGCAGCATTGCCGTGACGGACGTCGTTTCCGCGGGCTTCAATACGACCGTATTACCGGCCGCGAGCGCCGGCGCGAGTTTCCACGCTGCCATCAGCAGCGGGAAGTTCCACGGGATGATCTGCCCCGCGACTCCTACGGGCGCGACATTGCGATTCGGAAATGCGTATTCGAGCTTGTCGGCCCATCCGGCGTAATAGAAGAAATGCGCGGCCGCGAGCGGCACGTCGACGTCGCGCGATTCCTTGATCGGCTTTCCGCCGTCCAGCGTCTCGACGACGGCCAGCGCACGCGCTTTTTCCTGAATGAGGCGCGCGATGCGATAGATGTATTTGGCGCGTTCGCTCGGCGCGACTTTCCGCCAGACCTTCTCGTATGCACGCCGCGCCTCGACTACGGCGCGGTCCACGTCGTGCGCATCCGCTTCCGCGAGCTCGGCCAGCCGTTCTTCCGTGGCCGGGTTGATCGACTCGAACCATTTCTTCGAGTGCGGCTCGACGAACTTGCCGCCGATGAAGAGGTTGTAGCGCGACGCAAGCTTGACGTGATCGGTCGATTCGAGCGACGGCGCGTACTCCCATAACACCGAGGAGGAGGCGGGGCCGGGGGTGAGGCGCTCGCGGGTTTGAATTTCTGTCGTCGTCATAATGAGAATCAATCGAGCGTGAAGTAATCGCCGCTCTGGTATGCGCCGGTCCGTTCTTTGCGGAGCTGCATCAGGACGTCGTTGAGCAGAGAAGAAGCGCCGAAGCGGAAGAGGTCGGGATTCATCCAGTCGGGTCCCATCGTCTCGTACAGCAGCACGAGATACGACAGCGCGAGTTTCGCCGTGGCGATCCCGCCGGCAGGCTTCATCCCGATTTTCTTCCCCGTCGCATGATGGAAATCGCGAATGGCCTCGAGCATGACCAGCGTCACCGGCAGCGTGGCATTGACGGCCACTTTGCCGGTCGAAGTCTTGATGAAATCGGCGCCGGCGTACATGGCGATGAGCGAAGCGCGGCGAACCTGGTCGTAATTGGCCAGTTCCCCCGTCTCGAGGATCACTTTCAGGTGCGCCGGACCGCAGGCTTCCTTCACCTCCGCGATCTCGTCGAACACCTTCTGATAATTGCCGGAGAGGAACGCGCCGCGGTCGATGACCATGTCGATCTCGTCGGCGCCGGCGGCGACGGTCTCGCGCGTCTCCTGCACTTTGATCGATGTGAAGGTCTGGCCGCTGGGAAAACCGGTCGCGACGGAGGCGATGTGTACCCCGCTCGCCTTCAAGGATTGGCGGACGAACGGGACCATGGTCGGATAGACGCAGACCGCGCCGACGTGCGGAATCGTCGGATCCGAAGGGTCAGGCCGCATGGCCTTCTGACAGAGGGCGTGGACCTTGCCGCGGGTGTCTTTTCCCTCGAGGGTGGTCAGGTCCATCATGCTGATGGCCAGACGGAGCCCCCAGACCTTCGATTCTTTCTTGAGGGAGCGTTTGGCCAGGGAGTTGGCGCGCTCTTCGGCGGCGACGGCATCGACGCCGTGGTCCATTTCGAGAGCGTCGGCCAGGCTGCGTCGCAACAGCGCCGGCGGGAAGGAAGCCGGCGGCTGCGTGATCAGTGATTCCGACATAAGGGGCGATACGTTAGCACTAATGAGGACAGGCGGGATCGCCTGTCCTCCACAAAAAGTGCCGGTTTACGAGCGGCTGCCGCGGCGGCGCTGGGTGACCGGCGCGTTGGCCAGCGGGGTCCAGTTCTCGCCGTCGAAGAGCCACGTGTCGGAGAGATAGAAGTTGCCGCCGAAGCCGCCGAAGAGGATGAACTTGCCGGAGGCGGCGTCGTACTCGAATGCGCCGTTCTGGCGCGGGGTCGGCGCGTTGGCGGTGGCGATCTTTGTCCAACGGCTGGCGGAGCCATCCCAGGTCCACGTGTCGTTGTCGTAGAACTGGCTGACCGCGTCCTTCTCGCCGATGGTGGCGTGGAGGCCGCCGAACAGCACCACCTTGCCATTGCGCGGGTCGATCGCGGTCTGGGCGCCGAAGCGGATGCCGGGCGTCTCGCCGGTGACGTTGACCAGCGCCCAGTTGGTGCCGTCGAAGGCCCACATGTCGGCATAGCGCGTGACGCGCTCGTCGATGTTCCGGCGGCCGACGCCGCTGTAGACGATGGTCTTCTTGGCCAGCGGGTCGTACCACATCGACATCTGCGAGCGGTGCGGCGGCTTGGTCTTCGGCTTGAGCTCGATCCACTCCTTGCCGTCCCACGTCCACGTGTCATCGCGGAAGTTGACGTTGTCGTAGCCGCCGAACATCACGATTTTCTTCAGGTTTCCGTCGTAGGCGAGCTGCGCGAAGCGGCGGCGATCCGGCGCCTTGTCGAGCTCGCCGATGCTGTTCCACGTCTCGCCGTTCCACTCCGCGACTTCAGCACCGTTGCACACCACGACCAGCACGTTGCGGTTCGTGTCGAACGCCGAGATCGGAGTGACGCAGCCGAGGGGCGCGCCGGCGTTCTGGCGATACCAGACGCCGTCCGTATACCGCCACTGATCGGAGTTGTAGGAGACGGCGGTGCCGTAGCTGAACTCGCCGAGGCCGCCGAACAGGACGATCGTGTCGCGCACCGGGTCGCGGCGGAAAACCGCCAGCGAGCGCGGGCTCGGAACGCCCGAGATGCCGGTGTTGAGCCATGCCGCGGGACGCACACCGTCCGCCCTGCGCAGGACGGTGGTGTACGACTCCTGCAGCGTGCCGAAGTTCGACGCGCCGCCGTAGCGGACGAGCTGCTCCGCCTTCCGGTCATAAGCGACCGCGGCGCCGGTGATGCGGGTGATCTGATTCGTCGTCAGAACGGTCCAGTTCGTCCCGTCCCACTCCCACGTTTCTTCGATGGGCGAGGTCTGCGAGGAGCAGACGCCGCCAACGAGGACGAGCCGCTCGTTGTGGAACTGATAATCAAGCGTCGCTTCGTGGACGCAGGTCGGCAGCTTCTCCGGCGTGACGGCTTTCCACGAGGACGTCTCGACGTCCCAGCGGTACATCTGGGTCTGGAAGGTGGTGTTGATGCCGAGGAGGATGAGCTGGTTGCGGGCGACGTCGTACGACATCAGCGGCTTGTCGACCGAGGGGCCGACCTTCTGGATTTCGGTCCAGTTGGTGCCGTCGAACTCCCAGGTGTCGTATAGCGGCTCGATGGTGCGATTGTCCGCCTGGAAGCGATAGCCGCCGAAGAGGACGACGCGATCGCGTACGCGGTCGTAGGCCATCGAGGCGAAGTGGCGCGAGGGAGGCCGGTTCGCGGTCTCGAGCTCGGTCCAGTCGCCGTTCTGGTAAACCCAGGTGTCGTCGTGGAAGGTGAACGAGGTGCGGACGACGGTGGCCTCTTTGCGTCCGCCGAACATGACGATCCGGCCGCGCTTCGAGTCGTACACCATCGAGTGCGAGGAGCGGCCCGGAGGTGTGGTCGCAGGGAAGACTTGCTGCCAGCTGCCGCGGACCCAGGTCCACGTCTCCGACGACGCATGCGTCAGCCCCGTGGCCGGGTCTTCATTGGTCCGTCCGCCGAACAGGACCACGACGCCGGTCTGCTCGTCGAACACCATCCTCGGCTGCGTACGCGGCGAAGGATGATTGGCCAGCAGAGGGACGGCAATGATGCATGCAACGACGAACTGAATCACTCGTTTCAGCGAGAGAACGCTCATCCGTGAAGGTGCCTCGTTTCGAGTTAAGTATTGATGCACCGCGAGTTGCGCCCGCGGGGCCGGTTGGCAGCGATCCGAACCGCCCCTCCTGAGGCTAAATTCCGAAAGCTGCAGCGTTGCGTCTGAGACGTTTCATCTCGAAAAAAGAAACGCGCCGGCGAGCCGGCGCGTTTCGCGGGTGAACATCGGCAGGCGGTGGGTTACGTACCGGGGCGGGGATGCACGCCGTACTGCTCGGCGATGCTGACGAGCCGCTGCTCGACGTCTTCTCCCGCGTCGCCGAGGGTCGTGCGGATCTTCTCGATCTCGGCCATGTCCTCCGCCTCGAGGGCGAAGCCGTGCGACTGCAATGCATCCTGCGGGCTGTCCATGAGCTTCCGGCGAAACTCGGGATGCTCGATCGCCCGGCGCACGACCGCGCCAATCATCTCATTACGCATCGGTTACCTCCGCCATCCAGTGGAGCATTAAATGCGCCAGCGGACGGTGCCCAGGACTTCCCGCTGCTTCAGCGGAAAACGGCTCTCGATGTGGTGCTGCGTGTACTCGACCGTGACGTCAATGCCGCGCTCGAGTCCGACGCGTACGCCACCGTCGACCTTCTCCCAGTTCCACCAGATGCTCGGCGCGGGGAAGCCGGGCACGGGGCCGAAATCGTTGCGGAGAGCGCTGGCGCGGACCGCCGGCTGAATGTATTCGATCGGCCCGACGGCAAACGGGATGCGATAGCCGGCCTCGATCTCCCAGCCGTACCGTTCGTTGCCGGCGAAGCTCTGCTGTGTGTACTGGGCGATCACGGTCGCGGCGTGCCATTCGGCGAAGATCCGCGCCCCGGACTCGGTCTTGTCGCGGCCGTCGATCGGCAGTCCCCGCGCGGTGAGGCCGGGGATGTCGTTGCCGTCGAGGACCAGCAGATCGAGCTCGGCGCCGTACGCGGTGCCGGTCAGCTTCTCTGTGTCGGCCATCTCGCGCTGGTAGTGGAAGACGATGGCGTCGAAGCCGGCGGTCTGATCTTCGCGCTGCCAGCGGTAGCCGATGGCCTCCCCCATCTGCACGTGATCGGGATTGAAAAACAAGTCCTCGGTCTCGGCGTTGTAGAGGATCGGGAAACCTGAACCGAACTCCGGCACCTCGCCGCGC
>DASVSV010000577.1:0-2093 GCA_036387915.1 Thermoanaerobaculia bacterium
CCCAGCCTCTCGCGCACAGTGGCCACCGCGGCGCGTTGTTCGGCGGAGTACTGGATCTCCCCTGCCGTCGCCCCTTCCAACCCCGCCAGAAAGGCGTCGAGCGTGTGGCGGCGCGCGCGGCGCTCGACGCGGATCACGCCCTTCTTCGTCAACGCGGAGAGAATGGCCGCGCTCACGCCGCCATGTTCTAGCGCGCCGACGGACAGCTCACCGCCGCGCGTCTGCAGCAGTTCGACGGCTGCCTGCTGCTTCGGCGTGAGGCCGCCGGGATCGCTCTCCAGGACGACGAAGCGGTCGTAGCGGACGCCCTGCGAGTCCTTGAAGCGCTCGTGCAGGGCGATGATGCCCGCGTCGCGCAGCCGGGCGATCGTGGTGCGGGTGATCTTCATCTCCTCGAAGATCGTGGCGACCGGGAGGGGGCGGCGGCGCAGCTCGTCGATCAGCGGCAGGTCGGTGTCGAGGACCTGCTTCTGCGCGCGGGCGTGCTCGATCATGGCGTCGTCGGCGGTGAGCACTGCCTGACGTTTGCCGCGCGAGGCCATGTTCGCGGGGAGCGCCACGCGGAGCATCTCGCCCAGCGGGGCGATGTAGTACTCGGCGGCCCAGCGACAGAGCTCGATGATCTCGGGGATGAGGGCCGGCTCTTCGTCGTCGAGCACGGCCCGGATCGGTTTCATCTTCGACGCGTCGACGGGTGTGGTGTCGAGCAGCGCCACCACGAAGCCGGTGATGACCTTCGGCCCGAGGGGGACTTCGACGCGCGAGCCGAGGCGGACGGCGTCGCGAAACGCGTCGGGGATGCGGTAGGTGAGCGTCTGGTGCAGCGCGACGGGGACGGCGATCTCGGCGAATTCGGCGATGCCCGCCATTCGCTAAGCCGGGATCCCGAGCTCGGCCATGACCTTCTTCATGTCCGCCCAGACATCCTTCTTCGCGGAGGGCGTGCGCAGGAGGTACGCGGGGTGGTACGTCGGCATGAGCTTGATGCCGTTGTACTCGAGCCACTGGCCGCGCACGGCGGAGATGCTGTACGCCTTTTCGGTGAGGCTCTGCAGGCCGAATTTGCCGAGTGTGACGATGACTTTCGGCTGGATGAGGGCGACCTGCCGCTGGAGGAACGGCCGGCAGGCGTCGAGCTCGTCGGGCTCAGGATTGCGGTTCTCCGGCGGGCGGCACTTGACGACGTTGGCGATGTAGACGTCGTCGCGGGTGAGCTTCATGGCTTTGATGATGTCGGTCAGGAGCTGTCCGGCGCGGCCGACGAACGGCTCTCCCTGCAGGTCCTCGTCGCGCCCCGGCGCCTCGCCGATGAACATCAGGTCGGCGTTGGGGTTGCCGACGCCGAAGACGACGTTCGTGCGCGTCCCGGCCAGTTTGCACGCGTGGCAGTTGTGAGTCTCGGCCGTCAGCGCGTCCCAGGGAGTGATCGACGAGTCGTCACGGCTTTGCGTCGGCGACGAGAGCTCCTCGGGATGGCTGATCGACTCGACGACGGCACGGCTCACAGGCCGGCTCAGGTCCAGGTGCGTGAACCCGAGCTCGCGGAGCAGCGCGAGCTCATGCAGAACTTCTTCGTTCATCGCCCCGATTATGCTTCAATCCAAACACACATGAAGAAGACAGTCGTGGTCCTCCTCTTTCTCGCCCTTTCCCTCCCCGCTTTCGCCAAAAAGGCGACGGTGAAGGTGATCAACCAGAGCAAGTGGGAGATCCACCACCTGTTCCTCTCCGCCAGCGACGAGTCGGAGTGGGGCGAGGATCAGCTCGGCGAAGACGTGCTGACCAAGGGCGACTCGCTCACGCTGACGGCCATCCCCTGCGACACCTACGACATCAAGGTCGTCGACGAAGACGGCGATGAGTGCGTGATCGAAGCGGTCGACCTCTGCCGCGACAACTCGTACTGGAAGATCACCGACAAGGATCTGCTCGAGTGCGAGGGGTACGAGTAGCACTCCCGGACTCGCGGGGCGAACGGAAACCCAACAGGAGGCCTCCGGCGGGCCGGTACGATCGGCAGCGCTTCTTGGCCTAGCCTGAACGCACGCCTGTCGACGAAACACGTGTTTGCGCGGCGACATGGGCACAACAAG
>DASVSV010000578.1:0-3435 GCA_036387915.1 Thermoanaerobaculia bacterium
CGTAGTTGTCGAGAAGGTTCTTCAGCGCGGTGACGTAGTTCGCGCTCGGGGGCCGCGGCAGATTGCCCTGGCTGAGAACCGCGTCGATGGTGTTCTTGATGAACTGGCCGCGCCAGACGCTGTAGATCGTCGCGCTGATGCTCGACTCGATCTCGGCGCTCGACGGCGCGGAGAGCACGCCGTTGACGTCGGCGGCGTCGTAGCCTTCGGGGATGCCGGTCGGGGTGGAGAAATCCCACGTGCGCAGGCGATTGACCGCCGTCGACACGCCTGGCGCCGCGGCGAGGCCGGCCAGTGCGGGGATGCTGCTCGCGGCGCCGTTGTCGAGCGCGCGCGTGATGTACGGGACGAAGTACTGCGCGTCGAGCAGGACCACGTCCGCTTGAATGCGCTGCATGTCGGCGACGGTGAACTTCTCGTTCCTGGCCAGCTTCTCGCGGATGAGCTGCGTGATGCGGCCGGCGCGGAATCCGGCGTAGCCGGAATTGAGATAGAAGATGCCGCCGCCCGGACGGAGCTGGTTCAGCGCATTGTTGTCGAGCGTGGTGCCGGCAGGGTCGTTGTTCGCGTTGACGATCCAGCCGCCAGCCGGGTTGACGATCTGCGGCATCTCCGCCGCGGGCAGGATCTGATACGACGACGCCTGTCCCGCCGGACGCGCTCCGGTCAGGCGAATCCAGTCATTGCCGCCGGCCGAGCCGTTGCGGAGGAAGGACGGCGGCAGCCCGTTGACCGTGCCGGCCTGCAGGTCTTCACGCAGCGGCATCTCGCCGCTGGTGAAGTAGGCGATGTTGCCTTCCACGTCGGTGTAGATCCAGTTCTGCGAGCCGACGTCGAAGAACTGCAGTCCGTTGCGGAAGTCGGTCAGGTTGGCGCCTTCGTTCCAGATCAGGAACGTCTCCAGCTCGCGCGTCGGGCCGTGCCCGACCCACTGCACGCTCACGGCGGCGCCGGTGGCCAGGTTGAGCGAGACGATGGGCGCGTTGCGGCGCGTGACGATGAGCGTGGCCGCCGGAACGGTGGCGCTGGACGGCACGACAGTGATGTCGTTCGGGGTCCCGTTGCCGGGGTTGTTGGTGCGGAAGGTCTGCGGGATGGCCGCCAGCGGCTCGTTCACGCCCTTGTAGAACGACCCGAGGCCGGCCGTGGAGGCGGCGTTGGGCGCGACCTGTTCCTGATAGGCGTCGGTGACGTCCATCGGGTTGACCGTGCTCCCCCACGCGATGCGCGCGGTGTGTCCCTGCACGACGAGAGGCGCGCCGGGGAAGCCGACGCCGATCGCGTTGATGCGCGCGCCGGAGATGCCGATCGGGTAGAACGTCGAGGGCATCCGCAGCGCGAGATGCGGGTCATTGGCGATCATGGCGTTGCCGGTCGCCGAGAGCTTGCCGGCGATGGCCCACTCGTTCGACGCGCCGCGTGTCTCGGGGTCGAGGATCTTCTGGAAGAACGGGATCTGCAGCAGGTCGTCGCGGTACTTCTTCGCCAGCGCGACCGCGTTCGGATCGAGCGCCTCGGCGACAGCGCCCTGCCAGCAGGCCGCGTCGTCGCTCTTCGCGGCATCCGGCGTGCCGAGGGCGGTGCCCTTCGTCGCGTCAGGCACCGTGGATGCGGGGTCGAAGGGCTGCGAGCGCCAGAGGTCTTCGAAGAAGAGCGCCTGGCCGTTGATGCCGAGGACCTGTCCCGCGCCCTGATAGGTCAGCAGGGCGACGGTGGGATCGACGTCGAGGTCGAACGACAACCCGAAGGCGAGCAGCTTGGCGACGGCGATGCTGTCGAGCGCCGTCCACGGCGTGAACGTCGTGAGCTCGAGCGCCGCGTACTCCGGCGGCAGCGGGTTGGCCGCGACCCAGGCGTTGACGCCCGCGGCGTACGCCTCGAGCAGCTCGTTCACGCGCGGCGAGTACTCGAGCTGCGAGAGCTGCGCGGCCCGGCCGAGGCCGAGCGTGCGGAGCTGGACGTCGGACGCCAGCGCCGCCGCCCCTCCGACGAGCTCCGCCAGCGTGCCCTGGGCCGTGCGCCGGTTCTCGTCCATCTGGAAGAGCCGGTCCTGCGCATGGACGTAACCATTGAGGAAGACCGCGTCGTAATCGGTGAAGGCGCGGATGCGGGCGATGCCGTTCGCGTCGCGCGAGATCTGCCCCGCGAGCCGCATGCCCGGAAGCCGTTGCCACGGTCCTGCCGTCTGTGCCGCGAGGGGAAGAGAAAAGAGGAAGACCAGGAGAAGAAGGACGGGTCTACGCATGAAGCCTCCTGCCGGATGTTGGCGATGGGTCGGGTTGAGGCGGAGATCTTACCCCACGGGCGAACGGCCCGGCGGAGCGCCGGCCTGCGAGCGATGACGAGCAGATCCGTCTCAGCGTCGCGGCGTAAACGGCGACGCGTTGCTCGTTGCTCGGCAGAGGTGCTTTTACGCACGGAAGCACCCCTGCCGATCCGCCGGCTCTCAGGAGCGTCAGCGGAACGTGTCGCAGTCGCGGATGCGTCCCGACTGGAGGCCGCGCTGGAACCACTCCATGCGCTGCGCCGCCGAGCCGTGCGTGAACGCGTCGGGGTTCACACCGCGTCCGGACATTTCCTGCAGGCGGTCGTCGCCGACCGCGGAGGCTGCGCCCAGACCTTCTTCAATGTCGCCGGTCTCGAGGATGCCGCGCTGCGCGGCGGAGGCGGCCCAGATGCCGGCGTAGCAGTCGGCCTGCAGCTCGAGTCGCACGGAGTATTCGTTGGCCTGTCCGCGATCCCGCTGCATCGCCTCCTGCACGCGGCTGGAGGTGCCGACGAGGTTCTGCACGTGATGCCCGATCTCGTGGGCGACGACGTACGCCTGCGCGAAATCGCCCGGCGCGCCGAAGCGCCGGTCCAGCTCGTCCATGAAGCCGAGGTCGAGATAGACCTTGCCGTCGGCCGGACAGTAGAACGGACCGCTGGCCGCCTGTCCCCTGCCGCAACTCGTGTCGGTGAGATCGCGGAAGACGACCAGTTTCGTTTTCTGGTACTGGATGCCTTCCTGCTGGAAGACGCCGGCCCACGTGTTCTGGGCGTCGTCGAGGACGTCGGAGAGGAACTCGAGCCGCTGCCGCTCCTGCGGCGTCTCGTTCACCGTTCCGGTCTGCGCCGCCGGTCCCGGTCCCGCGGCTGGTCCTGGGCCGCCGGTTCCGACGGAACTGTCGACGAAGAAGTTGCGCCCCGTGAGGAGGCTGAGCACGAGCAGGATGATCGCGCCGCCGCAGCCGACCTGCGGCCCGCGGCCGAAACTGAATCCCCCGCCGCCCATCCCGCGGCGATCTTCGACGTCAGAACTGATGTTGCCGGGCGTCCATCGCATGTTCGTTCGGAATAGCACAAGCGGGGCCAGCGGGAGCGTCAGTCGTTCTTCGCTGTCATCCCGAGCGTCGAGTCGAGGGACCTGGGCGGGCGGGGGCGCGCTGCATGTGC
>DASVSV010000579.1:0-13377 GCA_036387915.1 Thermoanaerobaculia bacterium
ACCGCCTACGACGAAACTCGCTACCTCAAGCAGCTCGCCCTGCGAGGCTCATCTCTCGCCACGGCTGCCGCCTGACTTGACACGGAGGCTCAGATGTCCGGAGGCCTCCCGGTCGTCATCTCCGAGTGGACCTTTGTCTGAGCGAGACCATGCGCACCGTCACCGGCTCCGAGTACGCGCCCAGGCCGGCGTCGCTCCAGGCGCGGACGCGGAACTGGTAGCGCGCGGGCGTTGTGCGCCACGGTCGGATCGAGAGGCCGTCGTCGTCCGCGTCGAACCACTGGTCGAGCTCATTCCATGCGCCCTCGTCCACGCGGTACTCCACGCGATAGCCGTTCACCGGCTCCGGCAGCGCGGCCCATTCGAAGATCATCGAGCTCGTGCCGGGCGGCAGTTCCGCGCGGACGATGCGCGGCGCGGACGGCAGCGGCGCGTGCGGGACGCGTGAGCCGACGCGTGCCTGCAGGCGTGCCGCGCCGTGATACGGCATCTCGTCGCGGGGCATGGTCTGCAGATACACGATTTCGCTGCCGATCGTGACGATTGCGTCGCGCACGCCGCGGCGGCCGAGGTTCGGGAAAAGTTCAGTGTTGCCCTCGTAGATGGCCACGACGCGGCCGGTCTCCGACGCGACCGCGAGTCCGCCGGGGATCGCCGAGATGCGCGGCGCGCCCGCGCCCGTACCGGGTAGGGGGGTGATGCCGGAGATCGCGCCGTTCGAGCGCAGCGTGCGGGAGAAGAGCGAGCCTTTGTTCTCCCAGACCATCAGGTACTGAATGCCGTTCCAGACCACATCGGGATACCGCGCCTCGTCCGGCGCGATCGAGAACGCCCCTTCGTCGATACGCTCGAAGGTCGACGTGAATCGTGCGCCGTGCACGAGCGAGTCATAAGCATCGCACCCCGGCGCGCACAGCGTGACCTCCGTGTCCTGCCACACCGCGAGCAACTCGCCGGGCCGGGCCGCCAGGCGCGGATTCTCGAGCGAGCGGCCCGGACGCTTCACGGTCAGCGTACGCGTCGCGGCCACGGAGCCGGACGGCATCAGCAGCGCGCCGACCATGTTGCCGCTCCCGTTCATGCCGATCACCGCGTACGCGCTGCCCGTCCATTCGACGTCCGTCGGCCGGAAGCCGGTGACGACCGTCGACGTGCCGACGATGCGCGTCTGACTGTCGAGCAGCGTTGCCGTCCACGTGTTGCCCTTCGCGCGCACGACGGCGAAGCCGGTGCCGTCGCTGGCCGCGTACGCCGCGGTCTCGTCTGTGCCGATGGGCCGCTCGCGCCACGCGCCTGACTCCGCGCGCGTGCCGGCGTACAGCGTGCGCACGCCGTCACGCAGCTCGCTCCAGACCATCAGTGCGCGTCCGTTCGACGGCGCGACGTCGTACAGCGTTTGCTGCGCCGCCGCGAATGCCGCGAGGTCGCTGCCGCGGCTGAGATTGCGCACCACGAGCTGCGCGCCCGGATCCGCGCCGCGGAAGGCGACGAATGTCTGCCCGTTGGCCGCCGTCACCGCGACGGTCGAATTCGCATCGGCGTCCGAAGTCGGCAACCGCTCCTCGGGGTTCTGCCGGTCGATGCGCCGCACGTGCACGCGCCCCTGCGCGACATAAGCGAGCGTCCAGCGCGAGCCGTCCCACGTCACCGCCACTTCGCGCGCGCCGGCGCTGTCGGCGATCGTGAACCGCTCCAGCAGCGTGCCTTGGTTGCGGATGATCACCGCTTCCAGCACCGCGTTCGGATTCGTCCAGACGCTGATGATGTCGCGCGCCGGATTCGTGGCCAGCGCAATCTGCCGCTCGTCGTAACGCGCCACCGTCAGCGGCACCGAGACGATCGAGTGGCCGGCAGAGTCGGTCTGGGAGAGGGAGACGACGTCGGAATACGCGGTGGCGGTGACGAAGCCGGGTGCGTGCTCGGCCAGCGCGACGTCGACGATCATCGGCGGCAGCACCCACGAGCTCGGAAGCGGCACGAGCGGCTGTCCTTCCTTCGTCAGCGCGGCCGTGCCGACGAAGTTGCCGGCGCGGAACTGCAGCAGCACGAACGTGCCGTCGTACGCGAGTTGCGGCTCGCCGATGGCGCTGCCGATCACGAACTCCGCGCCGAGCGGCTCGCCGTTGAAATCGACGAGGCGCCCGTAGAGCCGATCGATTCCGTCGACGCGGCGGTATGCGGCGGCGAGGAAATGCTGCCCCGTCCAGATCACGTCGAACCATCCGTGCTCGACGTCGAGGATCGGACGCCCGACGCGCCGTTCGCCGTTGAGGAGCGTCATGCGCAGCTTCCCCCCCTCGGCCCACGCCAGAAACGCGGCGCTGCCGCTCGAGACCAGCCGCGGCTCGCCGCTGAACGCGCCGTAGCGGGTGTGGGGGAGGGGCAGCGGCTCGCCGAAAAAGTACGGCTGGGCGAGCGCCGCGGGAGAGAGGAGGGCCAGGCCGAGGGTGAAGCTCCAAATAAGCTGCCGCATGTCGTCAAGATATGCCGTAACAGCATAGGACGCAAGTGCCCTCGCCGATACAATGCGCCGCACATGACCGTTCCGATCGTTTTTGGCACCGACGGCTGGCGTGCCGTCATCGCGGAGCACTACACCTTCGACAACGTCCGGCTGGTGGCCGACGCGATGGCCGTCGCGGCGCGGACGCTGCGGCCGCCCGACGGGATCGACGCGAATGCGATCGTGGTCGGGTTCGACCGGCGTTTTCTCTCGCGCGAGTTCGCGGCGGTCGTCGCGGAGTGCTTCCGCGGCGCCGGCTTTCACGTGATCCTCTCCGACCGGCCGACGCCGTCGCAGACGATCTCGTTCACGGCGAAGCACCGCAAGGTTCTCGGCGGAGTGGTGGTCACCGCGAGCCACAATCCCGCGAGATACAACGGTCTGAAGTTCAAGGCCTGGTACGGCGGCGGCGCGCTGCCGGAGATGTACGCGGCCATCGCCTCTAAGCTCGGCGAGCGCGACGGGCGCGAGGGCGGTACCGTGACCGAGGAGACGATCCTCGACGATTACGTGGAGGGCATTCGCGGGCAGCTCGACCTCGAGCTGCTGCGCAACGCGAAGCTGTCGATCCTCCACGATCCGATTCACGGTGTGGCCGCGGCGATCCCGTCGAAGGTGCTCGGGCTCGATTACGTCGGCGCGCAGCGCATCCTCAGCGGCGACCATCCGAAGCTCGACAGGACTGTGGTCGACGCCATTCGCGGCGACGTCAATCCGTCGTTCGGCGGCGTGAATCCGGAGCCGATCCCGGAGAACCTCGTGGCCTCGCGCGACGTGATGCTGCGCGGCATCTACGATCTCGCCATCTGCAACGACGGCGACGCGGACCGCCTGGGCATCCTCGACGAGCGCGGCGACTTCGTCTCGCCGCACAAGATCCTCGCGCTGCTGGCGCTCTATCTGGTGCGCGAGAAGCGCCTCTCCGGCGAAGTGGTGAAGACGTTCTCGACGACCCGTCTTCTCGAGAAGGTCGCGCAATCGCTCGGCGCGACACTGCACGAGACGCCGATCGGCTTCAAGTACGTGGCCGACCTGATGCTCGCGCGCGACATCCTGGTCGGCGGCGAGGAGAGCGGCGGCATCGGCTTCGGCAACTTCATGCCGGAGCGCGACGGCGTGCTCTCCGGCCTCGTGGTCGCCGAAGCAGTGGCGCATTACGGCAAGCCTCTCTCGCAGATCATCGCCACCATGGAGGAGGAGTTCGGCGCGCTGCACTACGACCGCCGCGACGTGAACCGTCCCATGGAGCAGTGCGCGCGCCTCATCGACCGCGTCCGCGCCGGCGAGCTCGATTCCGCGTTCGACATCCCCGCCACCAACCGCGAGGAGAAAGACGGCGTGAAGATGAATTTCGCCGACGGCTCATGGCTCCTGTTCCGCAAGTCCGGCACCGAGCCGATCATCCGCATCTACTGCGAGAGCCCCGACGCGCAGCGCGTCCAGGCGATGCTCGCGCGGGCGATCGTCGAGCTGGACAGGTAAGACGAGGGGCCTCCGGCGGCGTAGCCTCTGTCGCACCGCTGAGGGTGCTGGTGCGGTTGGACGAACGGTAGGGGGGCTCTGCTAGGATTCGCCCGTGTCGACCCCAGAGACCCTGACGCGGACCCAGTTCACGCGTGAAAGCATCATCGAAGACTACCGGACCGCGGTCCGCAGCCGGCAGGCCAGCCTGCTCGGCCGCCGCGAAGTCCTGACCGGCAAAGCGAAGTTCGGCATTTTCGGCGACGGCAAGGAAGTCGCGCAGCTCGCCTGGGCACGCGCCTTCCGCCGCGGCGACTGGCGCTCCGGCTACTACCGCGACCAGACCTTCATGCTCTCCCTCGGCGCGGCCACGCTGGACCAGTTCTTCGCCCAGCTCTACGCGCACGCCGACGTCGCGCACGACCCCGCCTCCGGCGGCCGCTCCATGAACGCGCACTTTGCGTCGCGCTTCCTCGATCGCGACGGCAACTGGCTCCCGCAGACCGACGCGTACAACGTCTCGGCCGACCTCTCGCCGACCGGCTCGCAGATGCCGCGGCTGGTCGGACTGGGATGGGCCTCGAAGCTCTATCGCGAGCTCGGCATCCCCGGCGCGGAGAACTTCTCCCGCCACGGCGACGAGATCGCGTGGGGCACCATCGGCAACGCGAGCTGCGCGGAAGGGATGTTCTGGGAGTCGCTCAACGCCGCCGGTGTCCTCGGCATCCCGATGATCGTCTCGATCTGGGACGACGGCTACGGCATCTCCGTCCCCAACGAGCACCAGATCACCAAAGGCAATCTCTCCGAGCTGCTCAAAGGCTTCCAGCGCGAGCAGAAATCGAAGCAGGGCTTCGACATCTACACCGTCAAGGCGTGGGATTACCCGGCGCTCTGCGAGACGTACATTGCCGCCGCGACCATCGTCCGCCACGAGCACGTGCCGGCCATCATCCACGTGACCGAGGTCACGCAGCCGCAGGGACACTCCACGTCGGGGAGCCACGAGCGGTACAAGTCGGAAGAGCGACTGAGGTTCGAAGTCGAGTTCGACGCCATCACGAAGATGCGCGAGTGGATGATCGCGCAGGGCATCGCCTCGGCCGACGAGCTCGACGTGATGGAGAAGGAAGACGTCACCGCCGTGCGCGACGCGCAGCGCCGCGCGTGGGAGGCGTATCGCGCGCCGATCGACGTCGAGGTGAAGGAAGCGCTCTCCATCCTCGACCGCCTCGGCGCCACGGAACTGAAGAACGAACTGCAGCGCACGCAGGCGCCGTTCCGCCGCGACGCGGTGCGCGCCGTTGCAGCGGCCGTCATCACCAAACGTGACGAAGACGCCGCGGCCTGGCTGCGCACGAAGCTCGCGGAAGGCGACGAGCGCTACGGCGCTCATCTGCTGAGCGGCGTCGACGTCGAAGAAGTGCCGCCGCAATACGCGGACGACGCACCGTCGCTGAACGGCTTCGAGATCATCAACCACTGCTTCGATCACGCCTTGCGCCGCGACCCGCGCGTCATCATCTTCGGCGAAGACGTCGGCAAGCTCGGCGACGTCAATCAGGGCTGCCTCGGCCTGCAGGAAAAGTACGGGATGTCACGGGTGATGGACACCGGCATCCGCGAATGCACGATCCTCGGCCAAGCCATCGGCACCGCGCTGCGCGGACTGCGTCCGATCGCCGAGATCCAGTACCTCGACTACGTCCTGTACGCGCTGCAGATCATGTCCGACGACCTGGCCACGACGCGCTGGCGCTCCGCCGGCGGGCAGGCCGCGCCGGTGATCGTCCGCACGCGCGGGCATCGTCTCGAAGGGATCTGGCACTCCGGCTCGCCGATGGGCGGCATCCTCCACCTGCTGCGCGGCATCCACCTCTGCGTCCCGCGCAACATGACCCAGGCCGCCGGCTTCTACAACACGCTCCTGCGCGGCGAAGACCCGGCCATCGTGGTCGAAGTGCTGAACGGCTATCGCACCAAGGAGAAGCTCCCGTCGAACATCAGCGAGATGACGCTGCCCCTCGGTGTGCCCGAGGTGCTGCGGCAGGGGAGCGACGTCACGCTGGTGTCGTACGGCGCCACGCTGAAGGTCGTGCAGGAAGCGGTGGAGCTGCTGACGCGCAACGGCATCGACGCCGAGGTCATCGACGTGCAGACGCTGATGCCGTTCGACGTACGCGGCATCATCGCGGAGTCGGTCAGGAAAACGAACCGCGTCGTCTTCATCGACGAAGACGTGCCGGGCGGCGCCAGCGCGTACATGCAGCAGCAGGTCCTCGAGCGCGACCACGCGTACGACTGGCTCGACTCCGAGCCGCGCACCATCGCCGCGAAGGACCACCGTCCCGCGTACGGCTCGGACGGCGACTACTGGTCCAAGCCCAACCGCGAGACCATCTTCGCCGGCGTGTACGAGCTGATGCGTGAGACGAATCCGCGGAAGTTTCCGAAGATCTGGTAGCGCGCCGAACGCAGGACGTGGCTTCAGCCCGCCCAAATCGTGCACGTTGCGCGGAGAGTGAAGGCGCACGGGAGGGGCGGGCTGAAGCCACGCCCTACGTTTCCACGCATTCGAATTGATGGACGCTTCGCGTTTTTACGCGTACTGGTTGAACCGCTCGCCGCGGACGAAGCCGTAGAGCGTCAGTCCGAGCTCGCGCGCGAGCTCGACGGCCAGCGTCGATGGCGCGCCGACCGCGGCCAGGACGGGGATGCGCGCGACGATCGCCTTCTGCACGATCTCGAAGCTCGCGCGGCCGCTGACGACGAGGATGCGTCCGGCCAGCGACTCGCCGTCGCGGAAAAACGAGCCGATGACTTTGTCGACGGCGTTGTGGCGGCCGACGTCCTCGCGCATGCGCAGCAGCGTGCCGTCCGCGGCGAAGATGCCGGCGCCGTGGATCGCGCCGGTGGCGTCGAACGATTTCTGCTGCTCGCGCAGTTTGTCCGGCAGCGAGACGATCACTTCGCGCGGCACGCGCAACGGTGCGTCGAGCGCGGTCGTGTGCACGCGCACCGCGTCGATGGACGTCTTCCCGCACACGCCGCACGACGACGCGGAGTAGAAGTTGCGCTGCAGCCGCGCCAGGTCGACGCGCACGCCGTCGCGCAGTCCGACCCGCACGACGTTCGGCGAAGCCCAGTGCCGGAACGACTCGACGTCGCTCGCGTCCCGCAGGATCGACTCGGTGAAGAGAAACCCGGCCGCCAGATCGAAGTCGTCGCCCGGCGTCCGCAGCGTCACGGAGATTGGTTTGTCGTTGACGCGGATCTCCAGCGGCTCCTCGACCGCCAGCGCGTCGTCGAACTCGGTGGTGCCGCTGGCGTCGATCCGGAGGATACGCATCGAGCGGTGAACGATGAACGATCACCGCCCGACGCGCAACTCCGTCTTACGCCGTCGCGCAGGCGCCGGCGCCGGTGGCGGCCGGCGAGACGCAGCAGCTCGACTTTGTCTCCGCGGTCTCGGGAAGGTTGTCCTTCAGCACCACGAACACCTCCCACTCGTTGCCGTCCGGGTCGTGCACCCAGGTCTTGTCCTGCGTCGCGTAGCAGCAGTCCGTCTTCATCTCGTCCTTCGTCACCAGACCGGCTTCGTGCCAGCGATTGCGGGTCGCCAGCACGTCCTCGGTCGACGAGACCTGCAGGCCGAGGTGGGAGAGGGCGCCGGCGTTGGCGAGCGTCGGGACCTCGTTCAGCGCGAGATTGAGCGGCGGATTCTGCACGTCGAACTTCGCGTAGCCGGTGCGCACCTTCGCCGGCTCGATGCCCAGCATGCGCCGGTAAAAGTCGATGCTCTGCTCCACGTTGCGGACGTTGATCGAGACGTGAGCCTTCAGAACCTGTACTTCCATGATGTCCTCCTCATATGCGACACGTCGAATGTGAAGGCAGGATAGGTCCGCGATTCATATCTGTCAAGCCGCATATGAACAAATCGCATTAGACTTCAACCCATGCTCGCCGAGCTCCTGCTGAAGTGGCCGCTGATCCGCCAGTTGCGCGGCGACAAGGACGCCGCCGTCAGCGACGGCACCCGCGCCCTCAAACGGAAGAACGACGGCGCTCAGGTCGCACGCAGCATCTGCCCCTATTGCGGCGTCGGATGCGGTCAACTTGTTTACCATCGCGACGACCGGGTGATCAGCATCGAAGGCGATCCGCGGTCGCCGATCTCCCGCGGGCACCTCTGCCCGAAAGGCTCCGCGAGCTACGAGCTGGTCACCCATCCCGGCCGGGCCACGAAAGTGAAGTACCGCGCGCCGAAGTCGAAGACGTGGGTCGAGCTCGACCTCGCCTCCGCGGTGGACATGGTCGCGGACCGCATCTGGACTTCGCGCAACCGCACCTTCGACGAAGAGCACATGCACACCACCGGCATCGCCCACCTCGGCGGCGCGACGCTGGACATCGAAGAGAATTACCTCATCAAGAAGCTCTTCACCGCCGGACTGGGGATGGTCTGCCTCAGCAATCAGGCCCGGATATGACACAGCTCCACGGTGCCCGGTCTGGGCACCACCCTCGGGCGCGGCGGCGCCACGACCGCGCAGCAGGATCTCGCCAACGCCGACGCGATCCTGATCATGGGCTCGTCGATGGCGGAGAACCATCCCGTCGGGTTCCAGTGGGTCATCGAGGCGCGTGAGAAGAACGGCGCGAAGGTCATCCATGTCGACCCGCGCTTCACCCGCACGTCCGCGATGTCGGATTACTGGCTGCCGCTCCGCGCCGGCAGCGACATCGCCTTCCTCGGCGCGATGATCCGCTACGTGCTCGAAGAGAACCGCTGGTTCCACGAGTACGTCGTGCGCTACACGAACGCCGCGGTGATCGTCCGCGACGACTTCGTCGACACCGAGGATCTCGGCGGAGTGTTCTCGTCCGCGGAGACGTGGCTCTATCCGGAACGAGTTCCTCGGAGTTCCTCCGGTTCCTCGGGTTCCTCGGAGGAGAGCGCGGGGGTGGCCGAGGAACTCCGAGGAACTCCGAGGAACCGAGGAACTGCCGATATCGGCCATCGCGGCGAAGGACAGGGCACCCCGCAAACGCCCGCGTATCCGGAGCGCGACGAAACGCTGCAGCATCCGCGCTGCGTGTTCCAGATGATGCGCAAGCATTTCGCGCGCTATACGCCGGAGCTGGTCGAAGACACGTGCGGCATCCCGCGCGACGAGTTCCTGAAAATCGCGGACGTCTTCACCAGCGCGTCCGGCCGCGAGAAAACGGGCGCGATCTGCTACGCCGTCGGCTGGACGCAGCACTCCAGCGGCGTGCAGACCATCCGCGCCGCGGCCATCCTGCAACTGCTGCTCGGCAACATCGGCCGCCCCGGCGGCGGAATCATGGCTCTGCGCGGACACGCGTCGATCCAGGGCTCGACCGACATCCCGACGCTGTACGACGTCCTGCCCGGCTACCTGCCGATGCCGACGTCGAGCGAGCTCGATCTCGGCGCGTACCTGAAGAAGCACAAGGCCGACAAAGGGTGGTGGCACAACGTCGACAAGTACATGGTCAGCCTGCTGAAGGCGTACTACGGCGACGCGGCCACGCGCGACAACGACTTCGGCTTCGCCTGGCTGCCGCGCCTGACCGGCGATCACTCCTACTTTGGCTACTGGCTGGACATGATGGACGGCAAGCTCGAAGGGCTCGTGGTCATGGGACAGAACCCTGCCGTCGGCTCGCCAAACGCGAAGCTCGAGCGGGCCGCGCTCGGCAAGCTGAAGTGGCTGGTCGTGCGCGATCTCGTCGAGACCGAGACCTCGAACTTCTGGGAAGAAGCGCCGGACGACATCGACACGGAAGTCTTCTTCTTTCCCGCCGCGTCACACGTCGAGAAAGAGGGCACGTTCACGAACACGCAGCGCCTCCTGCAATGGCGCGAGAAGGCGGTCAATCCTCCCGGCGAAGCACGCAGCGAACTGCAGTTCATGGTGGAGCTCGGACGCAAACTGAAGGCGCGCGCGACCGACGCTCCGCGCGACGCTGCACTCCGCGCAGTTACGTGGCACTACGCAAACGAAGACGCCGACGAGATCCTCCGCGAGATTCACGGAACGCAGCAGGGGAGCAGCGTGAAGCATTTCGGCGAATTGAAAGCCGACGGCTCGACGTCGTGCGGCTGCTGGATTTACTCCGGCGTCTACGACGGCGCGAACAAGGCGAACGCGCGCGATCCGAAAGGGCGTTACGCGCACGGCTGGGGCTACGCGTGGCCGCTCGACCGTCGCATCCTCTACAACCGCGCCTCCGCCGATCCCGCCGGAAAACCGTGGAGCGAGCGCAAGGCGCTGGTCTGGTGGGACGAAGAGAAACGCGAGTGGACGGGACACGACGTCGCCGATTTCACGCGCGGCAAGGCGCCGGATTACGTTCCGAACGAAAGCCACGGCGGCGACGAGGCGCTACCCGGCGACGCCCCGTTCATCATGCATCCCGACGGCATGGGCTGGCTCTGGGTGCCCTCGGGATTGAAAGACGGACCGCTGCCCGCGCACTACGAGCCGCTCGAATCCAACATCCGCAATCCGCTGTACGCGCAGCAGAGCAATCCCGAGGCGTTGCGATTCGAGCGTCCCGACAATCCGTATGCGAGCTCGCCTGATGCGCGTTTTCCGTACGTCCTCACCACCTATCGTTTGACGGAGCACCACACGGCGGGAGGGATGTCGCGCACGCTCTCCCACCTCGCGGAACTGCAGCCGGAGCTCTTCGCCGAAATCTCGCCGGAGCTCGCCGCGGAAGCGGGCGTGACGAACGGCGAGATGGTGGAGATCTCCACGGCCCGCGGCGCCATTCGCGCACGCGCGCTCGTCACGACGCGCATGCCCTCGCTCGACATCCACGGCGCGCGCGTGCACCAGGTCGGCCTGCCGTATCACTGGGGCGGCCGCGGCCTCGTGACCGGTGACGTCGTCAACGACCTCCTCGCCATCTCCGAGGAGCCCAACGTGAAGATCTTTGAATCGAAGGGACTGACGTGCAACCTGACGCTCGTTGAATAGACAGGCGCGAAAAGGTGAGCGCTCCGCCTGCGCTGTCGCTCGGCCGGCGGTGCCAGCATTCCGCGAGGACGCGGTTTGCACTAAGCTCGCGGCGCGCCATGACCGTCACCGGCTTCTTCACCGACTCCACGCTTTGCATCGGATGCAAGGCTTGCGAGGTGGCGTGCAAGGAATGGAACGACGTTCCGGCGGACGGCTTCAACTTCTCCGGCAAGTCGTACGACAACACTCTCGGCCTCGGCCACTCGACGTGGCGTCACGTGAAGTTCGTCGAGCACGACACCACCATCGGCGCCGGCGGCAACGCGCCGCATGCGATCACGTGGCAGTTCTCGTCCGACGTCTGTAAGCACTGCGAGAACGCCGGCTGTCTCGAAGCCTGTCCGACCGGCTCGATCATCCGCACCGAGTTCGGCGGCGTGTACATCCAGCCGGACATCTGCAACGGCTGCGGCTATTGCGTGGTCACGTGTCCGTTCGGCGTCGTCGATCGCCGTCCCACCGACGGCCGTGCCTTCAAGTGCACGTTCTGCTATGACCGTCAAAAGGACGGACTGCAGCCGGCGTGTGCGACCGCGTGTCCCACCGGCTCGATTCTCTTCGGCGATCTCGAACAGATGGAGCGCGCCGCGGACGAGCGCATTGCCAAACTGCACGCGGCCGGCATGACCGACGCGAAGGTCTGGAACCCGAAAGACACCTCGGTCGGCGGCACGCACTCGATCTTCCTCGTGCGCGGCGACGAGCGGCAGTACAACCTTCCGACCGCGCCCGAGCTCCCGCAGACGTTGCTCAAGCCGGCGTGGAGCGCGGCCGCCGCGGCCGCGGGCGCGATCGCCATCGCCGCGCTGCTGACCTTCCGGCTGTCACGATGACGTACAGAGCGCGATGACGTCCTACTACGACCTTCCGCTGCTCAAGCCGCCCGTCTGGACGTGGGAAGTGCCGACGTACTTTTTCATCGGCGGCGCGGCGGGGATGGCCTCGGTGCTCGCCGTCGCGGCGCAGCTCTCCGGTGCGGACGAGAAGCTCGTACGAGACGCGCGGTGGATCGCCGCGATCGGTGCGAATCTCTCCACGCCGCTGCTCATCGCCGACCTTGGACGTCCCGAGCGTTTCCTGCACATGCTGCGCGTATTCAAGCCGCAGTCGCCGATGTCGGTTGGCGCGTGGACGCTGGTCGCCTTCGGCGGTGCGTCGACGGTGGCCGCCATCGCGCCGTGGAAGGCGCTGCGCGACGGCTCGTCGTTGATCGCCGCGCTGACCGGTCTCTCGATGGCGACGTACACCGGCGTGCTCCTCGGCGCGACCGCGATCCCTGTGTGGAAGGAGCACGTGCGCACGCTGCCCGCGCACTTTGCCGCGTCCGCGCTCGGCTCCGCCGTTTCGCTGCTCGAGCTTCGCGGCCACCGCCACCGCGCATTGCGCTCCCTCGGCCTCGGCGCGTCGCTGTACGAAACCGCCGCCGGCTTCACGCTTGCCAACAAACGCGACGTTCTCGCGAGCGCACTCTCCGGCCCCGTGCCTTTCGCGCTGCGGTTGCTCGGCAGACGAAAAGTCGCCGCCGCGGCCACGCTCCTCGGCTCCCTGCTCACGCGCTTCGCGTGGGTGGAGGCAGGGAAGGAGAGCGCGAAGAACGCGCACGCCGCGCTGACACCGGAGCGGGCGCCGACGTAGCGCGGCTTTCCCGCCCACCCCGCCCGGGGGGCGGGCTGAAGCCACGCCCTACGTTTAGCTCACTCAGCGACGCTGACGCGGGACGCGTGGCGGGAAGATCGTGGCCCGAACGCGAACGTCGCAATTACCAAACGACGGCGCTCAACGTAGGGCGCGGCTTCAGCCCGCCCCCCGGGCGGGGCGGGCGGCTGATGAAAGCCACGCGCCGCGTTTGACCTACGCCGCCACGCAACGCGTCGACGACATCCGGTCCGGGAGCGACTTGCGCGAGGGGAGCGCGGCGAGGGTGAAGCCGAGGCCGCCCGTGAGCAGGGCCAGGTAGACCGCCGCCCACCGCACCGAGGCGTCGCGCAGCGTCATGGCGCCGTCGTCGGCGATCACGCGGACGTCGAAGATGGCGCCGCCGATGGTCTTGCCCCACAGCAGCCACGTGCCGACGAAGTAGTAGTACGAGAGCACCACCACGAATCCGGCGAGGGATGCGGCGGGCATCCACGTCAGCGGCTGCGGGAGCAGCGGCGAGAGCGCGAGCGTCAGCGCGGCGAAGAGCGAGAGGTCGGTGAGGAGGGCCAGCAGGCGGCGCCAGCGTGCGGCGTCACCGTTGGCATTGGCGATGGGGATCGGTGCGGCAGGTTCGTCGTCCAGCACGAGCGGCACCGCCTCGAGCTCCACCTCGTCGAATCGCATCACACCCTCCCGTCCCGCGCGCCGCGTCTACGTGCC
>DASVSV010000580.1:0-26890 GCA_036387915.1 Thermoanaerobaculia bacterium
GACTCCACGAGTCGCCGCGGGACGAAGGGAACGCCGGAGGCCTCCCGGTCGTCTCCCCTGTCGCCAGTGCCGACGCGCCACGCGTCAGTGCCGCGCGGAGCGCCGACGGGTGCTGGCTCCTTTCAGTTTGGCGTCGAGGAAGGCGTCGACTTCGGCGAAAGCGGCGGCGGAGGTCCAGTACGGGTCGTCGTGGCCGGCGAAGTCGATGATGCGGAGTGTGGCGTCGACGCCGGCGCGTTTGAGGGCTTCGTAGAGGCGCTCCGATTGGCGCGGCGCGACGAAGCAGTCGGCGCTGCCGTGCATGAGGAGCATCGGGGCGTCGCCCGCGTTCGCGTAGCGCGCCGGTGACGCCGCGTCGGCGGATGCGGGGCACTGCGACAGCGCGCAGCCGATCAGTTGCGAGGCCGGCGAAGAGGCCGAGCTCCACGCCGTCGTGCTGCAACGGAACGCGTCCGCCTGCAGCGACGACAAGTCGGAGATGCCGCCCCAGGCCACGACTGCCTCGACGCGGCTGGCCGCGTCCGCGCCGTCGATGCCGGTGCCGAGGAGGGTGGCGAGGTGGGCGCCGGCTCCGGTGCCCCAGGCCGCGATGCGCGTCGGGTCGATGTTGAGCGTGGCCGCGTTCGCGCGCAGCCAGCGCACCGCGGCCATCAGGTCGACGACCTGCGCGGGGAACGGCGCCGTCGCTGCCGGACGATAGGCGACGCTGACCACCGCGTAACCCTGCGCCGTCTGGCGCAGCGCGGCGAGGCCGCCGCCCGCACCGTCGTATGCCGTGTCACCCGGAATCCAGAGGATCACCGGCCACGGTCCGTCGGTTGCGGCGGGAGCGTAAACAGTGGCCTGTACCGCCGCGGCGTCCGTCGCGATCGTGTGCGCGACCGGCGCGCGATAGGAGAGGTCGTCGTTCTCGATGACGAACGTGACGCGGTCCGCGGCGAGGGCCGCGCCGGACGCGTTCGTCAGCTCGATAGTGAAGGTCTCGTCCGGCTCGATGGCCGCGTCGCCGAGGATCAGGATGGGGATGGTCGCCGACGTCTGGCCGGGATTGAACACGATCGTGCCGCGCGACTCGATGTAATCGAAGTTCGCCGTCGCGGTGCCGTCCACGGTCCGGTAGTCGACCGTCACCGGCCGCGCCGATGCCTCCGTCAGCTCGACGCGAACGAGCTCGTGATACGCGCTGTGCCGCTCCGCCATCGCCGGCGGCTCGATGACCACGGCCGGTTCGGAGACGTGCTGCGTCAGCGTGGCGGTCGCCGGTTGGAAGTCATTGTTGCCCGCGTACGTCACCGTGATCGAGTAGTTGCCGCCGGCCAGCGGACCGACGCGCACCGACGCCGCACTGGCGATGAGCTGCGCCTCGGTCACCGTCCGGCCGCCGTTCTCGACGACGACGTTGCCGCCGACGGCCATGGCCGGATGGTCGACCGGACTGACCTGAATCGCGACCGTCACCGGCAGGCCGACCGGCGACGGATTGGCCAGCGACTCGAGCGCGACGGAGGTCGGCGCTTTCGTCACGGTCTGCGTGATGCTGGCCGTGGCGGGACTGAAGGCGCCGTCGCCGGAATAGGTGGCGGTGACGGTGTGCTGGCCGGCCGGGAGCATCGGAAGGGTGATCGTGGCCGTGCCGTTCGCCGCGAGGGGCGAGCTGCCGGCGGCCGAGCCGTCGATCTCGACGGTGACGGTGCCGGTCGGAATGCGGGTGCCGGCGGATTGCACGGCGAGGGAGAACGAGACCGGATCGCCATAGACGATGGCCGATGCCGACGAGGCGATGGTGAGGTGCGGGTTGCCTCGAACGACGCGGTGAACGATGACCGGCGAGGAGCTCGCGTCGAACCCTTCGCTGCCGGGATATGTGGCGGAGATGTCGTGCGTACCGATGGCCAGCGTCTTGACGGTGAGCGCGGCGACGCCGTTCGCGAGCGGCGCGGTGCCGAGGTTCTCGGAGCCGGCGAAGAACGTGACCGAGCCGGTCGGAACGCCGCTCGTCGCGGAGACCGTCGCGGTGAAGGTCACCGGCTGATGCTCTTCGGTCGTGACGCGGTTCTGGGTGAGGGTCGTCGTGGTCGCGCGAGTGTTGCCGCCGGTGCCGGCCGTGCTGAGCACGACGTCGTTACCGTCGCCGCCGCGATAGCTGATGGTGAACGTCGATGCTCCAACCGTGAGCGTCGCACCTTCGGCCAGGCCGGTGAACGTGCCGCTCACCGCGTCGCTGCCGTCGTTGTCGATCAGCGTGAACGACTGGCCGGGCGAGGCCGTGCCGGTCATCGTCACCTGCAACGAGCCGCCGACCGACACCGGTCCCGTCACGCGTACCTGATCCGACGTGCCGCCCGGAACGAGATCGATCGCAAGCTGCGTCGCGATGGAGAGAGGTCCGGTCTGCAGAGTGCCGATGGTGTGCGCATCCGCGCAGCACGGATTCGAGCTGCCGGGGCTGAGCGAGCCGGCGGTGACGGCGCCGAGCGCGCCCGCGCCGCTGAGGCGCGTGCTGGTGACGGTGGCGCCCGCGTACGAGCCGACGATGTCGGCGTTGCCGTTGATCGCTCCGGCGAACGTGCCGCTGCTGGCGACCGACACGCCGACGCCGGTCACGTCGATCGTACCGCTGCCGTTGATCGCGCCGCGCACGGTGGTGCTGTTCGAGTCGACGGTGAGCGTCTGCCCGTTGACGTCGATCGCGCCGTCGTAGCTGCTGGTGGTGGCCGCGTGGAAGCGCACAGCGGCGCCGATCTTCAGCGGCGTGGTGGCCTGGAACGCGACGCCGGTCGCGAACTCGAGGTCGCCGTTGAGCGTCAGCAGATTGCCGTTCAACACATAGTTGTTCTGGAACGTCATCGTGCCGACGGTGAACCCCGCCGGCAGATCGTTGGTCATCGAGATGACCTTCGCATCCGGCGGAAAGAGAATCGGCTCGCCGGCGGCGGGGATGGTCATGCCCGTCCAGTTGTTCCAGTTGCCCCAGCGGCCGTCCACGTAGCTCTTCCACGTCTTGATGGTGGGAGCCGCGGGGACGTGCGCGAGCACGACGTCGTTGCCGTCGCCGCCGCGATAGCTGATCCGGAACGTCGACGTCCCGACCACGATCGTCGCCCCCTCGGACAACCCGGTGAACGTGCCGTTGACCGGGTCCGTGCCGTCGTTGTCGATGATGGTGAAAGTCTCGTTGCCCGTGGGAGTGCCGGCGCCCCAGGTGAACTTCACCTCGAGCACGCCGCCGATGGCCACCGTGCCGGTGACGACGATCTGGTCCGACGCTTTGCCGGGATCGAGCTCGACGAACACCTTCGACGAGACCGACAGCGGTCCGGTCTGCAGCGTGCCGATGGCGCGCGACGCGGGAGACACCGGATCCCACGTGCCGGCGGCGAGCGTTCCCGTCGTCACGGCGCCGAGCGTACCGTTGCCGCTCACACGCGTGCCGGTGACGGTGGCGCCGGGATACGAGCCGATGACGTCCACGATCCCGTTGATCGAGCCGGTGAACGTGCCGCTGCTCCGGATCGACAGGCCGCGGCCGGGCACGACGATCGTGCCGGTGCCGTTGATCGGACCGTTGATGATCGTGCCGAGGGTGTTGTAGATCTTCGTGTCGTAGGTGTCGATCGTGAGCGTGTGGCCGTTCACGTCGATGGCGCCGTTGTAGATCTGCTGCGTCGACGGATTGAAGGTGACGGAGTCGGCGAGCTTCAGTGGTGCGTTGCAGGTGAAGTAGACGTAGTTGCTGTTGCCGAAGGCGAAGTTGAGGTTGTCCGTGAGCGTCAGTTCGTTGCCGCTCAGCGTGTATTCGCCGTTGAACGTCATCAGGCCGGGGTTGAACGACGGGAGGTCGTTCGTCGTCTGGAGCCGCGCGCTGCAGCACGGCGGGAAGACCAGAGGCTCGCCCGGGACGGGCACGACAGGCGGCGACCAGTTCGAGGCAACGGACCACTTGTCGCTGGTGTAGCCGGTCCACGTCTTGACGGTCTGGCCGACGTTGAGCACCACGTCGTTGCCGTCGCCGCCGGCGTAGGTGATGACGAACGGGGTCGAGCCGACGGTGAACGTCGATCCCTCCGGCTTGCCGGTGAATGCGCCGCTGACCGGATCGGTGCCGTCGTTGTCGATGATCGTGTACGTACTGCCCGGCAGCGGCGCGGTGCCGCTGGGGATCGTCACGGCCAGCGTGCCGGCGACCGAAACGGTGCCGGTGACCCGGACCTGATCGTAGCTGCCGCCCGGCACGAGATCGACGGAGTACTGCGAGGTGATCGACAGCGGTCCGGTGTGCATCGTCCCGAGCTCGTGCGGGTCGTGATAGAGGCCGGGCTGCCATTCGCCGGGAGAGAGGTGCTGCACGGTGGTCGCGCCGATGGTGCCGGTCCCGGTCAGCCACGGACTGTTGAAGGCCGCGGCCGGATACGCGCCGGTGACGAAGGCGTTGCCCTTGAGCGTCCCGGAGAAGTTGCCGCCGCTGCCGAGGAGCGAGACGCCGCGCGGTTCGACGATGAACGTCCCGGTGCCGAGGACCGGCCCGTTGAAGATGGTGTTGTACGTCGTCCCCATCGTCACCGTCTGGCCGTTGATGTCGAACGCGCCGTTGAAGGTGACCCGGTACGGGCCCCAGACGCGAATGGTGTTGCCGAGTTTCAGGTCGTTGTCGAAGTCGACCGCCACGGCGCTCGGGCTGCTCAGGAAACTGAGGTCGCCGGTGAGCGTCATCGCGTTGCCGCCGATGATGTATTCGCCGAGGAACGCCATCTTGCCGACGCTGGTCCCCGGAGGGAGATCGAAGGTAACGGTCCGAGGTGTGTTCGTGCCGGGGAACTCGAGATCGTCGGCAGCGGTGGGCACACCGGCCGGACTCCAGTTCGTCGCCACGGACCAGTTGGAGCTGACCTGCCCGGTCCACCGCCGGCTCACGGCATACGCCGGAACAGAGCACACCATTGCCAGAAGAATCGCGATCCACGTTCTACGCATCGAACACCTCACCTGGGAATCTCTCGCTCGCGCCCGTGCAAGACTAACGCCCTGGGCCGCAACGAGTTGTGAACCTTTGTCGGCGCTCGTATGGAGTGCGGCGGCCCTCGCCGCCGCTTTCATATTCGCGCGCAACCTGCCGAGACGGTGCGTCCCGGCAGTGCCGGTCGCGAATACAAAAGCGGCGGCCAGGCCGCCGCGCTCCATAACGCCCCGCGGCCGAGCTCCGCCGGGCGGGCGTATCATCTTCACCATGCTTCGCACAATGATCGCAGTGTGTCTCGTCGCGGGATTCGTGTCGGCCGAGGACTCTCCGCTCGTGGCGCTCGCAAAGCGCACCAATCGCAAGGCCTCGAAAACGCGGGTCATCACCAACGAAACCGTTGCCGCGAGCCGGGGACGGATCTCGATGACCGCCGGCGAAACAGCAACCGCGTCATCGGCGACGGCCGCTGTGACTCCCGCGCCGTCGCCTGCTCCGGCAGTTCCGCCGCCGCCGCCCGTCACACCCGCCGCCGCGGTCACTCCGGCCACTCCGCCCGTCGCTGCCGCGCCGCCGCCGTCCGACCCCTCGACCACGGTTCGAAACATCGAGCCTTCCAGCTCCGCGAACACTATCGCTCCCCAGAGCACGGCTCGCACGATCGACCCGTCAACTGGAGCGCGCCGCATCGACCCACAAGGCACAGGCCAGAACATCCAGCCCTCGAGCTCAGCCCAGAACATTGCGCCGCAGAGCACCAGACCACCGCAGTGACGCTGCGTGCAGCGCCCCCGATCTCCTGCCCCTGCGCCGTGCCACCTGCGCCCTGGCGTAGTCAGCGCACCGCCGTCTCTTCCTTCCGCCGCTCCCCCCGCCGCCGTTCGACGTCATCCGCCAGCGCCTCGGTGACGACGTCGGCCAGCGCGCTGTCCGCGTCCTGCGGCGCCTGCCGCGTTTTCGCCAGCAGCGCGCGCAGCGCCGGCGGCGCGACGAACGTCGTGACCATCACCATCAGCGCGACCGAGCTGTAGAGGCCTCCGGTCAGCAGGCCCGCCGTCAGTCCCAGCTGCGCGAAGATCAGTCCCACTTCGCCGCGCGGCACCATCCCGACGCCGATGACCAGCCTGCGCATCGGCCGCCCGAATGCGGCGTATCCCGCGACCAGCTTGCCGAGGATGGCCACGATCGTGAGCAGCACGCCGATGACGAAGAACTGCCGCGTCTCCGGATTGAACGGATTCAGCTCCTTCAGGTCGACGGCCGCTCCGACCGAGACGAAGAAGATCGGGATGAAGAACTGCGCCACGTCGAACACCTCGTGCTCGATGTCGCGGCCGCGATCCGTCCGCGCCAGTACGAGTCCGGCCGCGAACGCGCCGATGATCAGTCCCGACCCGACCAGGTCGGCGAGGTAGGCCAGGCCGAACGCGAACATCAGCGACGCGAAGAACAGCGCCTTGCCGACGCGGACGCGTTCGACGAGCTTGATCAAGCGCGGCGCGAGGAAGGAGCCGATCAGCACCGCCAGGATCACGAACCCGAAGGCGATGGCGAACACTTTCCCGACGCCGAGCGCGGTCAGCTTCTCGCCGGCGGCCACGCTGCTGATGACGGTGAGCAGCACCAGGCCCATGATGTCGTCCACGACGGCCGCGCCGAGGATCACCTGCGATTCGTCCGTCTTGAGGTGGCCGAGGTCGGAGAGCACGCGCGCGGTGATGCCGACTGAGGTCGCCGTGAGTGCCGCGCCGAGAAAGACAGCCACGGTGGTCGGATAGCCGAGCCACGCGCCGACGCCGTAGCCGGCCGCGAACGGCACGACCACGCCCGTCAGCGCCACCGCCGCCGAGGCACCGCCCACCGAGAGCAGGCGACGCACGTCGGTCTCGAGCCCGATCAGGAAGAGCAGAAGCAGCACGCCCATCTCGGACAGCACGTGCAGCACGGGGTCGTGCGCGTCGATGAGATGCAGGCCGGACACGCCGATGACGATGCCGCCCACCATCTCGCCGAGGACGGCCGGCTGGCCGATGCGCTCGGCCAGCTCGCCGAAGATCTTGGCCGCCGCGAAGATCGCCAGGAGCGCGATCAGTAATTCAGAAATGCCCACGAATTCCTCCGGGGGAGCGCAAGCGGAGGGCGGCGCGATCGGGAACACGCGGCCCGGGATTGCGATCCCGACCTTCATTCGAGCGGCGGCCCGACCGCTCGGCGTGTCCTGCGGAGAAGCTGCTCCCCGCACCCGGTATGCACGCCTTGCAATGCGCGCGCGCGGTTCAAGAATCCACGATCGCGCGCAGCTCCAGGGGAGACGACGAGAGGCCTCCGGCGGGCCGGTGCGAGACCATCCGCACCATGGCCGCCGCATCCCCGGGCGAGCACATGCTGGTCGGCGCGGTCGAGAGAAAGGTGCGGAAGCGGAGGTAGGGGCGGGGCGCTGAACGATCGGCTACCAAGAGGTTCTTGAAGGGAGTCTTGCGGCAGAAGAGGAGAATTGCAGCGTTTAGGCGCCGTCAAAATTCGCAGCGAACCTATTGGCGTCCATAGCGGCGACCACTAACAGTTGTAGCCGCTGCGGTCATAACGGGAATCGCCGCAGCGGTCACGAGCTTCAGCCGTGTCCGTGATTGCGAACCGGCGCGGCGTGCGGGCGTCTGAAAGACCGCGCTCGCACGCCGCAAGGTCGGCGTTCAGGGTTTCTTTGAGTTCCGGCGTTCCGTTGCGGCGCGCAATGCGGTACGCAACTGCTGGAGCCGCACGAGGTTCCGCGCTTCGCGACCGGTCGCCGCTGCGGCGCGGGCACCGCCCGGCTGCGGATACGACCCCTTCGCCAGCGTCCAGCTGAAGTCCGTAGCCGCGGTCAGGTAGTGGCAGTGCATACAACTATTGATGCCGGGGCTCGCCGACTGAAAGTACGTCTCCGCGACCGCGTTGGCCACCGGATCATTCGGGAACGGGCAGTCGCAGTTGTACGGATAGCTGCCCGACGGGACGAACTGCGCGGCGTCGGTGACCGTCGGCCACTGTGTCGCCACCAGTTGATAGTTGTTCCACGGTGCCGGCAGGATGCCCTGGAACGCGTCGTTGATCGACTGTGTCGCGAACTGCGGAGTGGCTGGAATCGGCGTCACGCGGTTCACCTGCACCGGTTTTCCGCCGGGCAGCGGCTGAGCCGAGCTGGCGATCGGCGGCTCGTAGTCGTACCCCTTCGGATTGGGCGGCGGATCGTTTGTGCCGTTGTTGAACGAATACGACTTGATGTTCGGATAGTGCGGGTCCGGCACGTTCGCGATGTGCTCGAAGGTCGACCACACCCATTCGCGGAACGGTGTGATCTTGTGCGCGATGTGCAGTCCGACCAGGCCGAGAAGCACGTTCTGGCGGCAGGTGGCAGGAGTGCCGGGCTCCACAACTGACGCGGTAATGGTGTAGTAACTCGGCGCCTCCGCCTGATTGACGATCTCTTTCCAAGCGGCCTTGATTTCGATTGCGCCGTACGGAGATCCGGGACTCCCGGCGGCGGTAGGCGTGGAATCGAAGTTGACGACGTTCGGCGCCACAGGCAGGTTTTTCGTCAGATACCAGCCGTTCTGGAGGATCTGCGTATATTGCGACTGATTTAGCCGGATCTCGTAGCGGGCGTATTGCGACTGCGCGGGCGTTCCGGCCGGGTACTGCGCGATGAGCGGCCCGGCGAACGCCTCATTGAATCCCTGCACCACGTCGTCCATCTTCGTGGGCATCGTCAGCACGCGGCCTGCACCGCTGGCGGCGTTCTTCGTGCTGCCCGAGCACGGCCCGGCCGGTCCGCTGACATCGTAGGACGGCCAGGGTGTGGGCACGGCCCCGCCGCGGAACGTCTCCCAATCGGCCTTGTAGGTTTCCCACACCCGCGTTCCCGGGCTTCCGATCGAGACGCCGGAGGAGGGGTCGGCGAGGCCGCGGATCGGCAGCTGCGTCGCTGAATCAATGGCTGCAGGCCAGTTCAGGGCGATGAAGGACTGCCAGGAAAACGTGTCGAAGAATGCCCGCGACTGGAGTGGCGACTGCGACGCCGGATGCGGCGGGATCACTGTCGGAATGACTCGAGACAGAACGGGCGCGGGCGGCGCCGGGAACGGGTTGGTGGTCGTCGGCGGCGGCGGGCAGGTGCCCGACGTCGAGGTCGCGGCCACCTTTCCGGGCCGGGCCGCCCAAAGCGCGGTACCGGCCGTCACCATGACCAGTACGGCGACGAGCAGCGAAGAGAACAGCAGAGACTTTCTTGCGATCTGCGACATGGTTCCCCCTTTCAGTTCGAAGACTGCAGTGGTCGGAGGTCGATGCGAACGTCGCGAGCCAGCAACTGCAGCCTGCGTACGACGGCACCGTCCCGTTCATCATCCAGCGCGACGAAAATCAGGCCATTGGTTTCGGGTGCCGTCCAAGCGAGCGCGTCGAGGGCTTGGCGATGGGGCGGCGTGATGGCGATGCCCGCCACCAGCGGTGCGCCGAGGAGCTCCTGCACGCTCCAGGCGACGACGCCGGCGGCCGTCAGTCGTAGCGGCGCTGCGCCGTCGAGCGCGTCGAGATCGACGATCACCTCGGTGCCGCGGGTGTGCAACGCGGTCGCTCTTCGCATCCTGAGGTTCGCCAGCGGCAGGTTTACCCGGCGTAGCGCCACCATCCGTGGATTGGCCATCGCCGCCCCCTATGGCTGGAACGTCGGCTGCTGCGTCATCCAGCTCAACAGGGTGTTGAGCTGGGCCTGGGTCCACGGCGGTGCGCCCATCGGCATCTGCGGCTGTTCGAGCCCGGTCAGGTGCCCATACACATGCCACGCATTGGCGTAGGCGGCATACATGGAGTCTCCCGCCGGGCTGGACATGTATTTGTAACTGTCGAGTTGCACACCCATCCCGGTCATGTGGGAAATGTCCATCGGCGTGAAAAGAGGCAGTACGTCACTCTTGAACGAACCGGCCATCGCAACCTCCTTCTGTTTACTGACGGAGTGTCGCTGAGGACGGAAATCCCTACCCCGGCGTAGCCGGAACCAGGAAGTAAGTACGCGAGGCGCGGTCGGCGGTACGTCGGCTGATGGCCTGCCTGATCGACCGTCACCGTGACCAGATCCTGGGCGTTCTCTCCTGCTTCGACCGTGTGGTAATCCGCGGTTCGCGTGCTGCGCTGCGCACGATCTTTTGGTACACCGACCACTCGAACAGCGGCTCGAAAGCAAGCCGATATTCGTCGAGACCGGTCTCGAACCTGTCCATGCGCGGCGCCGCGTCGGGCGGCAGCAGCGCGCGCAGCTCCTTCACTGTCATGGCGTGGTTCTTCCGCGGGTCGGTGAGGCGCGGCCGGTACTCCGGCCCTTCCTCGGGGACGCTGCTCGCTGCCCGCACCTTCGACGCCGGCTCCCAACCCCCAGTGTCATCCCGAGCGTCGAGTCGAGGGACCTGGGCGGGTGGGGGCGCGCAGCGCGTCGTCGGGCTCGAGCTGCGCGCCCCCACCCACCCAGATCCCTCGACTCACGCTCGGGATGACAGCTCATCAGGGATGAGGTACGAGGGATGGGGTACGAGTAAGAGTCCGCGCAAGCTGCCCACTCATCCCTCATCCCTCATGCCTGGTATCGGCCAGCATTCTGCAATGCGGCTGAGGATGTCGATCCGCGAGTGGTGACGTCATGACCATGCAGACCACGATGGGTCTCGGCCTGCTCATGGCCGTGATTGCGATCGTCAACGCGGCGCTGATGGCGTGGTTGTGGCGGTTTCCGATGGCTCCGGATCCGACCGGGCGCGATCCGAACGGCGTCTCCACGGCGCCGCGCTTTCCGACGAACGTGCATCGCGTGCTTGGGTACGTGTTTGTGCTCGCGTATGTGGTGCTGTTGTTCGAGATGGTGCCGCGGGCGTGGCAGTTTCGCGTCGCGACGCCGGCCAGCGTCGTGCACGGACTGCTCGGCATCGCCGTCGGTGTGATCCTGGCGATCAAGATCGCGGTCATCCGCCGCTATCAGCGTTTCGGCAATCGTCTGCCGTGGATCGGCGGTGCGCTGGCTGTCACGACTCTGCTCGTTGCGGCGCTTGGCGTTGTCCCGGCGTGGATGGTCCTGCGCCCGCGAGCTCCGCTGTCCGTGGAGCTCGCACGCGGACGCGACGTGGTCTCGCGCAAGTGCAACCAGTGCCACGGCGCGTCGACCATCGCCTCCGAGCGTGAAGACGCGCGCAAGTGGCATCGCATCACCCGCGAGATGCAGCGCTTCTCGCGCACCATCCCCGGTAAGGAGCCGATCACCGACGACGAGCGCGCCCTCGCCGCCGCGTACCTCGCGCACACGCGGGGCGAAGACGGCGACGGCGGCGACGATCGCGAAGACGCGGACGTCGAAGAAGAGAAGGAAGAGGAAGACGACGATCGCGGTCGCGGCCCCGGACGAAACCGCGGGCGGCGGTGACGAGATTCGGCGGCAGAGCGCGTGAGCGCGCGACTCGCGTCGCGCTGACGATCAGACGTCCGCGCGCGGCGGGCTGAAGACACGTAACGCGACAGCGAGCGTGTATGCGATCAGCGTCGGGCTGAGGATGACCAGCCACTCGATGGTGGTCGAGGTGTCACGGTGTCCGAGTCGCGGAATGGCGAACTGCCAGAGGAGCACGACTCCGATGACGAGCGTCGCCGCGCACAGGACGCGGGCACGCCAGTGGTGCCACGGCACGAACAGGAGCACCATCGCCGGAAGCAGGTGAACGATCGTGCCGCACGTGAACGACAAGTCGGCGTGCGCTCTCATCGGCAGGGCCGCCGTGCAGGTGAGCAGCAGCAGCGCGAGACGCGTTTGCACCGGACTCACGTCGTGCCTCCGGCCTGTACCGGACTGCGGAAGAAGTGCAGCGCGAACGCGATGGCGAAGATCGCGTCGACGGCCGCCGCGATGGCAAGGACCTGCGTGTGCCGTCCGCCGGCGAATGCCGCCTTCACGATTGCCAGCGCGCCGACGACAAAGTCCGTCAGCAAGGCCGCGAGCACCTGCACCATCCCCGGCAGAATGCCGACCGGCGCCACGCCCACGAACTTCAGCAGCTCGTGCGGAAGGAACGAGATCCCGGCCGCACCCATCACCACGGCGCTGACGCTGAGTAAGAGTCGCGAGCTCACGCGCGGAGTCTACTCTCGCTCTCGCTCCACTCCTCCTCCCGGACGCGGCACGCCGCACGAGTCTGGCGAGAGCCGTGTTTGTTGCCCCTCGCCCCGCGGTGAGCGGGGAGAGGGTGCCCGAAGGGCGGGTGAGGGGTCGTGCAAATTGCGCTGAGTGAGGCCCGTTGCCGGTCCGCTCCGTTACGGCGCCGGCTGCGAGCCCTCGGTCCACCCCCCGCCGAGCGCGCGGTAGAACTGCACCAGCGCGATGAGGCGGTCGCGGCGTGTGTCGGCGAGGTTGTTTTCGGCGGCGAGGAGGCGTTCCATGGCGTCGAGGACTTCGAAGTAGGCGGAGAGGCCGGATTCGTAGCGCATGGTCACGAGGCGCACCGCTTCTTCGTTCGCGCGCACGGCGCGGAGGCGCTCCGTTTCGGCGTCGCGGAGTTTCTGGAGTGAGACCAGGGCGGTCGACACTTCGCCGAGGGCGTTGGTAATGTCGGCTTCGTAGGCGATGCGGGCCTGGTCGAACTGCGCGACGGCGACGTGGCGCTGGTTGCGGAGGCGGCCGACGTTGAAGATCGGGCCGAGGAGGCTGGACTGGATGGACCAGGTACGGCCTTCGTCGAAGAGCGACGCGAGCTCGGGACTGGCGATGCCGAGCAGGCCGGTCAGCGAGAGCGTCGGATAGAACGCGGCTTCGGCGACGCCGACGTTCGCGTTCGCGGCGATCAGGAGTTGCTCCGACTGGCGGATGTCGGGGCGGCGCAGGAGCAGCGACGCGGGCAGGCCCGCGGGCACGTTCGGCGGGATGGACTGCTCGGTCAGCGACGCGCCGCGCGCGACGGGGCCGGGCATGCGTCCGGCCAGGAAGTTGATGCGATTCTCGGTCGCGACGATGGCGCGCTCGAGCAGCGGAATGACAGCCGCCGAATTCGCGAGCAGCGCCTCGGCGCGCGCGGTTTCGACCGCCGACGCGGTGCCGCCTTCGAGCCGCCGGTTGAACAACTCGTACGTGGCGCCGAACGCCTCGGTCGAGCGGCGCGCAATGGCCAGCTCCGCGTCGAGCGCGCGCAGGTCGAAATACGCGATGGCCACTTCCGATACGAGCGCCAGCGTCACCGCGCGGCGTCCTTCTTCCGTCGCCAGGTATTGCGCGCGCGCCGCTTCGTTGAGGCGGCGGATGCGACCCCAGAGATCGGCTTCCCACGACACGCCGACGTTCGCGGCGATGCGATTCGCGGTGGCGCCATTCGAGCGTCCACGTCCGACGCCCACCTGATAGTCGACTTCGGGATAACGCAGCGACTCGGAGATCCCGAATCGCGCCCGCGCTTCTTCGACGCGTGCGGCGGCGATGCGCGCGTCGAAGCCGTTGCGCACCGTCTCGTCGATGAGCGTGCGCAATGCGGGATCGTTGAACAGATCGAACCATTGCGTATCCGCGAGCGACGCCGCCTCGGCCGCGCCGGTCGCGCCGTAGAAGTTGTCCGGGATCGCGACCGCGGGACGTTCATAGTCCGGGCCGACTGTTTTGCACGCGGCCAGCGTGAGGCTCGCGGCGAGAATCAGTACGCGCTTCATCAGTGCGCCCCTTCCGCGGCCGCTTCGCGCAGCTCTTCTTCCTTGCGCCGCGCGAGACGTTTCTCCGAGCCGCCGATGCGCTCGACGACGACGTAGAGCACGGGGATCAGGAAGATCGCGATGACAGTCGCGGCGAGCATGCCCGAGACGACCACCGTGCCGAGGATTCGGCGCGCGGCGGCGCCGGCACCGCTGGCCACCCAGAGCGGGACGCAGCCGAGGATGAAGGCGAACGAGGTCATGAGAATCGGGCGCAGGCGCAGCTTCGCGCCATGCAGCGCGGCCTCGACGAGGTTGCCCGTGCGCTCGAACTCCGCCTTCGCGAACTCGATGATCAGGATGGCGTTCTTCGCCGCCAGTCCGATCAGCACGACCAGTCCGATCTGGCCGTAGACGTCGAAGTCGTACTTGCGCAGATAGAGACCGGCGAACGCGCCGAACACCGCGATCGGAACGCTGAGCAGGACGCTGAAGGGCAGCGACCAGCTCTCATAAAGCGCGGCGAGAATCAGGAAGACGAACAGCAGCGACATGACGAAGACCCGCGAGGCCGTGCCGGCGGCGCGCTTCTCCTGGAACGAGAGATCGGACCAGTCGTAGCCGAGCTCGCGCGGCAGCGTTTTCGCCGCGACGTCTTCGAGTGCGGCCATGGCCTGATCGGAGCTGTAGCCCGGCGCCGCCGCACCGGTGACCTGCGCGGCGCGATAGAGGTTGAAACGCTGCGTGTACTCCGCACCGGAGGTCTGGCGGATGGTGACCAGCGACGACAGCGGGACCATGTTGCCGTCGTTGTTGCGCACGAAGAAGTGTCCGATGGCCTCGGGCGTCAGGCGGTCCTGCGCATCGGCCTGCAGGAAGACGCGCCACTGCCGGCCGAAGCGGTTGAACTGATTGACGAACGAGCCGCCGAGGAACGTCTGCAGCGTTTGATAGACCTCGTTGACCGGGACGCCCTGCTTGAGCGCCTTGTCGCGATCGACGTCGACGTACACCTGCGGCACGGCCGCGCGGAAGGTCGAGTTCACGTTCGCCAGCTCCGGCCGCTCGCGCGCCGCGGCGAGGAACTTCTGCAGGTTGTCCTCGAGGAACTTCGGGTCCTGTCCGCTGCGGTCCTGCAGCCAGAGCGAGAAACCGCCGGCGGTGCCGAGTCCCGGAATCGGCGGCGGCTGGAAAGCGAACACCGTCGCCTCGGGGATCTCGGCGCGGAAACGGCCGTTGAGCTTCGCCACGATGTCGTTCGCGGTCAGCCCTTCCTCGTGACGCTTGTCCCACGTGTGCAGCTGCGAGAAGAACGTCGCACCGTACGAGTTCGACACCGACGACAGCAGGCTGAAGCCGACGATGGTGTTGTAGTACTGCACGCCTTTCGTTTCGGAGAGGATCTTCTCGACCTTCTTCGTCACTTCGTCCGTGCGCTGCAGCGACGATGCGTCGGGCAACTGCACGTTGATCAGCATGTACGCCGCGTCTTCCTGCGGCACGAAGCTGGACGGCAGCTTTCGGCCGAGGGCGCCGGCGACGAGGGCGAAGGCGAGCAGGATCACCACCGACAGCACGGCCTTGCGGATCAGCAGCGCCGACACGCTGACGTAGCCGCGCGTGAAGCGGTCGAAGACGCGATTGAAGCCGCCGAAGAAGCGCGCGCCGAGGCCTTTCGAGTGTGTGCGCGGACGGAGCAGCATCGCCGACAGCGCGGGCGAAAGCGTGAGCGCGTTGAAGGCGGAGATCAGCACCGAGACGGCGATCGTCACGGCGAACTGTTGATTGAGACGTCCCTGGATGCCGCCGATGAACGCGGCGGGGAGGAACACGGAGGAGAGGATGAGTGCGATGGCGACGACGGGGCCGGAGACTTCCTTCATCGCCTGAATGGTCGCGGCGCGCGGCGCCATCCCCTGCTCGATGTGATGCTCGACCGCTTCCACGACGACGATGGCGTCGTCGACGACCAGGCCGATCGCCAGCACGAGTCCGAACAGCGACAACGTGTTGATCGAGAAGCCGAGCATCGGGAAGATCATGAACGTGCCGATGAGCGACACCGGGACGGCGATGATCGGGATCAGCGTGGCGCGCCAGTTCTGGAGAAAGAGGAAGACCACCAGCACGACCAGCACCATGGCCTCGACGAGCGTCGTCCGGATCTCGGCGATGCCGGCCGTGACCGGGCGGGTCGTGTCGACGGAGAGCGTGTAGTCGATGTCGGCGGGGAAGCGCTGCTTGAGCTCTTCCATCGTCTTCTTCACGCCCTCGGCCACTTCGAGGGCGTTGGAGCCGGGCGCCTGGAAGACGGCCACGTTCGCGGACGGATTGCCGTTGAAGCGTCCGCGCTGGCGATACGACACCGCGCCGAGCTCCACGCGCGCGACGTCGCGCAGCCGCACCGCGGAGCCGTCGGGATTGAGGCGCACGACGATGTTCGCGAATTCATCCGCGGTGACGAGGCGCCCCTGCGAGCGCACGGTGTAGGTGAATTCCTGTCCCGCGGGCACCGGCTCCGCGCCGATCTGCCCGGACGGGTTGACGCTGTTCTGCTGCTGGATGGCGCGCTGCAGGTCGCCCGCGGTGAGGCCGAGCTTCGCGAGCTGGTCGGGCTGGAGCCAGACCCGCATCGCGTACTCCGCGGCGCCGAAGTTCAGCACCTGCCCGACGCCCGGCACGCGGTAGATCGCGTCGTTGACGTTGATCAGCGCGTAGTTGCTGATGAAGAGCGGGTCGTACGTCCGCTTCGGCGAATAGAGCGAGATCAGGATCAGCGGCGAGCCCTGTGTCTTGCGGTAGGTGAGGCCGTACTGGCTCACTTCCGTCGGCAGGCTGGGCGTGGCCTGCGAGACGCGGTTCTGCGCGTTGACCTGCGCGGTGTTGCGGTCGGTGCCGACGTCGAAGGTGACGCGCGTCGAGTACGTGCCGTCGCCGGCGTTCGTCGACTGGATGTACAGCATGTTCTCCACGCCGTTCATCTGCTGCTCGATCGGCGTGGCCACGGACTGTTCGATCGTGATGGCGTCGGCGCCGGGGTACTGGCCCTGGATCTGGATCATCGGCGGGACGAGGTCGGGGAACTGTTCGACCGGCAGGTTGAAGAGCGCGACCAGGCCGCCGAGGACCGTCAGGATGGAGATGACGATGGCGACGATGGGACGGTTGATGAAGAAACGAGCCATGGGTTAGTTCGCCTCCTTCGGCGAGACCACCTGCCCGTCCTTGACGCGCGAGAAGCCTTCGACCACGACGCGCTCGCCAGGCTCGAGGCCTTCCTCGATGATCCAGAGGCTGCCGCTGCGCGCGCCTGTCTTCACGCGACGCACTTCGGCGATGTTGCCCGCGCCGATGACGGCGACCTGCGAGATGCCCTGCATCTCGTTCACCGCGCGCTGCGGCACGAGCAGAGCGCCGCGGCGGACGTCAGTGGTGGCGCGCACTTTGGCGTACTGGCCGGGACGGAGCAGGTTGCCGGGATTGGGGAAGGTGCCGACGACGGTGATGGTGCCGGTCTTCACGTCGACGTCGCGTCCGGAGAGCGCGATCCGTCCCTTGTGCGGAAAGACGCTGCCGTCCGCCAGGACGAGCTCGAGCTCCGCGTCGCGCATCGCCGGATCGCGCTGGTAGCGGAGATACTCCTGCTCGCTCATCGGAAAGTTGACGCGGATCGGATCCACTTTCGACACGGTGGTCAGCACCGTCTGCGGGCTGACGAGGTTGCCGACCTGCGCGTTGGCGATGCCGGCGATGCCGCCGATGGGCGAGGTGACGCGCGTCCAGCCGGTCATCAGGCGCGCGTTGGCGACGGCCGCGCGCAGTGCGCCGGCGTTCGCCCGCGCGGCCTGCTGCGCGCTGCGGGCGTTGTCGAGCTCCTGCTGGCTGATGGCGCGCTGCGCGGCCAGCGGTTCGTATCGCGTGACGTCGCGGTCGGCCTTCGCCAGATTCGCTTCGGCCTGGGCGAGATTGGCCTGCGCCTGCTGCAACTGCGCCTGGGCCTGACGCGCGTCGACTTCGAACAGCAGTTGCCCCGCGCGCACGTAGCTCCCCTCGGTGTACACGCGCCGCAGCAGATAGCCGTCTACTTTCGGACGGATCTCGGCGTTCACGTCGCCCTGCGTCGTGCCGATCCACTCGTGGCGCACCGGCTCGTCCTGCTGCACGACGGCCGCGACGACGACCCCCGGTGGCGGCGGCGCCGGCTTGGCCGCCTCGGATTTGCTGCACGCGGCGGCAGCGAGGGAAAGCAATGACAGCAGGGCGATGACGAAACGGTTCATGACGGCTCCTGATTCAGTTACGGGCGGGCGGCAATGCCGCGGCAGATGTAGTCGCGGATGAACGCGACGTCATCAGCGAGGGGTCGGGGATTCTTTTCGGCGAGGCGCTGCAACGCGAGATCGCGAATGGTGGAGGCCACGGCGATGGCCACGCGGTCCGCGGGCTCGTCGCGCACTTCGCCGTTGCGCGCGCCGTTCTCGACCATGGCCGCGAGCTGCGCGATGTGCGTCCGATACGCGGCGTGCTTCTTCAGGCGCCGCTCGCCGAGGGGCTCGGCCATGGCCACGTAGAGGCGGAAGAACTCCTTCCGCTCGTCGAAGTACTCGAGCTGCGTGCGGACCACGCGCTCCACGACCTCCGGGAACGCTCCGCCGCCGGCAATGGCGGCGGCGATGCGCGCGTGAAAGTCCTCGAAGGAGACGGACATCGTCTTCTGCAGGATGTCCTCGCGGGACTTGAAGTAGAGGTAGACCGTGCCCTTGGCAATGCCGGCCTCGTCGGCGATGTCCTGCACGGTGACGTGGTCGTACCCCTTGCGGGCCACGACACGCATGGCGGCGTCGCGGATGGCCTGACAGCGAAACTGCTCGACGACTGCTTCCTTGGTGGTCATGCTGACGTACGTGGCCGGTAAACTGACCGCCCGGTCAGCTTACTCCCCACGCCGGTCAGCACGCCGTGACGAATCGGGAAACGCGTCCAGCCCAGCTTCGAGACTCGGTTTGATTTTTCATCCCGAGCGAGTGACGGCGATCGCGCGGCCCTGGGAGGAGCGCCGGCGTCCTCGCCGGCTGTACGTGGCGGCGTCCCGCCGCCACAGTGAGGGCAGGCGGGACGCCTGCCCCTACAGCCGCCGGGACGGCGGCGCTCCGTTACGCGCCAGCGGCGGCGAGAGCTGCGAGCTCTGTCCCCTCAGCCCTTCGACAGCGAAGCCGCGGCGAACTCGCGGAGGAGGTGGCGGCCGTCGTCGTCGGATTCGTCGTAGGCCTGTTGCAGGAGGCCGATCTGTTCGTCGGGCTCGTAGGCGGCGATGGTGAAGCCGTCGTGGGGCTGGTCGCGCTCGGGGGTGCGCTCGCGGGTCCACTTCGTGCCGTCGAAGCGGCAGCGGGTGTAGGCGGGATTGCTGCGCATCGCGGAGCCGAGGTCGGAGAGCGTGCGATCGCCGTCGATCACGTTGTCTTCGATCTCGCCGCGCGCATTCGCCTCGGCCGCCAGGCGGACCTGTTCGCGGTAGCCGGAGATGAAACTCTCCAGCGCCTCGTTGCGCTCCAGGAAGCGGACCAGCAGATCGCGGTCCGGCGTCAGCAGATGCTCCTCGACGCCGGTGACGATGCAGCGCAACTGCACGCGCAGTCCGCCATCCGCGAACGAGAGCGTCTGCTCCGTGCCGGCGGTGAACTGGCCGCGGCCGGACAGCAGCGCGCCGGACGCTCCGAGGTCGAGGACCAGCACTCCGTCCGAACCGAGCCTGGCGGCGATCGGCTTGGCCAGCCGCAGCCAGCTCGACATCGGATCGTGTTTGGTGGAAGTGGAAGTCAACCTGTTGACCTTACCACGGGCCTTTTCCGGACCAGGAGGGCGCCGCTTCGCGGCGCCCTCCCGGCAGGTGCGGAAAACTCACTGCATGTGGGTCGAGGTGACGAGGACGCGGGGGAAGGGGATGCGGCTGGGGGGCCAGCATTCCTTCACCAGGCACTCGTCGAACCAGATCTCCTGCGTCCCGTTCGGGCTGACGGTTCCCTTGACGACGACCGCTCCGTAGTACGCGGCGTTACCGGTCGAGTCGTACGTGCCTTCGTTATAGAGGACCCCTTCGGCGCCGATATTGGCGCCGCCGGCATGTTTCTCGATGAAGGCCAGCGCGCCGCGGCGGTCGAAGGCGTTCGTGGCGCACTTTTCCTGGCCGGCGACGGTGGCCACGTCGGCGGCCGTGCAGGCCACGGGAGCGGTCGACGGGTCGTCCTTGTCGGTGGTCTTCTTCGGATATACGGAGATGACGTTGTTCGGGTCGTCCCAGCCGGCCTCGACGCCGACCTTGGCACCGCGATAGCGGAGGTTGAGGTACGGCTCGTGCGGCTCGGAGCAGTTGCAGCCCGGCGTGGCGATGTTGTTGCCGACCGTGCAGCCGGGGTAGTACGGCAGCGGGACCCAGGCGTTCATGTTGCCGTCGCTCTCGCGAGTGAGCGTCTTCTGGGCCAGACAGACGTCGAACACACCGTTGTCGGCGACGCCGCCGTTGCTCCACGGCAAAGGTTGATAATCCCACTCCCCGTTGAAGGCTTTGTCGGTGATGAAGTTGCCGGCGGCATCCGTGGTGAAGTCACCTTTGACTTTTCCGCCGGAGGTGACCTCGTTCACTTTGCGGTAGCCGATGTCGCGATAATGCTCGCCCGGCATGTTGTAGTAACCGTCCTTGCCGTCGCAGCCGGTGGACTTCATCTGCTTGAAGTTCATGTAGATGACGCCCTTGGCGCCACAGGGATCGGCGGCCGACTGGACGAGCGTGCCGCCGCCGTTCTGCGGATTGAGGTTGTTCTCGCTGTCGAAGAAGAGGAAGCCCTGCTTGTCATCGATCCAGTCCTCGAAGGTCTGGGTGGTCACGCCGTCGCTGAACTTCCCGCTGCCGACGTGCTCGAGGTAATAGACGCCTTCCTGTCCGCGTCCCGCAATGGCCGCGGATTTCCAGAAGTCATAATCGAAGCGGGGAATGGCCACCTGCTTGTATTGGTCGCGCTGATTGAAGGTCTGGTATTGAAAGTAGTGAGAGCGGTTCGCGCCGGGCGTGGCGAAGTTGCCGGCAATGGCCATGTTGGCGTCGGCGTTCGCCGCGTAGTCATAAGCATGGGGGATGTTCGCCGGTCCCTGGCCGTACTCCTTGCCGTCGATGCGGCCGCGAGTGCGGACCTGGAACCACGGGTCTTCGACGCTGCGGCCGATCATCTCCCAGAGCCAGGCCCGGCGGCGGTAGACCGGGCCCGTGGAGACGGCGATCGGATAGACCGATGGCGAGCGCCGTCGCCAGACCACGGTGCCGTCCGTCACTGTGGCGCCGGCACCGGTATAGAGCGACCAGTTCGGCTCGGTGGTGTGGCTCGTGCCGCCCTGGATGGCCACGAATTCGTGGAACTGCGCAATCGCGGCGGTCGTGGGCCGAACAGTGTCGCCCAGGCGTTTTCCAGTGTCGGCGTGGCCGATGTAAACGGTACCCGGCTGCCAGACCCGCGAGGAATCGTAGCCCTGCTCGAAATAGGCGTGGTCGTATGCGTCGAACCACGGGAAGGACGTGAATTCGCGTTTGACGAACGTCGTGGTGGTCTGCTCGGACTCGACGGCGCCCCAGTGCACGACATAGGCGCCGTTGGTCTCGATGCCGCCGACCGACTGAATGGCGCCGCTCGGTCCGGGCAGCGGGAACGGCGCCAGGACCATCCGGCAGACGGACTGCGAGATCGGCGTGCCGGATTTCGAGAATTTCTGCGCCGTCACCGCGATGGTGGCCACGCCATAACGCTGTCCGCCGACCCAGAAACCATTGACGGTCGTACCGCCGACGTTGGGCGGTGCATAGACCCGGATGGCTGTGATTTTTCCGGCGTCGTCGTTCGCGAACAGCGACTCATTGAGTGTCTTCAGGAAAGCCGTGGAGGCGGTGTTTGCTTCGTCAATGATCTTGATGTCGGCATGTTCTTCGTCGCCGAAGAACATGTCCCGCTCTTTCGGCCCGAAGGGCGTGTCGAACAGGACGTCGGTGGCGAGCGTCGGCTTGTAATACCCCTTGTATGCCGACACGAGGCGCTCGGTCTTGAAGTTGACGTCATTCGCCGGCAGCAGGCCGCGGGCCTTCATGGTCGCCGGATCCTGAAACCATTGCACGACCGTCTTGGCCCCGGCCTCGGCCAGATGCGTAGTCTGGGTCTTGTTCCTCTCATTGACGGAGATGGCGTTCTCGGTCTCGGAGATGGCCACGAAACTCAGGCCGAGGAGCGAGAGCCCGACCATGACCATGAGCGACACGAGCAGGGCCGAGCCGCGGGACCCGCGGTTCCGGCGACGCCTGTGGGATTTCGGCAGATGGTTGCGCATCGTCTGTTCCTCTCGTCCTTATTTGACGCGGCACGTCATGACGACCGTGCCCGATGCCGGCGTCGTGTAGTTGAGCAGCACACTGGTGACGTTGGCTGGTGCAAGTGCCTGGGGGTTGTTGCCAGTTTCGACCATATTCATGACCAGGTTGAAGTCTCCGCTGGCATCGACCGTCTGCGGCGTGGCCAGGGTGAAGGTCTGCGTCCCGCCGGCAGCGGCGGTGGTGACGTTCACGACCGTACCATTCGGAAGTGTGACCGAGCCCCAGCCCCACTTGTTCTGACCGGTCCAGGTGATCGTGAACGCCTTCACGCTCAGTTGTTCGTCGGATGGATTCGCGATTGGAACGCTGAACGTCGACGTGGAAGCGGTGACGCCGCTTCCGGTCACGGCGCAGCGTCCGAGCGGAACGGCGCAGTCGTGTACGACCGTGTTGGTCGACGGAATCGTGTACTTGACGCGCACCGCGGCCACGCTCGAGCCGAGGGCCGTGCCGCCGGCGCTGCTGAAGTTCATCACCAGTTTGTGCGCGCCTCCCGCGGCGATCTTCCGGTCGGCGGCAGCGGTCGGGGTGAACGTCGCCGTGCGCGCGTTGGCAGGCGTGCCGGCGGCGGAGGTGACGGCGCCGCTGGGCATGGTGATGGAGTTCCACGCAAACCCGGTCTGTCCGGCCCACTGCACGTCGATGCTGTCGATGGTGATGATCTCCGAGGAGGTGCTGACCAGGTTGATGTCGAGCCTGGTCGTCGTGCCGGCGGTGCTCACGACCGTCCCGGTCAGCTCGCACGACGGTGCGTCGTCCTGGATGTAAACCGTCTCCAGCTCGGTGCAGTCGGCCGTTTTGAAGCGGAACTCCACGGTGTGCGTCTCGCCGTCGCCGCTGTCGGTCCAGGGCAGGACGTACGGGAGGGAGAGCGGGCTGAAGCCGCCGACGCCGTCAACCCTGTACTCGACGCCGATCAGCGGTTTCGTCGCATACGCTCCGACCTGCAGGCTGTCCACGTTCTGCCACGGATCGTAGACCGTGCCGCTGCCCGGCCCGAGCATGTTCGGGGTGATCGTTGCGCCGGTGCTGCATTCGTCGGGGAAGACCACCACGGCGTCGATGCCGTCGAGGCCGCAGTACGTCGCGTGCACGGTGTATTCGTAGGAGTACTTGACTCCCAGCGTGTCGGAGTAGGCGAGCGAAGCGGGCTCGCTCCACGTCGTGGAGCCGTCCGCAACCGAGCCGGCCAGCGTCTTGGTGGGCTCGTCGTAAGAACCGCCCTTCTTGCGCTGGCGGTAGATGTCGTAATTGCGGACGAGGACGTTCTTGTTGCTGACGTCCTGCAGCACCTTGTCCCAGGTCAGCCTGATCGGATAGCACTTGCCGGTGTCGGCGTCGCAGATGCTGTCGGGGTGCACCTTGAGGTTCTGCACCTGCTTCGGCTTGACGGTGGAGATCGCCTCGCCGGCGATTTCCGTGGAAAGGTCGCTGATGGCGGTGGCGGTGTTGTTGGTGGTGTTGGTGGCGGCGGAGGCGGCACACCATTCCACGGCCTGCACGCGGTAGTAATACTTTTCGCAATTGCCGACGTTCGTGTCGACGAAGCGCCAGAGGCCGGAGCCGTCTGTCGTCGCGCCGCCCGTCTCTTCGTTGAAGAGCTGCTCGACACCGGCGGTGGTGAGGTCGAACCCGGCGGTCCTGGAGCGATAGAGGCGGAAGCCTTTGATTTCGCCCGAGACCACGTCCGGCGCGGTGGGCGTGGGGGCGGAGCAGGAGACGGTGCCGCTGGCGTTGCCGATCGGCGCTTTCCAGCTCACGTCGATCTGGTTGGCAGTGGCGGCAGGGGCGCCGGTGACTGCACCACCCGACGCGACGCCGTCCGTCGGCGCGTTCGGTTTCGTGGCGTTCTTGACCTCGGCCGTCACGAAGTTCGTCGAGAGCGTCGTGCCGTTCGAGTTGGTGGCGGCGACGCGGAAGTAGAACGTCGTGCCGCTGCCGATGAGCTGCGTCAGGTCGACGGCGTACGAGGTCTGCGAGCCGGCCGGCAGCACGCCGCTGAATGAGCCGGCGGAACTGGTGTCATAGAGAACGGTGTACGTCGTGTCGGTCGTTCCTTCGGCCGGCTTCCAGGTGAGATAGGCGACGCCGCAATAGCCGGTGCAGACGGCGGTGACGGTCGGCGGGCCGGGAGGATTGCTGGTGGACTGCGGGATGCCTTCCAGTCCGAGGTTGCGGCCGACGACGGTGCTCTGAAGAGCGTACTGGCGGTACTTCGGCGCCACGGTGTCGGTCGCGTTCGTGTAGTTGGGGTCGGGCTGCGGGTTCATGCCGACGATGCTGGCCGTCATGGCGCGGATCTTCCCGCGGATGATGCGGGCGTCGATCTTCTCGTTTGGTTTGGCGGGGTCGTACATGCCGCCGCCGCCGATGTTCGTGACGGGTGCGTTGAGGAGGTCGGTCAGCGGACGCGTGGCCTGGGCGTCCTCCCAGTATTGAAAGGTGAGGCTGCGGATGTTGTCCGCCAGCGCGGTCTCGACCACCTTGCCGTCTTTGCCGATCGTGTAACGCATCAGCGTGTACGGCGGGTATTTGTTGGTCAGGTCGACGTTGGGAATGGTGATCAGGCGTTCCGGTGAGCCGCCCGGATAGGAGCGGCGCGAAGGGGCGGTGTTCTCGGGATTGACGTCGGCGTAGAACGTGATGCTGTCCTTGTTCGCGTCGGCATGACCGGAGCGCGAGACCAGGGCGTAGGTCACGATCTCGTCGTTGCCGGTGGTGACCATGGGGAAGCGGCCGCCGGTGGAGTTCTCGAGATCGGTCTCGCGTCCCTTGTCGGGCGTGCTCACGTCGCCGTAGTCGAAGTTGGCGCGCAGGGTGATGGCGTTGCTGTGGGCGAACTCGATCTGCTCGTCGGGCTGCTCGTAGACCGGCGCGCCCGATTCCTGCCACTGCAGCGGCGCATTGTCGTTGATGACGTCACCGCTGCCTTTGGTCCAGCCCGGCTCGGGGTTGGCGCTCGTGCCCGGAACGATGGCGCGATAGACGTGGCCGTTCGGTGTGGTCGGCGTGACCAGCGCGCCGGCGCTGTAGGTGCGTCCCGCGACCCACGGCGCCGGGATCCCGGTGGAGGGGGTGCCGGCGCGTTTGTAGTCGAAGCCGGCCATGCGCAGGTCGGCGACCACTTTCTCGTAGGCGACGCGCGTGTTCTGCTGCATTTCCGCGGCTTCGTTCGTCGTCTTGAAGACGCGGTTGCTGCGGTCGTACAGCAGCAGCGCGACGATCATGACGGTGGCGAAGATGGCCACGGCCACGAGGATCTCCATGAGAGTGAAGCCGCGCTGGCGCTGAAGGGTCGAACGAGTGTTCCGATGCATGGTCTCTCCGCTGGGTTAGCTGGCTTTGACGCTGTCGAGGATGATTTCGCGGCGGCGGCGGTTCTCGCTCCACGAGACGATTACGCGGACGCGCATGATGGCCGCGGTGCCGAACTTCTCCGGCGAGACGGTGTCGTTCCTGGGGGTGAGGATGACGGTCACCGCACCGTCGAGCAGGCGATCTCTCTTGGTGCCGTCGGGGAGGGTCTCCTGCAACTGGGTCGTCCACTTGTCGAGGAACTTCGGCCCCAGCGCTCTCTGCTTCTGCAGGTCGGCGTAGCCGGTGATGATGCCGGCCTTGGTGGAGCGGATGGCGGCGTTCTCGTACGTCCGCTCCGGGTTGCCGAACTTGATCTGCGTCCCCGTGGCAGCGTCGGTGATGTCGAAGACGCCGTTGTAGATGTCTTCCTTCGTCAGCGGCGCGAGATCTTCGACGACGCGCGTGCCGATGGCGATGGCGGTGGTCATCTGCTTGCCGCTGTAGACGTTCTTCCGCCCCCAGATGAAGAGGCTCAGGACCGACAGCAGCACGACGCCGAGGATGGCGATGGCGATGAGGAGCTCGATCAGGTTGTAGCCGCGCTGGTGCTGGCGCTTCATGGTGCGGTGCTCTCCGTCGTTTTGATCTGGCCCGTGTTCGAGATCTGCACGAGAACCGTGTTCTTGATGTCTTTCCATTCGGTCCTGAGGGTGACGGTGCCGTTGGTCACTTCACCGTTCTTGAAATCGCCGACGGTGCCGTCGTAACGGAAGTCGATGTCCCGGCGCCCGTCCGCGGTGATGTCGCTGTCGTCGTACGTGTTCGCCGAAAAGACCATGGCCTCGGGCAGCGCGCGGATGTGCGTGGCCCCCTCGCCTCCGGCCCCGACCGGCGCCGCGTTCCAGGTGGTGCCGTTGTCGGTCGACTGGAAGATGCGGTACTCGCGTCCGCCGTAGAACTGGATGCGTACCATCGCGTTCCTGGTGATCGCGTACTGGCGCGACGCACGGACGTCGGCGGTGAACGAGCGCAGTCCGGCGCGAACGGCGTTCCGCCGCTGGAAGTTCATGAAGGCCGGGACGGTGACCAGACTGAGAACCCCGATGATCGCGATCACGACGAGGATCTCCATCACCGAGTACCCGCGGCTGTTGCGGTGCTTCATCATGGTCGCGTCTCCTCAGCGAGGGATGTGCCACGGGGTGTGGCTGTCTTTAAGTTGCTGGATTTGTGTTAGTTGCGCGTTCTTGGACTGTGCGTGCGACTAACGCTTGCGTGCCGAATTGGTACAAATGGTAACAGTTGGTGGGCGGAGGAAAGAGGAAAGAGGAAAGAGGAAAGAGGAAAGAGGCCGCCACCCGAGGAAGAGCGGCCGTCTCGGGACAACCAGTCCCCTCTCCCCGCGAAGAGCGGGGAGAGGGTTAGGGTCAATGGCCTTAACTTAGCGCGAGCGAAAACCCCTCATCCGCCTTCGGCACCTTCTCCCCTCACGAGGGGAGAAGGGCAACAAATGGAGCGTCTGGCGAGAGCCATGTTTGTTGCCCCTC
>DASVSV010000581.1:0-8932 GCA_036387915.1 Thermoanaerobaculia bacterium
CGACGCGAAACTATTGTGCAAACTCCTTGGGCATTGTCTTGCGGTGCCAGTGCACGAGCGCCTGCGCCATCTCCGGCGCCGACTCGGGATAGTCATACGATTTCGCGTATTTCGCTACGCCCTCTGCGAAACGCATGAGCACACCGTCGGCGACGATCATCTGCAGCAGCGAGTGACCGTCGCGCGCACGCAGGACGCGGTTGATGCTGTCGTGACTTGTCGATACCAGGAGCGCCGCTTTCTCGATTTCCCTTCCGTGGGTGCTGAAACTGCGCGTGATGGCATTGCCGAACGGCACCATCCAGTCGGAATGATCGGAAGCGGCGAGAGCACGCAGGCCAACCCTCAGTTCGGCTGAATCGAGATAACGGTGCTTTTCCTCGTTCCATACGTCGTCGATCTCGTCGAGCTTCGTCTCCCTGCCACGAATGCGCGTGAGGATCGTTGCAATGGTCCAGTCGCGGGGGAGTTGCCTCGTCCCTTCGACATAGAGGCGGTACAGCGGTTCAGTTCCTCGCACGCCGCTCGCGATCACGAGACGGAGCGTCCGTATGTCCCGGCGCCACTGCGCCGGCCGTATGTGAGGGACCATGTTCTCCAATGCCGTATCCGCTGTTCGCGAGACTCCGATGCAGCAGTGCGCGAGCACCTCGGCGCGGATCAACGGATCTTCGATCCGTTGAGCAACCGTATGCTCGACGTCGAGCTCTCGCGCGCCCGCGTGCGACTTGGCGGCGATCGTGGCCCAGGTCCGGAGCATCGACACTTCGTGCTCGTTCGTCAGCCTCAGCGGCGGCGTGATGTGCCGCCGCGCCAGCGACGACGCCTCACGCCACACGCCCGCGCGATACAGCACGCGGGCCGCGATGGCGGCGAGATCTGCCCGCGTGTCGAACACCTCGTATTCCGACCGGCCGATGGCGCGAATCATTTCCACGTACTCGGTCAGGCGCAGTTCGGTGACGAGGTGGTCGCCGCGTTGAGCCAGCCATGACAATCCGACGTTCGCCGTCATCTTGCGCATCTCGTCGGGCGTGACGTCCTTGTGGCGCTTGAGGCGGAGGTAGATCTCCTGCTCCGAGCCTGGCTCGAATTCACGCTCGTCGATCTGCGGGTCGGTGGGCGGCCAGTACCGGTCGAGCTGGTCGAGGTCTTCGTGGAGCCAGAGGCCGTGGTACACGAATTCGCCACGCGATGCCGCGTCGCTCGGATTCTGCGTGATCTTTTCGAGGAAGTGCTCGAAGGCCAGCCGGTGGAGGCGCTCGAATGCGTGCGGACGCTGGTCGCGGATGAGCGGCAGCATGTCGCTGCGCACGTCCTGACGGTGGCGTAACGCATCGCCTTCGCGCGTTACCAGACTCACCTCCGCCGCAAATGCGTCGAAGATTTTCTGCGCCTTCTTGTCGTCGACGATCCACGGCTCGAACGTTTCGGGATCGCCGGGATCGGAGCCGGCCGGTATGGGCGTCCCGCGGGTCATGACGTCGCGAATGACGTCCCTGGTGATCCGCCGTACCACCAGTCCGGGATCGGCCAGTGCGGCGACGTCGGCATCGCGCACGTGTCCGATCGTGCGCCGTACGACAATGCCGTTGAACAGCAGCGCGCCCGCCTGTTTCCTGCCGCTCTTCGGGTTCGTGAACTCGTCGATGAGAGACGCCACGAGTGACGAGCCGCTTTGCGTCGCGCTCCGGAACAATTCGCCGAGGATGCGCAGGCGGAGCGGACGGACGCCGCTGTTGGAACGGTCGCGCACGACCTTCACGATAGCGGTGATGAGACGCTCCGCGTCGGGATAGGTGATCGCTTTGCCGGCGTCACGTGCCAGCGTTTCCAGCATTTGTGCGGAGCTGTCGTAGTCGAGCGCGCCGAGCTCCAGCGGCTGCATCGGTCCATCGAACGACTTCACCTCTGCGCGTCCGGAGATGACGACGCGCAAGCGCGGCCAGTCGCGCCGGATGCCGAGCTCGCGCACGAACTCTTCGAGTGCGGCAACCTGATCGGGTCCGTACTGCACGACCTCGAACGTGTCGAAGACCAGGAGGAACGGCTGCGACGGAAACGCCTCGTCGATGAGAGTGCGAAACGTGCGCAGATGGGGAACGAGGCGGCTGATCTCGTCAGTTTCCGCGCTCCTCCCCGTTGCGCGCGAGAGCGGCGCGAGGCGCTCGCGCAGGTCGGCCATCTTTCCCGTGAGCTGTTCGAACTGTGCGCCGACCTGGCGGCACATTTCCATCAGCAGTGCCGCACGGTTGCTCGCACTGACCGTCGCGCGGTCGAAGTCGAGATAAACGAATGGGAACTGCGACGCCGCGGCACGCGCATGCTCGAGCATGAAGACGGCGATGAGCGTCGTCTTGCCGACCCCGCCCGTGCCCCACACGCTGATCGGCTCGTGCGTGCGGCGCAGGACGAAGTCGATGGCTGCCTGGGCCACGCGGGCAACACGTTGCCCGAACCGCGCCGCGGGGACGACGCCGACGTAGGCGCGCAGCGTCTCGATTTCGTCGGCGCGGCCGAAGAAGCGGTCGCCTCCGTCCTGCTTCCCCGTCATGCGTTCGAAGGGCGCGAGGAGGCTGCGCAGCTCCAGCTCGCGATCCATGTCCGCGAGCGAAGGTCCGCTGACCTTCGCTCCGCTGAGCCATGTCGTGGCGATCCGGGTCGCTTCGAGGTCTTTGGTCGCAAGAGAAGCAACGTCGATGCGGCCACCGCTCATCACCAGGTTGGCGAGTGCGGTCTTGACAGGATCTGCCGACGTTCCGCTCGCGGCCGTCTGCAGCAACTCGCCAGGTGCGCAAGCCTCGAGCACCTCACGCCGCGCTGCGCCGGTGAGGGACCAGCGCACACCGCCTTCGGCTTCAGAGAACTCGGCGAAGCGCAGGATTTGCTTCTCCGCGTGTTTCCGTGCGTCGCCTTCAAGGAAGCCTGGAAGCAGATCTTTCGGCACGAAGTTCGTGAGCGTCGCCGCTTCGACAAAAAGCGGCCAGGCGACGGCGTTGCGATGATCGTGGACGGTCCTAGGCTCAGGCTCGTCGAACGACTCTTCGACCGCCGCGCGCGCCCACTCGGGAATGGCGGCTTTCTTCCGTGGTCCGATGCTCATCGCTGCCCCTTCCGTTTCAGCACGATGTTGCGAACGTGGCGACTCAGCTTCTTGCGCCATTTCGATGCGGGGAGATCCTCGATGAACTCTTCGGCCGCGATTTCCCAGTTCGCGAGGTCACCGATGTCGGACTGCCGGTCGATCGAGAACAGCGCACGGCTCAGGCAATCGGCGAATTCCTGCTTGTACGTCGTGTACGTGGTGAGGTCGTCTTCGATGCAGTCGACGCCCGCCAAAGACGGCACCGAATCAACGTTCGAGCCGAGGACCAGCACGCGCAGGTGCGGCATGTCGATACCGGGCTGACCACGGTCGCGCGCACCGGCAATCGCGGCGACGACCTGCTCGAGCTCGTCGGGCCAGCGGAAGTCCGCGACGGCGGTGTGCAACACGAGCCAGGCAGGAAAGCGATGCGGCTCGTCGGTCGCACCTTCTTCAAGGCGGACGGCGAGCCACCGTGGAAGATCGGTGCGTAGCCAGCGTGAGACCGCTTCCGTCTCCGTCTTCGCCGGAATCGGATTGTCCAGCCGGCCCGGCAGAACGAGCAATCGCGCGACCTCGCTGACGAACGCGTCGGCCTCGTACTGCTGCAGCTTGTCCGCCGAGAACTCGGCGACGCGCGTCTCGCGGCCGACGAGGCGCCGCAGCAGTTTCGTGGTGTAGCGCAGCCCACATCCTTCCGGTCCCCACACCGCCATCACCTTCGGCGGATTGTTCTTCTTCGGATCGTGATGCAGTTCGAGCACGCGCTCCCGAAAAAGATCCCGGCCGATCACTGGCTGGGGATCTTCTTCCTTGTCGCTGAGCGACCAGAACGGGCGATCGTCCGCCGACGGGAGGTTCTGCAGTTCCGGCACATTCGCCAGCAACTGCTCCGCGATGAGATCGATCTGCACTCCCTGGTTGAGCTGATTGCCGTCGACGACCTCATTGAGTCCCGCCGAGTGCAGCGCGAACAACGTTCCTCGCGCGTCGACGGCCGCGCCGCCTGACGACCCGTCCGCGGTGTTGACGGTGTAGCGAACGCGTGTCTGCGTCGCATCGCGGGCCTTGAAACGGCCGATGTCGAAATGCTGCGGCGCGCGCCCGGGATGCTGATAGACGAGGATGCGCTGGTTCTGCGTCAGCACGTCGATGGCGTCCGGAAACGTCAGCCACCCGCGCGGCGCGCCGCCTCCGGAGCGGGCAGGGAGGTTGCCAATTTTCTTCTCCAGGCGGATGAGGGCGTAGTCATAGCGTCGTTGCGCATTTGCGCCGGGCGTGATGGGCGCACCTTCGGCCGGCAGCAGGTCGCTCGCATCCTCGAGCCACCCCGGGTCTTTCGCCCTGACGACGACGCACTTCGTGTGCGCGGTCGGCGGCACCTGCGGTTGCGGCTCGACGACGTAATCGAAGAAACAGTAGATCTGACTGCCCGGCCCATTGGCGGTGATCTTCGCGCCGTCGAAGTCGAGATAGTTCTGGACCACGTGCGCATTCGTCAGCACGAGGTCCGGTCCGATGAGAAAACCCGTCCCTGTGATGTCGTACACCGGATCGCCGAGGCCGATCGCGCAGACCGTCCTCGAGACGCGCGGGAAGTTGGAGAGAAATTCACTCGTGCTGAGGAACGGCTCGATGTCGCTCTCGAACTTCTGCAGATTCTTGATGTCGCTCAGCTTTCCGCCGCGCTGGATGTAGCGCAGCCGCACGGCCAGTTTTCCCCGCGCCATCGCCTCCCGCAGCAGCAGCGCCATCGCATCCTCGGCACGCCCGTCGTTTTGCATCGCCGTGACGATCGCACGAGCGAACGCGGGGACGTCGTCGAGCTTGTCGCTCGCGTCGAGGACGGCTTCGTCCGAGCCGAAGATTTCGTTGGCGAGCCAGATGATGTTCTCGCGGCCGAGGTACGTCGCGAGGGTGATCGCAAAGTCCTCGAGCTGCTGCTCCGTCATCAAACCCTCCCCTGCCTGAAGATCGTCGCCAGACGATGCTGGCCGAGGCGGGCCAGGGCGAGAGCGAGATTCGCGCGGCCCATGCTGGTCGCTACCTCCACGTCCGCGCCGCCGTAGTGCACGCCCACGACGCGGTGGCGCGAAACGCTGAGCACGCACGATCCGGAGTTGCCGCCGAGCGTCGAACAGTCATGTTCGAACGACATCGGCGGATCGTTCGGCAGCACGGTCACGAGGCCTGGTGAACAGCGTTTGAAGCCGTCGGCTTTGCCAAACACCGTCAGCGATTGTTGCGATGCGATGGCCCGGAACGGATGCCCTACGACGTAAACCTCTTCACCGCGGAACTCAGGCGAGCCGGCGACGCTCAGCTCGCGGCCGACGCTGCCCGCCTCGAAGTCGAGCGGCAGTGGAGCTGGCAGCGCACCGGCGCTCTTGTCGAGACGCAGGATGGCTACGTCAACGTGCGCTTCCGGTGCGCAGTACACGAGCTCCGCCGCGGGAAACCGTCGCGCGGTCGTGGCAGCGTCCGTGACGTTGAAGTCGACGATGACCGGCCGGCGAGGATCGAGCGCCCACTCCGGCGGAGCGATTGTGTTGTCGCGGACGAACTCGAACGCGACGTGGCGATTGGTCACGATGAGATCATCGCCGAGACGCCACGCCGTGCCGACGTGCTGGCGCGGCCTCGCCTCGCGCGCGATGGCCACTTGGCCGACGGACGCCGACGCGTCATTGATTTTCTTGCGGGCGATGGCGATGAAGGTGCGCCAGCGGCCGTTGTCGCCCTCGTCGTTCGGCGGCGGCTGCACTTTTCCGTCGGTGTAGCGCAGCGGCGGCCGTCCGGTCAGGTGCACGATTGCTTCGAGGCTGACGCGCTCGAATGCCGTGACCTTCGACGTCTCGCCGTTGTCGACTTTTTCCGCCGCGCGCCTGGCCGCGGAAACGACGTCGTTTTCCGCGACCGCCGCGACCGCCGTCGGCGCTGAGACTTCATCCAGTCCGAAGCCCGCCGGGCCTGCCGCGCTCTCGCGGACGAGCTCCGTCGCTTCCGCGGCTTCGGCGCGGCGCACGTGGCGTTTCACTTCGTTCCGCAGCGTGACACTTTCGAGCGTGATGCCGCCGAGTTTGCGCGAAAGGTCGCGAAAACTCTTCGCCAGCCGCTCGGTTGCTTTGTCGTCGGGCGTTGCATCATCGGCCATGGATCACCCCTCGAGATAGTCGGAAAGCGGCATGCGCACGTAGCCGCGAGGCGGTGGCACGTTGGGGTCGGCAATGCGCGGCGCACCGGCGAACGCGGACTCGGCCTGGATCTCGGACGAGCGTTCCCAATCCTCTTCGAAGACCGCCGCGAAGTACTGCGCGATCTCCGCGTCGTCGAAGATGAGGCTCGCGTCCCGATTGAGCGTGACGCCGAGGGAGCTCCAGTTGTGGCTTCCGACGAGCACCTTGTTTCCGTCGATGATGATTCCTTTCGTATGCGTCGCACTGATGCGGCGCACGCAGCGATTCACGTCCATGCCGCGGCGCTTGAGCTCGGCCATGTTGTCCCAGAAGCCGTCGCCACCGCTGCGCAGAATGATGCGCACATCCTCGATTTCCTGCGAGCGCTCAACGAGCGCGTCGACGAGATCGCTGAAGAAGCCGGTCGAATGTTCGTCGACGCTGATGTACTGGTTCTGGAACAGCAACTGTTTCTTCGCCGACTTGATCAGCTTCAGCACCGCGTCCGAGTAGACCGCGCCTTTTCTGTCGGGCGTGAGCAGCGGCTTCACACGTACGCGCCGTTTGACGGGCAGCGGCTCGAACACCTGCTTCGGCGCGGCTTCCCGTGCAATCGCTTCCAGCGCGGCCATCGGCACGTCGACGAGAACCTGGTCCTCCACGGCTTCGTTCGTCCCTTCCAGCTCGATACACTGCTGGTAGTCCGCAAGGATGTGATTGCGGAAGCGGTCGGCGAGCGTCTCGTTGCGCATCACGACGTGCCACTCGCGATTGCCGGCCTTGCCGGCGACGGACGGCCGGTTCAGATCGGCCTTGGCGATCATCGGCTGGCTGGCGCGCTTCCAGTTCCCGCTCGAGAGCCAGAACGAGTCGCGATCCCGCACCGTGACTTTGATGTGGTACGACGTTGCCACCAGACCGCCGTTGCCGGTCGGCACGAAGATGCGCTCGAACTTCTCCTGGCCGAATTTCCTCTCCCATTTTTCGAAGCGCTCGGCGCGCACGAAGTCGCCGTCCGCGTGATGACTGCCGTCGCGCGACTGCGGTGCCATGACGAGCGTGAGCGTCGTGTCTTCGCGCAGCTCGCGTTCGAGTGCGTCAGCGATGTGCGCCGCGTGAAACTCGTAGATCGAAGAAACGAGCTCGGATTCGGTGCCGGTCAGAAACTCCAGGAGCTCGGTCCAGCTCCGTTCCGGACCGACGTGGATCCGGGCGTCGATCTCTTCATCCACCCAGTCGAAGCTGAACCCTTTGCCGGTCCGATCTTCGTCGTTGTACGCGATTTTCCTCGGCGCCTCTTCGGCGACGTCGACGGTCTCGCCGGCCTGATCCCGCAGCGAGGCGTTGCGCACATCGACAGGAAAACCGGCGAAGTCTTTCGGCGCCCGCGCACGCACTTCTTCGATGCGCGAGGGATCGGCGGCGACGACGACACACGCGGTGTCGCTGAGCTGATTGTTCCGGATCAGATAGCCGTGACGCACGGCGAGCACGCCCCCGCCCTGCAGCTCGCGTGCGAGTGAGCGCGCCGCGTCGAGCACAGCCCGCGAGCCGATGGTCGCTGGCGTGGGCTTCGATTGCGACTGCGCCCGCGGCGGCGTCACCGCGTTGCCATCATCGACGACGGCCTGTCCGAGCGAGACTTTGATGGTCAGGGGAATGGTGATGCTCACTTCGCCCGCGTCGACCGTGACGCTCTGCTGCACCGCCCTCGATTCTTCCGGTTTTCGTGTGTCCACCACCACCGCGGTCTCCCGATGCTTCAGATACTGACGCAGCGTCGACGCGGGGACGCAGTAGTTTTCGATCATGTACAGGCCTGCGAAGTGCAGCGCCACGGCGCGGCCGGTGTTCATGTCGAGGACGACGGAGCCGGAGTTGCCGCCGAGGGTGGTGGCGTCGTGGGTGGACCAGCCGCGGCTGGCGTTGCCCATCATGCCCGGCGCGACGCGCTTCACGTCGTACGTGCCGCCGTAGATGCTGTCCATCCACGCCTGATCCGGAATGATGTCCGCGGGTGCGCGCGCGGGATAACCGACCACGACGACCGGCGCGTCCGGATCGGCGTCAGCGTCGGCGAGTTTGATGTGGTCCTGGTCTCTGCCGTCGGTGCGGCGGCCGATCTCGAGCAACGCGAAATCGGCCTTGTCCTCGTCGGTCTGCATCCAGATCACGCGCGTGACCGGCGCGGATTCGGTGACACCCGAGCCGTGCTCGCGGCGAAAATCGACCGCCACTTGGAGTTTCTCGCCGAGCCGTCCGGGCTGGAACACGAACGTTCCCTTTTCTTCGCGAGTAATGAGCTGCGCGACGTGACGGTTCGTCGCCACGACGTTCTTGTCGATCATCCATCCCGTGCCGACGTACGGAAAGCCGCGGCGATGATTGGCAACGTCGATCCGGCCGACGAGCGGAATCAGCGGCTCGATCACGGGCGCGGCCTCGCGCAGCCGCTTCATGATCTCTTCCGACGCCTCGTCGATCGCGGTGTCCAGTCCGGTGATGCGATGGTCCTGCACCAGCAAGGCAGGCCGTCCTTCGCGCACGATGGTTTCGAGCGTGATGTCCACCGGCGCGGCCGTGCTCTCGTTGGAGATCCGCTGCCTCCGCTTCTCGAGCTTCGCGCTCAGCTCCGCATAGAGCTTCGGATCCCTCCGCTCCAGGTTCCGAA
>DASVSV010000582.1:0-3904 GCA_036387915.1 Thermoanaerobaculia bacterium
TGCTCAAGGCCGAGATCGAGGAAGGCCGCCAGTACTACGACTCGCGCGTGCCGGTGCGCGTACGCCGCGACACCGAGATCTACACCGAGACGCTGCAGCAGTTCGTGCAGATGAAGCGGGAAGAGCTGGACCGCCTGAAGACGGGGACGCAATGACCGCCGACCCGCACATCATCGAACAGGCCCGCTCCGCCGATCCCGACGCCCGGCAGAAGGCGGCCTTCCTCGTCGCCCAATCGACGGCCAGCAGCAATCTCCCGCTCATGTTCGAGCTCCTCGGCGACAAGGACTGGCGCGTGCGCAAGACCGTCGTCGACGGCTTCGTGCGCGATGCCCGTCCGGAGATCGTCGAGGGACTGCTCGACGCGCTGGCCGACTCGGAGAACGCGGGCAAGCGCAATTCGTCGACCGAGGCGTTGATCCGCATCGGCGGGCCGGCCATTGCGCCGATCGTGGCGCGGCTCAGGCGCGAGCAGGACATCGACGTGCGCCTCTCGCTCGTCAACCTGATCGGCGACCTGCGCAGCCGCGAAGGGTTCGACACGCTGCTCGAGCTCCTCACGACCGAGTTCGACGTGAACGTGGCGTCGTCCATCGTCTCCTCGCTCGGCAAATATCGCGACGCCAGCGCGCTGCCGCACCTCGTGCGCGTGCTCGGCGAGCGCGAAGACCTCTGGCTCAAGTTCCACGTCATCGAGGCGCTGGGGGAGATCGGCGACCGCGCCGCGCTGCCTGCCATCCTGCCGCTCTACTCCGAGAAATCGCTCCGCAAGCCGGTGCTCGAGGCGGTCGGCAAGATCGCCGACGTCGGCACCGTCAACTTCCTCCTGCGCATCATCGCCACGGACGAGAAGCTGAACCTCACCGCGTTGCGGGCGCTGGTCCGGATTGCCGAGGCTTCGAAGCCACGGATCGTGGAAGAGGCGGAGCGGCATCTGATCCAGGCGCGCTTCCGCGAGTCCTTTCCACGCGAGAAAATCGAGCCGCTCATCGAGCACCTGCACTCGACGCCCAAGCGCGAAGTGCGCGCCTTCATCCTCAAGTTCCTCGGCTGGTCGGGGGACGAGCGCGCCCTGCCGGTGCTGCGCAACTACCTCTCCCATCCCGACACGGCGGAAGTGGCGGCGCAGGCGCTGATCGACTTCGGTCCCGCCGGCGTGCCGGCCATCCTCGCGGCGCTCCTCAATGAGGAAGAGGACGAGATCCTCGGCCTGCTGCTGCGCGTCGTGAACGTCACCGGCGGCCGCGACACGATCCCCAGCGTCCTGCCGTTCCTCGATCACGACAATCCGATGATCCGCCGGCTGGCCATCGAGACGATGGGCGAGATCCCCGATCCGACGTCGTGCGACTACCTGCTGGCCAAGCTGGACGATCCCGACGTCGCGTCGCAGCAGGCCGCGGTGAACTCGATCTCCGCGCTCGTGGCCGCGTTCCCGGAGCTGAAGAACGAAGTCCTCACGAAGATCAAACGGCTGCTGCAGTCCTCGCTGACGCCGATCAAGCTCAACTCGCTCTCGGTCTACGTGAACATCCAGGGCGAGGGGTATCACGACGAGCTCCTGCTGGCGTCGAAGGACAGCGATCCCGTGATCCGGCAGAAGGCCGTCTCGCTGATGGGCAAGTTTGGAGAGGAACGGTTCGCCGATCCGCTGGTGCTGTCGCTCGCGGACGAGGCCACGACGGTGCGGCTCGCGGCCATCAACGCCATCGCCCATCATCGTCCGGAGACGGGGCTCGTTCCGCTGATCAGCTCCCTCGACGATCACGACATCTGGATCCGCACCGCCGCCGCCCAGGCCCTCGGCGAGTATCGTCATCCTGATGCCGTCGAGCCGCTGATGCGCCACCTGCTGCACGATCCGGCGCCGGTGCGCATCGCCGCCATCGAGGCGCTCGGCAAGTCGGAGGACACGCGCGTGAAGCCGGTGCTTTTCCAGTGTCTGGCCGAGAGCGACCTCGAGATCCAGCGTGCGGCCATGCTGGCGCTGGCGCGCATCCCGGGACGCGACGTTTACGAGCGGTTGACCGCCGCGCTGGTGAGCGACGACTGGCGTCTGCGCGCGGCCGCGGCCACGGCGCTGGGCCTCCGCGGCGACCGCGAGGCGCTGCCGCTGCTGCACCGCGCGCTCGAAGATCCCGACACGTACGTCCAGCAGTCCGCGGTCCTGGCGCTCGACAAGGTCGCCGACCGCTCGTCGTTCCCGCATCTGTTCAAAGCACTGGAGAACGCGGCCGTGCTCGATGACGTCTCGGACGTGTTCGTCCGGCACAAGGAGCTGTATCGCGACCTGCTCGAAGAGGCGTGGCGGACCGCGGACAGCAGGCGTGAGGTAGTGATCGCGGCCATCCTGCAGGCAATGAAGCGCAGTCCCGAGGGCGAGCGATGAACGATGAACGATGAGCGATGAGCCGGCTGCTCATCGCGCATCGCTCATCACTCATCGTTCGGAATTCATGTCGAACTTTTCCTTCTCGTTGAACCACCATCTGGACCTCCCGGACGACGTTTTCCGGTTGATGCGGGACCAGATCTATCGACGCTCCGGCATCTGGTTCAACGACACGTCGAAGTACCTGCTGCAGAAACGGCTCTCGCCGCGGGCCCGGGAGCTGAACTTCGACTCGTTCCAGAAGTACTTTTACTTCCTCCAGTACGACCCGCGCGCGGACGCGGAGTTCGACCAGATCTTCGACCTGGTCACGACCAACGAGACCTACTTTTTCCGAGAGCCGGCCCAGCTCACCGCGTTCATCGAGGAGATCGTCCCCGACCTGATGGCGCGGAAGTCGGTCAAGAAGGTCCGCATCTGGTCGGCCGGCTGCTCCTCGGGGGAGGAGGCGTACTCGATCGCCATGCTGCTCGAGGAGTCGGGCTGGTACGACCACGCCGCCTTCGAGATCTTCGCCAGCGACATCAATCAGCAGGTCCTGGCCAAAGCCCGCAAGGGGCAGTACCGCGAGAACGCCTTCCGGGCCACCCAGCCCCTGCTGCGCGAGAAGTACTTCACGAGAGAGAACGACGGCTCCTGGCGTGTCCGCGACGAGATCCGCAACCGCGTCTCCTTCGGCCGCCTCAACCTCTACGACGAATCCCGAGTCTCCCTCCTCGGCCACCTCGACGTCGTCTTCTGCCGCAACGTCATCATCTACTTCGACGACAGCTCCAAGCGGGTAGTCGTCAACAACTTCTACAACCGCCTCAGCGAAGGCGGCTACCTGCTGTTAGGCCACTCCGAGTCCCTGATCTCCCTCTCGACGCAGTTCAAGCTGAGGCATCTGAAGAACGACATGGTTTATCAGAAGTGATGTGCGGCGGCGTGGCCTGATGCCAGATGATGGAACGGTGGAGACGCTTTGTTGCACGGCGAAGTACCGCAAGTTGTTTGATCTGCCCAACGACTTGCCGGCCGCCGCGGGTACCGCGACGGCGCTCGGCCCTTGGTACGCAAACGTCCTGAAAGTTGGTTCCACGCGGCTACTCCACTACATGAGTAGTACGTCTCTGTTGTCCGTCGTAATCTGGCAGCGGGAGCGCAAGACGGCGGAGCAGCGGTTCGTTCGTAGTCTCCGCGAACTCCTGGTTGCTCTGGGCGTTCCGCCGAACTTCATTGAAGTGGAGCTGAGCCATCTTTCGACGATTCAATTCGCGCGCGCAACGGATCGAAGCGTGCTCGGATCGATGCGTGACCAGGCAATCGGGGCAAGCTACTCCTTCGACGACACGACCATCCCCGCAGGATTGTCGCTTCGTCTCGCCGAGACACCTTGCGGGCCGAGAAACTATGAGGCACCCAAGAGGCTCGCACCTCGCCTGATCGAGGCGAGGTGGTCTGGCCCTCGGCGTGGGCCTAAGTAGCACGAACGCGCATGCGACGTCACGGCTGCCAAACGTAGGGCGTGGC
>DASVSV010000583.1:0-2090 GCA_036387915.1 Thermoanaerobaculia bacterium
TTCGCTTTTTGGACGACCTCTCGAACAACTCCGTAGAATGTCCGCGATGGAGACCGTGGTCCGTGCCGCCGACGTGTCGAAGCACTACGACATGTACCGCCGGCCGGCGGACCGGCTGATCGAGCTCCTGACGCGCCGCCCGCAGCACGTCGTTTTTCCCGCGCTGGAGAGCGTTTCCTTCGACGTCGAGAAGGGGGAGACGATCGGCATCATCGGACAGAACGGCGCCGGCAAGAGCACGCTGCTCAAGCTCCTCTGCGGCGTCACGCGTCCCAGCTCCGGCACGCTGGAGACGCACGGCACGATCGCCTCCATTCTGGAACTGGGGACAGGCTTCCATCCGGAGTTCAGCGGCCGCGACAACGCCGCCCTCAACGCCGCCATCCTCGGCCTCACACCCGCCGAGATCCGCGAGCGCCTGCCGCAGATCCTCGAGTTCTCCGAGCTCGGCACGTTCATCGACCGGCCGGTGAAGACGTACTCCTCCGGCATGTACATGCGCCTGGCGTTCTCGGTCGCGGTGAACGTCGATCCAGACATCCTGATCATCGACGAGGCCCTGGCCGTCGGCGACGGACACTTTCAGAAGAAGTGCATCGACAAGATCCGCGACTTTCAGGAGGCGGGCAAGACGATCCTCTTCTGCTCGCACGCGCTCTACTACATCTCGTCGATCTGCCGCCGCACGCTCTGGCTCGATCACGGCCGCGTGATGCGCTACGGCCCGTCGCTCGACGTCGTGCACGAGTACGAGACGTTCCTCCTCGAGCGCGATCGCGCGTTGCCCGGTTCCGACGAAATGAACGTGAACGTTTCGCCGGTACGCTTCCGCGAAGTCACGGTGATCGACCGCACCGGCGCGCCGCGCGACCGCTTCGCGCGCGGCGAGGACGTGCACGTGCGCATGCGCATCGAAGCCGATTCGCCGTCGCAGCCGGTGCACGTGATCGTCGGCGTGCATCGCTCCGCGGACGACCTGCAGTGCTTCGCCGTCGGCACGCACGCGGACGGCATCCCGCCGCTCTCCGGCCGCACGGAGTACGACGTCACGGTGCGGCTCGTGGACGTGCCGCTGCTGCGCGGCGACTACACGCTGGTCGCCTTCGTCGGCGACGAGCACGCCATGACGGTGTTCGACCGCCGCGACCTCCGTCCGGCGTTCGCGATGACCGGCGACCGCTACGAGATCGGCCTGATCGCCGTCGACCACCGCTGGGACCTGCAGCAGCGCGTGGAAGAAGTGCCGGCGGCGCTCGACCTTCGATGATCTCGCTCCTGGTCGTCAACTACCGCTCCGCCGCGCTGGCCGCCGAGGCGGTGCGCACCGCCCGCGCGTCGACGGCCACGCCGCTGCAGGTGGTGATCGTCGACAACAGTTGCGACGAGCGTGAAGCGGATGCGCTGCAAGGGCTGGCCGACGTGCTGCTGATCTCGAAGACCAATCGCGGCTACGCCGGCGCGATCAACGACGGACGCCGCGCGTGCGAGGGGAGCGCGATCGTGATCTCGAACGCCGACGTCACGTTCGCGCCCGCGTCGCTCGATCTGCTCGCGCAGGCGCTCGACAACAGGACGGCGGTGGCCGGTCCCGCGCTCTTCTGGGACGACGCGCATCGATGGCACCTGCCGCCGGGCGATCTCTCCACGGCGCCGCAGAAGATCGACCAGATTCTGGCCGGCCGCTCGCGCGAGTGGCACGCGCAGCGCGATCGCCGCCGCTTCCGCGCCCGCGTCGCGTTCTGGTCGCTCGATCAAACGACGCCGGTGCGCATGCTCTCCGGCGCGGTGATGGCCGTACGTGCCGCCGACTTTGACGCGTTGGAGGGATTCGACGAGCGCTTCCCGCTGTACTTCGAGGAGACCGACTTTCTGCGGCGCGTCACCGCGCATCGCAGGCGCATCGTGTACGTGCCGGCCGCGCGCGTCCGGCATCTGTACGACCAGAGCGCCGCGCAGGCGGCCGACGCCGCAGCGGAGCGGTTTGCGGAGTCGGAGTGGAAGTATCTCGAGAAGTGGAATGGCCCGTGGCTCGCGCGCGTGCTCAAGCGGCTGGAACGTGGAGCGTCGGGCTTTAGCCCTCCGGCGGGGGG
>DASVSV010000584.1:0-9142 GCA_036387915.1 Thermoanaerobaculia bacterium
CCTCGCAGGATCGCCTCAGCTTCGCGCGGCGCGAGGTGATCGGCGGCGTGGAGACCTACGTCGATCCCTTCGGCTCGCGCGCGGTCGAGCTGCCGTCCGGGTACAGCTACAACTGGGTGAACGACCAGGGGCAAGTCATCCTCACCAACGAGCCGGGGTTCGATCCGCGCGTCGGCGACACGCGCAACTGGGAGAACATGCCCCGCTACAGGCCGTAACCGGCTCGTTGTCGGTTGTCGGTTGTCTGCGCTTCTCGCCTGGACAGCACTCGGGAAGCCTGGGGCCCAAGGCGGGAGGCGCAGACAACCGACAACTGACAACCGACAACGAGCGCGCGTGCCCGGCGTCGCGCTCTACTTCGTCGTAGCGTCGTGCATCGCGGCGGTTTACCATGCGGCGGGTCCTTGACGATGGATAACGTGACTCTGCGCGCTCACTTCGACGGACGTGCGATCGTGCTCGACGAGCCGTACGAGCTCGAGGAAGGGGCGGAGTTGCTCGTCACGGTTCTCGCTGACCAGTCAACTTCATCCAACCGGCCGACTGGGCCGGATCAGCCGCAGCCGGCGGCGGGCGAACGCGTGGTCTTCAACCGCGTCGCGATCCGCGACCCCGAGGTCAACAACATCGAGGGCGCGACGCTGCTGCTGCCCGAAGGCTGGACCCTGGAAGGCGGCTTCGTGTGGACGCCGCTCTACTCCGTCCAGGCGAACCTGCTCGTGCGCGCGAGCGACCCGGGGACGGGCGCGGCCGTCGAGACGCTGCCCACACAGTATTACGTGTGGCCGTTGCAGATGGCCGTGCCGATGCAGATCGGCACGAACTACCTCGGCTCCGTCCTGATGCCGCCGCCGGCCAACCCCGTCGAGTTCGTCCAGAACATCTACATGCAAGGCCCGCTGCAACACCTGCGCGGCGCGCGGCTCGACGGCGTGGAAGACATGCCGCAACTCGCGGCCGAGTTGGCGCGGTCGCAGGGGACGGGGCGCACGGTTTACGTGTCGCGGCTCCGCTACTCTTACCAGTTCGACGGCCGCGCCTGGGAAGAGGATGTTTACCCCACGGTCATCTTCGAGCCGGCGGACGGGATGATCGTGATTTGGTACGGGATGGGAACCACGATGCGCGCGCCCGCGGGCGAGCTGGAGCGCCTGCGGCCGCTGCTCTCGGTGATCGTGCCGTCGATACGCTACACGCTCGACTGGTCGGCGGCCCTCGAACAGGTGAAACAGATGTTCCGGCAGAACCGCGCGAATCAGCAGCAGCGCACGAGGGAGTTGGGGCAGATGCTGACTCAGCACCGCGAAGAGATGCGGCGCGCGCACCAGCAGGTTTACGAGGAGCGGATGGCCTCGCAGGATCGCCTCAGCTTCGCGCGGCGCGAGGTGATCGGCGGCGTGGAGACCTACGTCGATCCCTTCGGCTCGCGCGCGGTCGAGCTGCCGTCTGGGTACAGCTACAACTGGGTGAGCGATCAGGGGCAAGTCATCTGCACCAACGAGCCGGCGTTCGACCCGCGCGCCGGCGACACGCGCAACTGGGAGAATATGCCGCGCTACAGGCCGTAACCGGCGACCGCCTGTGCATAGCGCCGGGCGGCCGGTCCACCGGCCGCCCGGCCGGGGGGCGCTCCGTCCGCTCCCCGTTCGGTGACGGCTGCAAGCGCTGCCGGCGTTCAGGAGCTGAGCAACTGCATGGCCGGCGTGGCGGCGACCACGCTTCCGATCGCTGCCAGCAGATCTTCGAGCTCGTACGGTTTCATGAGCGAGAGGATGCGGTTTTTCTGGTTGGAGAAATTCAACTCCACGTGGCCCGTCGAGAGCACGACCGGCAGATCCTGCTGCTCGGCGCGAAGGAGCGGAACGAGATCGAGGCCGCTGCCGTCCGGAAGGTTCACGTCGATGATCGCGACCTGCGGACATGTGCGGCGCGCGGCCTCGGGAGCCTCCCGGCCGCGCGGACCCAGGTCGTCTCGAAGCCTTCTATATTCAGAAGGGCTTCCAGGCCGGCGCCCACCGACAGATCGTCTTCGACCAGCAGGACGCGGGTCACGCCCGGGGCCGCACAGGCGGGCGCCTGCTCCAGCTGTGCCGGCGCCGCGTCGAGCTCCTCCTACCTGCTCGATCTCCTCGCGCCGGGTTACCGTGTTCCGACGGCATACAACCTCGTCGGAGTCGGGAGCGCCAGCGGAACGTCATTTTCAGCACCGCACGTGGCCGGGGCCGTGGCCCTGCTGCGGCAGATCGATCCCCAGATGACGCCCGACGCCATCGAGGAGGTGCTCGAGTCGACAGGACGCCCGATCGTCGACAGCCGAAACGGCATCACCACGCCGCGACTCGACCTCTTCGCGGCAGTGATGAAGGTGAGGAACTGGCCGGTGGTGCGGCGCCGTGCTGTCAGGAAATGACGCGAACCTACGACATGACGCCTCGACGCCGCGGAGTGATGGCTGGCGCACCGATGAACCAGAGTGCGACGAGGCGGCGCGGAAGCGGTGAGGGATTCGGTCCTGACCCGTGCGCGAGGTGCGGATGGAAGACCACCGCGTCACCTGGATCGAGCGCGATGAGCGTTCGACGGCTCTCGTCGAAGACGCCTGCATTGGTATCGGCAGTGTCGTAATCGAACGTCACCGCACCGCTGGTGTGGGTGCCGGAGAGGACCTCGAACCCGCCGTTCCCCTCGTCCGCACGATCGAGGGCGATCACCAGATTCGCACCGCCGTGTTTCGCGATCGCGTCACGCTGCTGCCAGGCGACGAACGCCACGTCCTGGTGCCACGGAAAGCCAGTGCCGACCCGAGGCGCTTTCAGGTTGATCTGATCGACGATCCAACGCGGCGACGTCACGCCGACCGACTCCATGAGCTTCAGCACCCGTCGGTCGTTGCGGAGCAGGGCCACCTCCTCACTGGCGGACGACGCAAACGTGATCTTTCGCAGCGCGCCGGGAACGATCGCGCTCTCACCGCGGCGGCCGCTCGCAGTCTGCACCTGGTAACGCGCGCCGTCGATCGGCGTCGGCCAGGAGATGCGCACCCTTCGACGCCAGCTCGTCGCTCGCCGAGCGAAGCGCGTCCACCTCTCGTGGTGTGAGGAAGCCCTGTACCAGCGCCCACCCCTCGCGCTCGAACCGTTCGCGGATCATCGGTGCAGAGGAAGACACCGGACCGCCATGACGTCCTCGAAGTGCACGAAACGATTGTCACACGTCCCATCGCCTGTGGAGATGTGACCCCAGGCTGAACGCCGGTTGTCAACGCGCGAGCACATTCGCGACAGCGTTCACGACGCGCTCGGCGTCTTCGTCCGTTGTCTTCCAGCTGACGAGACCCACCCGTATTGCCCGTTGTCCCCGCCACGTCGTACCGCTGAAGAACGCTTAGCCGGTGGCGTTGACCGCCGCGATGACGTCGTCGGTGCGATCGCCGAATCGAAGCAAGCCTTGATTGCGGCCCGTGCGTCTTGTTCGTGTCCCCGTTCGAAACCTCTACATAAGAAGTCGCTGCGTGTCGAAGAGTGATTGCTGCCCGCGATTTATGCAGATGTCGAGTCGAGCACCTTCACCGCGTTAGCCTCTCGAGCGCCCCGCGATAGCGGTGGCTGCCGGGGACCTTCGTCCCGTCGCGCAGGACAACGACGAAGTCGCCGTTGAACATCGGCTGCAGCTCGCGGACGCGACCCCGTCTCGCCACCTGGATGATCGTCGTCGACGAGCGGTTCGCCCTGCGCATCCCGGAGAATCTCGACCTCGCCGCCGCGGCCCCGCCGCTCTGGGCCGGCATCACCACCGACTCGCCACTCCGCGCCACGGGCGTCACGAAAGGGATGCAGGTCAGCATTGTCGGTTTCGGCGGCCTCGGGCACATGGGAGTGAAGCTCGCCAAAGCCTTCGGCGCTCACGTCGTCGCCTTCACCACCACCCCCGGCAAGCGCGAAGACGCGATGCGCCTCGGCGCGGATGACGTGGTCGTGTCGACCAATCCCGACGAGATGCAGAAGCACGCCGGCACCTTCCACTTCATCCTCGACACCGTCTCGGCGGACCACGACGTCGCCGCATACCTCGCGCTGCTCCGCGTAGCCGGGCGAATGACGCTTCTCGGCGCGCCCGAGAAGCCGCTAGCCGTCCCCGCCTTCGCCCTGATCATGGGCAACCGCACCTTCTCCGGATCCAACATCGGCGGCATCGCCGAGACCCAGGAAATGCTCGACTTCTGCGGCAAAACAACATCACCGCCGACGTCGAAGTAATCCCCGTCAGCCGAATCAACGAAGCCTACGACCGCCTGCTGAAGTCCGACGTAAAGTACCGCTTCAGTATCGACATGGCATCGTTGCGAAATGAGGAGTGATGGATTTTCCTGAGATACGGACCGATAGTCCGCTCTGCGTGATCGCCCGTTTTCGCGCCGGGCGCGGATGGAAGTGCGTGGTCGGTGATGTGGTGAGAAAGGTCAAGCAGTGAGTCGCGGGCGCGACGTCCTCATCGCCACGGGCTGTCGCACTCGCGGCGGCGAGGGGAGGTGCGTGGCTCTCGCGACGCACTTCCCCTCCCAAATGAACGGCTGAGTTCGGGAAGATCGAAGCTCGACCCCGCACGACGGCCGTTCCGCGCGAGCAGCGGCGCCGCGGCCAACCGAGCCGGGCCGCTGCAACTTTCACCCGGAAACTTGAGTACTTTCGCCGCAACAAAGATTAAGGAATATCAATCTGTGTCTTTTCGAGTTCTTTCTGCAACGCCACAGTCGAGAGCACCTTCCCAGTCAGCGTGTGTAGCCGGAACAGCGGTGAAACGGTCGCGCCGATATCCGGCGTCACGGGTGTCGCCAGCGCCGACACTTCGATCGGCGTGACCATTGCCTTGTCAATCGCTGCGACCACGGCGTTAACGTTGCCCGCGTTCACCTGCTGCTTTGCTTTCGCGTACGCCGTTGAGTAGGCGGAGGCGAGATTGTTTCTGTCCGTCAGTGTAAAGTCGAAGTCTGACGACAACAAAACCAAAGACTCGCTGAATAGACGATCAGCTGAGCCAAAATCCCGCGAATTGCCGTTCGCGACAGGCGTGCTGGCAACGGCCAAAATCGCTTGTTCATAGCGGCGCTGCCACTCACGCCCGGTGTAATCTTGGCGGCGCGCGAATTTCTGCAAGCGTACGGTGACGTATGGCATGCCGGTCAACGGCTTGTCGTCAAGTAGCACCGTGCCGGCTCCGTCTACGGACAACTTCTTTGTGTCCAGTGTCTGCGTCGACTTGTAGATGATTGCGGTGGCGTCGCGCAACGTGAAGCTGTCTACAGCGTCGCCGTCGGACGGCGAAAACGTAATGGGAGCAACAAAGAACAAAACGTCCCCCTCTTTGGGCGCACCGAATGCCTGGTAAAGCGAATTCGCCACGGCGCCTACCATGCCGATATACGGTATCGCGCTGGCCGCATACGTCTTGAGTAGCGATTCGGTCTCTTTACCGGTAAGAAGATCAATGGTTTTTCGTATCGGATCATTGACGTCGCGCCGCAAAATGCGGATACCGAGCTTCACTGGCTTGCCCGACGCAGGAATCGAGTTGAGCAGGCCGTAGTGGATCAACCCGAGCTTTCCGTTCACTTTCGGATCACGCTGCGCGTAAACAGGAATCGACAAGGCCTTGCCGTCGACCTCGAGAGCGACATCGATGGCAAAGTTGTTTTTCGTTAGGAACTTCTCGTCGCGATTGATGAAAACACTATCTAAAAAGACGGAGACGTAGTCGGTATTCGATCGAATGATGGCATCCGTTTTTGGCGCTGGCGTGGTTTCGATAAACGCGATTTTGTAACCGACGGGCAGTTGCTGTGCTTCTGCGCCGACGACGAGTAGAACACCCAGTAGCACGATCACGGCTTTGATTCGCATAGCTCTCTCCTTTAGCGTGCACATCCTTTGTTCTAGGAGTGACTCCGTGGTCAATTTCCCTACCCACGAGGCGGCTTCTTTGGGAGGGGTGCCTTCTAAAACCCGAAGTTCTAACCCCCGACGGGCGAGGGCGGCGACCTAGGAGCGGCCAGTCCTCACGACGCGTACCCGTTGAGGTTCTTTGGGCGTTCGCGTCAAGAGCCTCTCCGCGTGATTGTGCTCCTCTTGCACGACAAAGTCGGAGAGAGCTAGATGTCGTCGCCAAAGCGCTCCGCCAGCTCGTGCCTTCCAGCGCGGATCTCTTCGACAACCGGATCAGGAGACGTCGGTTTCATCGCGCCCGCAGTTCCTCAGGTGTACAGCCGATGGACGGCAAAAAAGCCTATCTGCGAGGACACGTGCTTCGGCGGTGAGCCGCAGCATCGGAAGCCCGGACGAACTCAAGTTTCGCCTGCGCCGCAGACGGAATTGGCCGATGTCGAAGAGAACCCAGTTCAGAGACGGAGTGGCCGCGATTACGGTCGATCCCATTCGGCGAGAAGGCTCGCCGAATATCGGCCAAACTGCGCATCGGCTGCATCGAATACATCCATCGCGCGGCGCTGGAGCGCCGCATCCGTATGCGTCGAGGATGCGACGCGAAGGACGTACCGGATGATGTCATCGCCGTGCTGGAACTGCGTACCCGCGAGATGCGGCAGCGCCGCTTCGACGAGATCAAGCCCAAGTCGAGAATCGGTTGCGAGGTGGTCGAGAAGGAAATCGCCGAAATGGAGCTCGGCACCCGTAATCGCGGGTGATCCGGCATACACGCGAAGAAACGTCTGCTCGCGTACTAGGCGTTGCGGCGCTTCGACGAACACGACCGCGATCTCCGCCCGGACGTCAGCAGACGGATCACGGAGCAGAGGGCGAAGCACTTCTATCACGTATCGGGCGGCTGGTCCGTCGAAGTTATGTGCGGCGATCTTCGCGACCGCGCTCCGCTCTTTCACATTACCAGTCCGCAGAGTCGCGCGAACCATCCGGCGCGCGCGCCGGAGGTTCCACCACGACAGCGCCTTCGGCGAAACGGCAGCCATCGCGGCGAGCGACGCACCACGCTCGCTGACGCCGGCCGGGTCGCGAAGCATGAGCGCAATCTCGTCGAGCGCACAAGCTCCCTCGTTTGCGAGGGCAAGCCGCAAGAAGTCGTCAGCGTACGCTGCACTCCGCACAGCGGGTCCTTCGTCGACGCTCGCACGGAATGTGCTCATCGCACGCCGCGAGTTCCGAACTACCCGATTCCGCCATTGGAACAGGTACCGCCAGAGTCGGGTGAACAACGACGACACAGGCGTATCATCGACGAACAGCTCGTACCGCAGCTCTTCGATCGCGGCGGCTCGAAGAAACACTGGGCCAGCAGTAATGACGTAATCAATCAAGGTCCATCGACGCGCGCGCGATTCGGCCGTGTCACGGACGCGCAACGCGTACATCGCCGCTAGGAACGCTGCTCCGCGATCAGTGTTCAGGTAGTCAAGCGACGTCGCGTCGTGCGGATGGTCGAGAGTTGGATCCCGAACCCACTCCTCGAGCACGTCCAGAATCTCGTCCTGGACGTCTTCCGGATGCTTCTGAAGCATCCATGCGATCGGGCGACGCAGGTCGGATTCGGCGTGTTTCGCGAACCGTAGGACATTATCAAAGAGGCGTGGGGGCAGCTGGCCCCGTTCCTCGCCCAAGGCGTAGACGAGCGCGGCGACGTAGACCTGCGCCGTGTCCTCGGGCAGACGATCGAAGAGCGCAGCGAAGCGCCGCGGGTTCGCTTTCGCCTCCGTCTTGAGTGACTCCGCAAGCTGTCGTGGCGATGCCGACATTGGATCGCTCATCTGCCGGTACTTGGCAATCGCACGGAGCCAATGGTCATCGGACAGACGTGCCGCGCGGTCGGGCGTGATCGGAGACCGTTCGCTCCGCATCGTGACCAGTGCGCGCGGCGGCTGGATCGACGTGTCGATTTTAGGGAACTTCCTCGACAACTCATCGAGGCGACGGCGCCCCACTGCGGAAAGGCGCGCTCGAGGGAATGCCGCGAGCAACAGGTACTGATACTTGCCATCGCCTCGCAGGTCCTGCACGTTGCGCGGCCGGTACGCCTCGCGATATGCGAGAACGGCTGATTCTAGAATGGCGACAGAAGCGTCCGACGCATGCGGCACGGCGCTGGCGATGAGCTTCCGTGTGCGCTCGTGAAGATCCCCGAGCTCAAGCCGTCGCGGGTCGCGGAGAAGGAAGTCGATCGCGTCATTGGCCCGATCCGGAAGAGCGGCGAAAACCGACGCGACCACCATTTGGACGCTGTCGACGTCGGATGCCGCGAGCGCAGCGACGCGTGTCCTGAATCGCTCGTCGTCGGCTCCCGCCTCACTGATCAGTGCCTGCACGATAGCGTGTATGAGTCGTGTTGTTGTCCGATCGAAGCCGGATCGCCACGCGAAGGCGAACGCGTCGTGCCGGAACCAGCGATCGTCGTGTGTCCCACCCGTCTTATCGACGACGTCGAGAAACCACGGCAAAATGGCGTCGAGGTATACCGATGGCGCGGCGGCAGCGAGGTCTCGTATCGCGTCGGCAAAATCTGTCTGCTCAAATGCGTGGAACGCGCGCGAGAAAGACGCGGAACCCGGGCCTCGCTCCGCGTACGCAGTGTCCGTTGCTTTCACGAGAAGCGTGCGAGCGATGCGCGCGAAACTCACCGGATGAATTCGCGCCATGTCTCGGAAATCGAAAAAATGCCCGAGCGAAACGTCATCGAGCGTGACGATCTCCTCGAAGAGCTCGACTGCGGCGGGATCGCGCCAGGAACGGATGCGGTTCAGAACCCAGAGGATTCGCTGTCGCCACTCCTTCCCGGCATTTAGGTACGTCGAAAGGAACGGCACAAGGATCTCCTGCGCTTCGTCCGCGATCGTGCCAAGGAATGTGAGAGCGCCGTTCATCGCCTGTTCCTCTCCGCTTTCGAGCAGGAGGCCGACGGTTGGAAACAACGCGGGTACCCAAGCGCCGTTTCCGTGCAGTCGCTCGAGGATCTCAAAGCATGTCGCCGAGTCGCGAAGACGCGTTTCAACCCACGTGACTTCCGCGTCCGTGGGCTTCGGTGTGCGCCCGAGCCAGCGGACGAGGAGTCGATGGAGATGCGGACGAAGTGCCGCCGCGCGGAACAGTTCATCTAGCCAGGCAAGGTACTTCGCGGGCTCCAC
>DASVSV010000585.1:0-3548 GCA_036387915.1 Thermoanaerobaculia bacterium
CGCCGCTTTCGTATTCGCCAGCAGCACTGTCGAGACGCATCCAAATGGCAGGTCGCTTCCGAATATGAAAGCGGCGGCCAGGCCGCCGCACTCCACAAACGTTCCGCGGAACTGCTGATGTCGCGCGTCGGCGGCGTTCTAGAACGGAACTTCTTCGTCGTCCTCGATCTCGGCCGGACGGCTGCTGCTGCTGCTGCTGCCGCTGCCGCGGGACTGCGACTGGCTGTAGCCACCGCCGCCGCCGGAGCCGCCGCCTTCGTCGCCGCGGCGGTCGAGCATCTTCATGTCGCGGGCGACGATCTCGGTGCGGTACTTCTTCTGCCCCGACTCCTTGTCGTCCCAGCTGTCCGTGCGGATCGAGCCTTCGATGTAGACCAGCTTTCCCTTGCGCAGGTACTGGCCGCAGATCTCGCCGAGCTTGCCCCAGGCGACGACGTTGTGCCACTCGGTGCGCTCCTGCTTCTCGCCCCCGCGGTCAGTGAATTTCTCGTCCGTGGCGAGCGTGAACTTGGCCACCGAAGTGCCCTGCGGCGTCGAGCGGATCTCGGGATCCTTGCCGAGGCGTCCGACCAGAATGACTTTGTTGATCATGCGTGTGATTTCTCCTTGCGACTGGTGCAGGATTCTATCCTTTCCGGATCGGCGATCTTCAGCGAGTAGACTTCGGCCTCGATGAAATGTGTGATCCAGCGCGTGCGCCGCGCGTCCGTCACGGTCGGCGACGAGCTGGTGTCGGAGATCGGCGCCGGGATGCTCATCCTGGCGGCGGTCGAAAAGGGGGATTCCGAGCAGTTGATGCGCGACGCGGCGAAGAAGATCCGCGAGCTGCGCATCTTCTCCGACGACGCGGGCAAGATGAACCGCGACGTCGCCGAAGCAGGCGGCGAGATCCTGGCGGTGTCGCAGTTCACGCTGGCCGGCTCGATCGCGAAAGGGCGGCGTCCGAGCTTCGACAACGCCGAGGAACCGGGCCGCGCGCGCGAGCTGTTCGAGCTGTTTGTCCGCGAGCTCGCGTCAGCGGGCACGGCCGTGAGAACGGGGCGTTTCCGCGAAATGATGATCGTCAGCCTCGAAAATGACGGCCCGGTGACATTCATCTGGCCCTGAACGCCCGTACAATCCTCGGCGTCCAATGAAACGATTCGCGCTCGCAGTGTTGCTGTTGACGGCAGCCTGCACTTCCTCGAAGACTCCCATCCTCGTTCCGCACCCCGCCCCGCACGAACAGGGGAGGCTGCGCGAGCAGTGGATGTTCGAGCAGCGCGCGTATCCGTTCGACAGCATCCCCGCCGACGCGCGCCGCAACGCGCTACGTGAGGTAGAACGCGATCGCGCGAATATCGCGACGAACGCGGAGTCAACGGCGCTGACCTGGAAGCCGATCGGGCCGCAGCCGGTGCAGACGAACTGGCCCTTCGGCGTCGCCACCGGGCGAGTCAAGGCGCTGGCGATCTCGCCCGCCGATCCGGAGATCGTCCTGGCCGGCTCCTCGAGCGGCGGCATCTGGCGCTCGACCGACGGCGGCGCGTCATTCGCTCCCGTCAGCGACGACCACGCCGATCTCGCCGTCGGCGCGATCTCATTCGCCCCCTCGTCGCCGAACGTCGTCTACGCCGCGATGGGCAGCGACTTCCTCGGCACGGGCGTGCTCCGCTCCGACGACTCCGGCGCGACCTGGCGTCTGGTCAGCGGCAACACGTACGGCGGGCGCGGCACCGCGCCGCGGCTGGTCGTGCATCCCACGAATCCGAATCGTCTCTGGGTCGCGCAGTATTCGCGGCTCGACGCGGCCGGCACGCTCCGCTCGGCCGGCATCCTCTATTCCGAGGATGGCGGTGCGACGTGGCGATCGCTGCTCGGTGGTCTGGCCAGCGATCTCACGCTGTTGCCCGGCACGACGTCGACGCTGCTGGCCGGCATGTATCGCGTCGACGGCGGCGCCGGCAATCCCGGCATCTATCGCTCCACGAACGGCGGCGCCACCTGGACGCCCACGCTCGACCTCGGCACAGAGGCGTCCGGATATTCACGCATCGCCGTAACCCCCGCGAACCCGGAGCGAGCCTACGCCCACGTCTTCAGCAGCGGTCCCTCGGGCGAGAAGTACCGGGTCATGGTCAGCGACAACAGCGGCGGCACGTGGCGCGAGGTTCCGGCCGTCGGTCTGGCGAAGGAGTACTCGGTCTTCGTCGCCGCCGATCCGGCCAACCCCCTCGTGCTCTACGTGGGCCTGCGCGATCTCTACAAGAGCATCGACGGCGGCCAGACGTTCATGAACATGACCCGCGGCTACTCGCCGACCGGCCGCTTCGACCCGCGCCTTTCGACGTCGCACGTCGACCAGCACTCGATGGCCTTCGATCCGCGCAACGCAAACACGCTCTACCTCGGCAACGACGGCGGCGTGTTCCGCTCGCACGACGCGGCGGTCACGTTCAAGTCGCTCTCCGGCACGCTCTCGCTCGTGCAGGCGTACGGCATCGCCGCGCATCCCACCGACCCGTCGGCCATTTTCCTCGGCACGCAGGACAATGGTCTGGAGCGGCGCGACGCGAACGGGGAGTGGCGCGAGCTGATCACCGGCGACTACGGCTCGATCCTCTTCGACGCGAACGACTCGAACACGATCGCCACGAATTACGTCTACGGCTACATCATGGCCTTCGAAAAGCGCGGCGACGTCTATCGCGAGACGCTGGCCACGAACGGGACGTTCGAAGAAGGAGGCGACGAGATCACCCGCATCGCCTTCATCGCACCCTTCGAGCAGTCGCGCGCCAGCAACACGCTCTTCTTCGGCACGTACCGCCTCTTCCTCAGCCGCGACTTCGGCAAGACCTGGTCCGCACCCGCGGGCACGTACGACCTGACCAGGAACGCGACGGACCGGCTCTCCGCGATCGGCGTCAGCCCGAGCGATGCGCGCGTGATTTACACCGGCTCGCAGCGCGGCCGGGTGATGGTGACGCGCGACGAGGGTCTGACCTGGACCGACATCACGAAGCAGCTCCCGAACCGCTCGCTGCGTGCGATCGCGATCGACCCGGCGAATCCGAATGTGGCCTACATCGGCTTCTCCGGCTACGCGACGGACCACGTCTTCCTGACCCGCAACGGCGGCGCGACCTGGGAAACCCTCGCCGCGGGTCTGCCCGATATCCCGGTGAACGCGCTGCTCATCCGCGGCGACTCGGTCTACGCCGGCACGGACATCGGCGTCTTCCGCTGGGACGGCGCACGGTGGACGTACTTCAACCAGGGCATGCCCCCGGTGATCGTCACTGATTTCGACGTGACCGCGAACGGCACGGTCATCGCCGCCACCCACGGCCGCGGCGCCTACCAGCTCGTCGCCCCGCCCGCTCCCTCCAAACGCCGCAGCGCGCGGCACTAGCGCTGGGCCACAGGGAACGACGAGGGGCCTCCGGACATCTGAGCCTCCGTGTCAAGTCAGGCGGCAGCCGTGGCGAGAGATGAGCCTCGCAGGGCGAGCTGCTTGAGGTAGCGAGTTTCGTCGTAGGCGGTGCGACTCTTCCAGCAGGCGTAAA
>DASVSV010000586.1:0-1540 GCA_036387915.1 Thermoanaerobaculia bacterium
ACGTGTTTCGTAGAGAGGCGTGCGTTCAGGCTGGGCCAACAAGCGCCGCCGGTCGCACCGGCCCGCCCGAGGCCCCCGGTCGTTCTTTCTTTCGGTGGGCGCAGTGAAAGCGTTCTGCTCAGCAACCGGAAACCAGAAACCAGCAACACCCACCCATGACACTGCTCATCCGCAATCTCTCGCAGATCGCGACGCCCACCGGACGCACGGCGGCGCGCGGACGGGACATGCGCGCGCTCACGCTTCACGAGCAGGCGGTGATCGTCGTTGATCGCGGACGCTTCGCGTTCATCGGACGCGAGAGCGACATTCCGGACGAGCTGCGCATCGACGACGACCTCGACGGGCGCCGCGCGACCGCGGTGCCGGGTTTCGTCGACTCGCACACGCACATCCCGTTCGCCGGCTTCCGCGAGTCGGAGTTCAATCGGCGGCTGCAGGGGGAGACGTACGAGCAGATCGCCGCATCGGGCGGCGGCATCGCCTCGACCGTGCGCGCCACGCGTGCGGCTTCCGAGGAAGAGCTGATCGCCAACGTGCTGGCGCGGACGGCCATGATGGCGCGCTACGGCACGACCACCGCGGAGGCGAAGAGCGGCTACGGCCTCGATCGCGAGAACGAGCTGAAACAGCTTCGCGCCATTCGCGGCGCCTCGGCGAGCTCGCCGGTGCGGCTCGTGCCGACGTGCCTCGCCGCGCACGAGTTTCCGCCGGAGGATCGCGACGGCTACGTCTCGCGCATCGTCGACGAGATCCTGCCCGCCGTCGCGGAGGAAAAGCTGGCGGTGTTCAACGATGCCTTCGTCGAGCGCGGCGTCTTCACGCGCGAGCAGGGGGAGACCGTGCTTCGGGCCGGGCTCGCGCACGGACTCACGCCGCGCCTGCACGCGGACGAGCTCTCCGACACCGACGGCGCCGCACTCGCGGCCAGCATGGGCGCCGCGTCGGCCGATCACCTGATGTACATCTCCGACCGCGGCATCGACGCGCTGGCCGCGTCGGACACGGTCGCCAATCTGCTCCCGGCGACGAGCTTCTTCCTCATGTCCACGCGCTACGCGCCCGCGCGGCAGCTCATCGACAAGGGCGCCATCGTTTCTCTATCCACGGACTGCAACCCCGGCTCGTCGATGACCGAGTCGATGCAGACCGTGATGCAGCTCGCCACGCTGCAGATGAAGCTGACCGTGGAGGAATCGCTCACCGCCGCCACCCTCAACGGCGCGTATTCATTGCGCCTCGCCGAGGAGACGGGCTCGATCGAAGTCGGCAAGCGCGCGGATTTCGTCCTCCTCGACGCGCCGTCCTACCTCCACCTCGTCTACCACTTCGGCGTCAACCTGGTGACCGCCGTCTTCCGCGACGGCCAACGCGTCGCGTAGGCCGTCCACCCCCCACCATCGCGCGTGCCGCTCCCGCTGACGAGGTGCTAGGCGGTCGTTCGCGTAGCGTGGAGAGGCGGGCTTTAGGCCGCCGCCCGTTTCCCCGCGGTGGGCTCATGCATCGTGAGTTCGCCCCTCACCCTAACCCTCTCCCCGAA
>DASVSV010000587.1:0-13479 GCA_036387915.1 Thermoanaerobaculia bacterium
ATCCGTGGCGCCCCCCTGCCGCCCAGGTCCCTCGACTCGACGCTCGGGATGACAGCAAAGTCAAAGGCGCCGTCGCCGTCACGAAACCCGCGTCCCCTGATCTGAACCGCTGGTCAATCCTGCTACACTCGCCCGCGCCCGTGCCGTCCGCCCGCCGCGCCGCGATCCTGCTGCTGCTCACGCTCTCGCTGCTTGCCTCCTGCAAGCGGAAGCCGTCCATTCCGCCCGACGTGATCGCACGCGTGAACGACCGCATGCTCACGCTCGCGGACTTCAAACGCTACCTCGACCGCAACGCCGGCACCGAGCTCGCGCAGCTCACCCCCGAAGTCGCGAGCGCGATGCTCGACCAGTTCGTCGAGGAGATCATCGTCTCCGAGTACGCGGCGTCGCACGGCGTCGAAGTCCCCGCGGAAAAGATCGCCGAGGCCGTGCGTACGCAGGCCGGCACGACGGTCATCGAGAAACGCGACGAGATGCGCCGCGAGAAGCTGATCGCCAACCTCACCGCGCAGATCCCCGAGCCGGACGACGCCGAGATCCAGACCTACTACCAGCAGCACCAGAGCGAGTTCCGCAGCGGCGAGGAAGTGCGCGTGCGCCAGATCCTTGTCCATGACGAGACCATCGCCAAAGACATCCAGCAGAAGCTGAAGGCGGGGGCGAACTTCGGCGAGCTTTCGGCCGAGTTTTCCCGCGCGCCGAACGCCAAGCGCGGCGGCGAGATCGGCTACGTCAGCCGCGGCGAGGTCCCGAAAATGTTCGAGGACCAGATCTTCCGCCTGCAGCCGGGCCAGGTCAGCGAGATCATCGGCACCGACTCGAGCTACCACATCTTCAAGGTGGAGGAGCGCCGTCCCGCCGGAATGCTCGATTTGCAGGCCGCCGCGCCCGTCATCCACGCCCGCCTGCGCGAGGAGCGTATCCGCGAGCGTCTGGCTCAGCTCGTCGCCGCCAGCCGCCGCGACATGACCATCGCCGTCCTCACGCGCCGGCTCCCCTTCCGCTACTCCGGCGCGCTCCCCCTGGCGGGAAACGAATGACGGGAAACGAATGACCGGAAACGAATAAACCCGGCCGGAACTTGTTCTGTCTACGACTCGTCTCATCTTGAGCAACCGCATGAAAAAGACCATTCTCCTCACCGCCTTCGCCCTGAGCACGCTCAGCGCCTCCGCCGCCCAGCTCCTCGAGGGCATCGTCGTCCGCGTCGGGGACCGCATCGTGACGCGTACGCAGTACGAGCGCCGTATGCGCGACGCCTTCGCGGAAATCGATCGCACCGTCCCGGCCGACCAGGCCGCCGCGGCGCGCCAGGCCGTCCGCGAAAACCTCACCAATGAGCTCATCAACGAGCTCCTCCTCCGCGACCGCGCCGACCGCGTCGGCATCACGATCTCGGATGCCGAGGTGAAGGAAGCGATCAACCGCCTCAAGCAGCAGTACGGCATCACCACCGACGAGCAGTTCGACAGCTCGCTGGCTCAGTCCGGCCTGACTCGGGGCGAGATGGAAGCGCGCCTCCGCGAGACGCTCGTCGGCCAGAAGCTCTTCTCCCGCGAGCTCCGCAGCCGCAGCGATCTCTCCGACCCCGAGCTGCGCGAGCGCTACAACCGCGAGAAGGAGCAGTTCCGCCTCCCGGAGCGCGCCCGCCTGCGCGAGATCGTCATCCTCAAGCCCGAGGATGCGTCGAAAACGGCCGAGGCGCGGCAGCGCGCCGTCGAAGTCGCCGAAGCCGCGCGCAAGCCCGGCACCGACTTCACTAACCTCGCCTCCACGATGTCCGAATCCGGCTCCCGCGAAAAAGGCGGCGACCTCGGCGAAGTAGCCAAGGGCGACCTCGTGGCCGATCTCGACCGCGCCGTCTTCAACGCCACCAACGGCACCGTCGTCGGCCCGATCGAGACCAAGTCCGCCTGGCACGTCCTCCTCGTCGAGCAGCGCCTCCCCTCCGAGGTGCCGGGCTTCGAGTCGGTCAAAGACCGCCTCCGCCGCGACGCCAGCGAAGAAACCTTCCAGCGCGACTACAAGACCTACATCGAGAACCTCCGCAAAGACGCCTTCATCGAGATCCACGAGGAAATGATCCCGAAGTCGTAAACCTGTCATCCCGAGCGTGAGTCGAGGGACCTGGGCGGGTGGGGACGCGCTGCACATGCGCACGAGCCAGGCCTCCCCACCCACCCGGGTCCCGCGACTCGACGCTCGGGATGACATCTCCCCTCACCGCATCTCCCCCTCTTTCCTCTTTCCTCTTTCCTCTTCTCTTTCCTCGCGACTCATCCCTCGCACCTCATCCCTCATCCCTTTCTCATCTCCACCCCTCGTATCCCGACTGCACAAGTTTCGTTGCCCTCGGACATCCCGAATCCCCCTCTGCGGTAGATTCCGTAGGCTCCCTTGACAGCGCCCGCTGAAAATGGCGTGTCATGAGCAGCCTCGAAGAAGCGATCCGCGCCATCCACGATCTCCGCCCCCGCAGCGTCGTCGCGTTCACCGGCGCGGGCGTCTCCGCGGGCAGCGGCATCCCGACGTTCCGCGGCCCCGGAGGGCTGTGGCGCAACTTCCGTCCCGAGGAGCTGGCGACGCCGGAGGCATTCCGCCGCGATCCCGCGCTGGTGTGGAGTGGTACGAGTGGCGCCGCACGCTGATCCGCGAGGCGCAGCCGAACGCCGCGCACTTGGCCATCGCACGCCTGCCCGGCGCGATCGTCGTCACGCAGAACGTCGACGGACTGCACGCGCGCGCCGGGTCGCAGGATGTGATCGAGCTGCACGGCAACATCTTTCGCGTGCGCTGCATGCGCGAGCACGTGACGCAGGTCCGCGAGGAGCCGTTCGCGGAGCTTCCGCCCCACTGCACGTGCGGCGCGCTGCTGCGGCCCGACGTGGTCTGGTTCGGCGAGTCGCTGCCGCAGGAGGAAGTCACGCGCGCCGTCGGTGCGATTCACTCCACCGACCTGCTCCTCGTCATCGGGACGTCCGGCGTCGTCTATCCCGCCGCCGGTTTCGTGACGATGCACGAGGGGCTGTCGATCGAGGTCAATCCGGAGGCGAGCGCGCTCAGCTCCGCGTGCACCGTGGCCATTGCGGCGAAAGCGGATGACGCGCTGCCTCCGCTCGTCGAAGCCATCCTGGAGGCACGCGCATGACCTATCTCATCCGCGATCTGCCGCGCGACAACCGCCCCCGCGAGCGTCTGCTCGCGCACGGCGCCGAAGTCCTCTCCGATGCCGAGCTGCTCGCCGTGATCCTCGGCACGGGCGCGGCCGGTAAGAACGCGATTCATCTCGCGGAAGAGTTGCTCGACGGCGGCGTACCGGGCCTGCACAGCCGCGATCGCGCCGCGCTCCTGCGGGCGCGCGGGATGGGCCCGGCCAAAGTCGCACGCATCGCCGCGGTGCTGGAGATGTCGCGCCGTCTCGCCGCCGCGCCGTCGGGCGGACCGCCGCCGAAGTTCGAAACCGACGCCTTCGGCGCGAAGCTGGTCCGCGGCTACGGTCATCACGCGCAGGAACGCCTCGGCGCCGCGCTCCTCGACGCGCGCCATCGCGTGATGAAGCAGCGCGAGATCTTCGTCGGCACCGTGGACCGCGCCCTCGTCTCCACGCGCGACATCGTGCAGTACGCGCTGATCGAGCGCGCCAAGGCGGTGGTCATCTACCACAACCACCCCTCCGGAGACCCGACCCCCTCGGACGAAGACATCGTCTTCACAAAGATGCTCCGCCTGTCGCTGGCCATGGTCGACCTCGAGCTCGTCGACCACCTCGTCATCGGCGCCCACCGGTTTCAATCCATGCGCACACGGGGCGAGTTGTGAGAGGAGCGTTTTATGGAGTGCGGCGGCCTGGCCGCCGCTTTTATATTCGCGACCCTCACGCCGGGACGCACCCAAATGCCAGGTTGCTCCCGAATACGAAAGCCGCGGCTAAGGGAGGGTGTCTCAAAACTGTCGTTGTGCTTTGTCACGCCGGAGGCGTGACGTAGGGTAGCCGGTGGTAAGCGCCGACGGCGCGCCACCACCGGATCCGTCGGACATCATCTCCGACCCCGGAGGGGTCGCGTACGGCACCCTTTCACGGTGCGAATCGTTGTCGCACCATTACCGGTGGTGGCGCGCCTTCGGCGCTTACCACCGGCTACGGTACGCCACGCCTCCGGCGTGAGAACCCGGAGAGAACCGTTTGAGACACCCTCCTAAGGCCGCCGCACTCCATAAACGCTGCGAGGGATGCTCAGGTCGTAACCGTTTCCGTCGCGTGCACCGGGGAGATCCAGCCGAAGCGGTCCGGGGCGGTGCCGAACTGGATGGCCTGGATTTCGTCGAAGAGGCGTCTGGTGATGGGGCCGAGTTTGCCGCCGCCGACTTCGAACGTGCGGCCGTCTTCGAAAACGAGCTCGCTGATGCCGACCACCGTCGCGGCGGTGCCGCAGGCGATGGCCTCGGTAATCGAGCCCGACTGAATGCCGGCCACGACGGCGTCGATGTCGATGTCCTCTTCGCGAGCCGGGATGCCGAGGGTGGGACCGAGCTGCAGGAGACTGGCGCGCGTGACGCCGGGGAGGATCGTGCCGTTCAGCGTCGGCGTGATCAGCTCTCCGTCGCGCACGAAGAAGACGTTCATGCCGCCGAGCTCCTCGACGCGCTGGCGCCGCGCCGCGTCGAGATACAGCACCTGGCTGCAGCCTCTCTGCTTCGCGTCGGTGATGGTCTTGAGCGTGACCGCGTAATTCGCGGCGGCCTTCACGGCCCCGGTGCCGCCGGGCGCGGCGCGCGACGTCGACTGCTCGACGAACACCCGCACGGTGCCGGTGCCGGCCAGCATCTCTTTAAAGTACGCGCCGGACGGCAGCGTGATGACGTAAAACAGGAACTCGTTCGAGCTGCGGACGCCGAGGGCGGCCTCGGTGCCGATCATGGTGGGGCGAATGTAGAGCGTGCCGGGCGCCTCGGGCACGAAGGCACGCTCGACGTCGACGAGGCGGTGCACCGCTTCGAGGAAGAGCTCCTCCCCGACCGCGGGCATACCCATCCGCGCCGCGGACGTGTCGAAGCGGTGCGCGTTCATCTCGGGACGGAACAGCGCCAGCTTGTCGTCGCTGTGGCGATAGGCCTTGAGCCCTTCGAAGATGGCCTGACCGTAATGAAAGACGTTCGCGGCCGGGTGCATCGAGAAGCGATGCAGCGCCTCGATCCGCGGGTCGTGCCACTTACCGCCGCGGTACTCGGCGATGAAGAAGTTCGACGTGCAGGCCCGCCCGAACTCGATGTCTTTCGGGTCGAGCGAGTAAGGGGCGGTTCTCTGCGCAGAGAGGTTGCCGATTCTGATCACGTGCGGTTCCTTCTTGACGCGCGGCGTGACTCCTCCGTCGCCGTGCCACGATATCCCCGTCAGCCTCGTCGTTTCAAGCCGATCGTTACGGAGTTCCTCGGGTTGCTCGGGGTTCCTCGGAGTTCCTCGGCGTGTACAAGGCCGAGGAACCGAGGAACTCCGAGGAACTGACTCCCTACACTACGGAACTCGATCCCTTCACGACGGATGCCCGCTACACTTCGCGCCGCAGCGATGAACCTCTCGAAGAAAACAGTTGTCATTACCGGTGCATCGAGCGGGATCGGACGCGCCACCGCGCTCGAGATGGCCCGCCGCGGCGCCAACGTCGTGCTGGCCGCGCGCAGAGTCGAGCGACTCGAAGAAGTTGCCGCCGAATGCCGAGCGCTCGGAGTGACGGCGCTGTCAGTCACCACTGACGTCACCAAACCCGAGGATTGTCGCCGCCTCATCGATGCGGTCGGCTCTGTCGACGTGCTCGTGAACAACGCCGGCTTCGCGCTCTTCGCCGCGGTGGCCGAGGCGAATGCTGACGGTCTGCGCGAGATGATGGAGACGAACTACTTCGGCACCGTTCACTGCACGCAGGCCGTGCTGCCGCAGATGCTCGCGCGCCGCGAGGGAACGATCGTCAACGTCGCCTCCATCGCCGGACTGATGGGCTACGCGCGCATGGGCGGCTACTGCGCGACGAAGTTCGCGCTGGTCGGCTTCACCGAGGCATTGCGCGACGAGGTGATCGGAAGCGGCGTGAAAGTCGCACTGGTGTGCCCCGGCACGACCGACACGGATTTTTTCGTGAAGGCCGAAAAGGGGAAGATGCCCGGCGCGTCGCGGCTCATGCCGGCCGTGACGGCGGAACGGGTCGCGCGGGCGGTCTGCGACGCGGCCGAGGACGGCCGCTACCGACGCATCCTGCCCGTGCTCGCCGCGATCTACATGCGCATGAAAGAAGTCTTCCCGCGATTCGCACACGCTCTCTTCCGCCGCACCTCCGCGCTCATGGAGCGCCGCTGATGCGCCGAGGCACTCCGGCGACGACGGCCCTTCTCGGCCTGATCCTGCTCGGCTTCGGATACGAGGTGGCGCTCGGCGCGTGGAAGGATCCGTTCCTCCTGGCGCTGAACGGCTCCATCGTGCCGGAGCTGATCTGGGATTACGGCCAGTACTGGCGCCTGGTCACGGCGATGTTCCTCCACGGCGACGGCACGCCGCAGGGCACGCTGCTGCACCTCTTCGTCAACCTGATGTCGCTCTTCAACATCGGGCGCATCTTCGAGCTGATGTTCGGCTCGCGGCGTTTCGTGCTGATCTACTTTCTGGCCGGCATCGCCGCGTCGGTCACGAGCGCGCTGCACATCGAGGGCTCGTCGGTCGGGGCCAGCGGCGCGATCTTCGGCATCCTCGGCGCGCTGGTCTCGTCCATCCTCCGCTCGCCGCGCTTCCGCCGCGACAAGATGGCGCGCAGCATCGTCAACCAGTGCGTCTTCTGGATGGTGGCCAACATCGCCATCGGTTTCAGCATCCCGCAGATCGACAACGCCGCGCACATCGGAGGGCTCGTGGCCGGCCTGATCCTCGGCGCGCTCGTTCCGCAGCGCACGCCACCGCCGCCGCCGCCCGCCGAGGTGGTCGTCGACGTCAGGCCTTACGAAGGACCAGGCGAAGATCCTGCGGCGCGAACAGACGATCGTTCACCGCGTGGATGACGCGCTGCAGTTCCGGCGCATCGCTCTCCAGGATCGCGATCTTCGCGCCTTCGGGCAGCTCGTGCACCGGACGCACGTCCTCGATCTCGAACCCATGCTCGCGCGCGAGCAGCGTCAGCGCGGCCGGATGACGCGGCGCGATGTGCGTCGGATCGCGCCAGAAGTCGGACGCGGAGGTGAGGATCGACTCCGCGTTCGGCGTCTCGATCATCAGCAGCCCGCCCGCGCGCAACACGCGCGCGGATTCGCGGAAGAGCGCGAACAGCGCGTCCACCGGCAGATGCTCGACGACATGCATCGCCAGCACGCTGCCCAGCGAGCCGCCGGCGAGCGACGCGAAACACTCCGGCACGCCCGCCAGCGCGGCATTGAGTCCGCGCGCCTGCAGATCGGCGACGGAGCGTTCGTTGGTGTCGACCCCGCGAGCGTCGACACCGCCATCGCGGCAGGCCGCGAGAAACTCGCCGCGGCCGCAGCCGACGTCCATCACCGGCTGATGCTCAGCCGCCAGCCGCACGTAGTGCATCACGTCGGCGCGCACATGCGCTTCGCTGCCGCGCAGTGAGTCTTCGAGCCGGCGATACAAAACGTCCGGCGATTGCGTGGCCGATTGCGCAACCGTGGGATTGACCGCGTCGCGCACGCGCACGGCCACGGTCTCGATCTTCTGATCGAGCGCGGCGATCAGCGCGTCGTTGCGTTTCGCGGCGATGGTGACGAGCTCGCGCAACCGGGCACTCTCCGCCGCGAGTGCGGCAGAAAGATCGCGCTGCACGGCGTCGACGTCGGCGCGCAGATCGCGGCGTACGGCTTCGACGTCGCGGCGTACGTCGTCGACGAGGTCGAGCAGGACGAGATTGAAGTTCTTCTGCCGTTCGGCATCCGGCTCGCTGACGCGGCGCACGAGACGCCGCAGGCGCGCCAGCACGACTTCCTGGCTCGACGGGCGCGGGCGGTAGCGCCGGTCGTCGTGCCACACCTCGCGCCAGCCATCCGCACCGGCGGGAGGAGCGTCGACGTATCGATCGTCTGCCATCTTCAACGTGCAGAGTTCCTCGGGTTCCTCGGGTTCCTCGGAGTGCCTCGGGTGTGACACTCCGAGGGACTCCGAGGAACTCCGAGGAACTCCGAGGAACTGATGATGCCCTACTCCGCTACTACTCGGCGGTTTCTTCGTCGTCGGTGTCGGCGGCGGCAGCCGGCGCTTCCGGCTCCTCGATCCGCTCCACGCCCTGGGCCACGACTTCGACCTGGATGTGCGCGGTGACGTCGCGGTGCAGGCGCACTTCGACGTCGTGCAGACCGACGGTCTTGATCGGCGAGCCGAGCTCGATGCGGCGCTTGTCCACCTCGATGCCCTTCTCCGCGAGCGCGTCCGCGATCTCGTTGGCGGTGACGGAGCCGAACAGGTGACCCTGGTCGCCGACACGCTTCTCGATGCGGATCTTCACGCCCTTGACGCGATCGGCCTGCTTCTGGGCCGCGTCTTTTTCTTCCTGTGCAATCAGGTTCCACTTGCGGCGCTGGTGCTCGATGGCCTTGAGGTTGCCGGTGGAGGCTTCCTGGGCCATGTTCTTCGGGATGAGGAAATTGCGCGCGTAGCCGTCTTTGACGGTGACCACGTCGCCGCGCGTTCCGAGGCCTCGGATCTCCTCAGTCAGAATGACTTTCATGAGAGTCGTCCTTTCGCTTCTTGAAATGTCGGAAATCGAAAAATGAGTCGAACAGTCCCGCCACGCCCAGCAGCAGCGGCCCGATGCCCGTGAACATCAGGAACACCAGCAGCAGCCAGCCCAGCATCGTGCCGGCGAATCCCGCTCCCATCGCCGAGAGCATGAAGCGAAAGATCGCCAGGCCCTGGAGGATGTAGAGGAAGGCCACGACGGCCAGCGTGTTCGCCGCGACCTTCTGCAGCAGCCCCGTCACCACCGGCGTGAGACCGCCGAGGATGAAGGCGAAGAGCACCCAGTCTGGGAGCGCGAAGTTGCGGAACAGGTAGGCGCCGAGTGCGTCGTTGTCCCCGCGCCGCGCCGTCAGCTCGCGCCAGGCCTTCAGCCGGCCGAGCATCAGCAGGCTGAGGATGAACACGAGACTGATGTTGATGAGCAGCACGGCCGGCAGCACGAACGTGCTGAAGCTGATCCACCGCTCCACGAAACCGACCGCCTCGGGAGGCATCTGTTTCGAGCGGTAGGCCTGCACGAACTCGGCGCTGGTCTGCTTCGCCTGCGCCACCTGGGCGGCGTACGGCGAGAAGGAGATCAGCAATTGCGAGGCGATCTCCGTCAGCGCCAGGCCGACCATCGCGCCGGCGAGCAGGAACACGAGCACGCGGCCGAACTTCTCGCCGCGCTCCACCATCGGCACCGCGGCCATGGCCGGCAGCGCGACGGCCAGAGCCACCGCGCCGAGGTACGTCCAGGCCATCTTCTGCAGGTCCGGCGTCTCGGACGGGACGGACATCGCGTAAAGCGACGCCACCGCCAGCGACAGCGCCAGGACGACCCACGCCAGGCGGCGTCCGTTGCGGATCGCGCAATGCAGCAGCGCGGCCGGCACGAACACCACCATCGGCGTGATCATCATCAGCGCCGTCAGCAGCGAATACCCGATCACGCTGCGCACCTGGCCGCCGAGAGGGCGGTTCGGGAGCAGCACGGGCTCGCTGTGCGGGAGAGACGTTTCGATCATCGAGAGAGCTAGTCAGCGGTGAACGGCAGCAGTGCCGCGATGCGCGCGCGCTTGATGGCGTTCTGCAGTTTGCGCTGGTGCAGCGCGCAGGTGCCGGAGATGCGGCGCGGCAGGATCTTTCCCCGCTCGGGGATGAACTGCTGCAGCGTCTTGGTGTCCTTGAAGTCGATGTACTCGATCTTCTCGACGCAGAACTTGCACACGCGCTTGCGGCGGTAGAAGAACTTCTTCTTGCCGCCCTGCGGGCCGCCGCCCGGACCGCCGCGGCGATCGTCGCCGCCGCCGCCGCCCGGACCGCCCGGACCACGTCTTCCCGGAGTCGTCGTTGCCATGGTCATCTCCTCCTTATGCCTGCGGCGCCGTGTCGTCGGCGGCGGCGATCATCGCGCTCTCCAGCTCGGGCGTGGCGGCAGGTGCTGCTGCTGCCGGCATGGCCGGACGGACGCGCTCCTTCTTCGGGTTGCGCTTGGCCAGTTTGTCCGCGCGCTTGTGCTCGAGGTCGGTGCGCACGATGACGTGCCGCAGGACGCGGTCGACGTTCTTCATGCGCCGGTCGAGCTCGGAGAGCGAGGCTTCGCTCTCGAGGACGAAGAGGTGGTAGATGCCTTCGTTGGACTTCTGGATGGGATAGGCGAGTCGACGGCGGCCCCACGCTTCTTCGTTCTTGAGCGTGGCACCGTTCTTCTCGGCGATCGACCTGAAATCGGTGATCAGGGTCGTCGCTTCTTCCTCCGTCACTTGCGGAGAAAGGATAAACAGGACTTCATAAGTCCTCATGAATCCTCCTTCTGGCCTAGCGGAACCTCGCCTTCGGCGGGGTTCAAGGAGCTGGCAGATTGTTAAAGAATGTCCGGCCGCGGACACACGCCGGGCCGGCAAGAATAGGCAAAGGCAGGCAGCGGGGCAAGTATTCCTAGGGCAGCTCGTACCTGTCAGGTAAAAGGTAAAAGGTAAAAGTAAAGGCAGGACGTGCGTAAGCTTGGTGCTTTCCTTTCGCCTTTTACCTTTCGCCTTTTACCTCATGAAGAAGCGCGTCTACGTCATCTACACTGGCGGCACGATCGGTATGAAGCGCACGCCCGACGGCTACGCGCCCGCGCCCGGCTCGCTGCAGGAGCAGATGAAGGGGATGCCCGAATTGCGGGACCCTTCCATGCCCGAGGTGACGATCCACGAGTACGAGCCGCTGCTCGACTCGTCGAACATGACCCCCGCGGAGTGGATGAAGATCGCCCGCGACATCGCCGGCAACTATGACGACTACGACGGCTTCGTCGTCCTGCACGGCACGGACACGATGGCGTACACCGCCTCCGCCCTCCCCTTCATCCTCGAAGGACTCGGCAAGCCGGTCGTCGTCACCGGCTCACAGATCCCGCTGGTCGAGCTGCGCAGCGACGGCCGCGACAACCTGGTCACGTCCCTACTCGTGGCCGCGTCGCTCGACATTCCTGAAGTCTGTCTCTACTTCGGCCGCCAGCTCCTGCGCGGCAGCCGCGCGGTGAAGGTGAGCACGCACGGCCTGACCCCCTTCACCTCGCCCAACTTCCCGCCCCTCGGCACGTTCGGCGTCGACATCGACATCCGCTGGGACCTCGTCCAGCCGCGACGCGGTTCGCTGCAGGTCCACGAAGTTCGATCGGCAGTGCTCAGCGTCGTGCGCCTGATCCCCGGCATCTCCGCGAGCTTCATCCGCAACGTGCTCGCCCCGCCCGTGCAGGCGGTCGTGCTGCAGGCGTACGGCGTCGGCAACGGCCCCGATCGCGACACGGAGTTCCTCGGCGCGCTGTCCGAGGCCACGGAGCGCGGCGTGGTGATCGTCGATTGCAGTCAATGCCTGACCGGCTACGTCGACCTCGACGAATACACCGCCGGCTCCGCCCTCGCGAAAGCCGGCGTGATCAGCGGCTACGACCTCACCGTCGAAGCCGCCGTCGCCAAGCTGACCTACCTCTTCAGCCGCCACGACGACCCCGCCCGCGTCCGCGAAGCGATGCAGCGCGACCTCCGCGGCGAGATGACCCCCCGCCGCGTCTGATCGTCGTCACGCCAGGCGGTTGTACTTCCGCAGCACCTCGCGCAGGCGGTCGTGCGGCAGCGCGTGCACGACGTTGCCGTTGAGGCCCGTCATCGTCTCCGCGGCCACGAGCGCGTTCACGATCGCTTCCGCCGTCGCGTCCGCGGTGGCGCGGAAGAGAGGGCTGATGCGCTCGTTCGGCAGCATCTCCAGCGACGCGACGCCGGTCAGCTTCGCGTTCTCCGCGTTCGCGGTGGAGACGGCGATGAAGATGTCGCCGGAGGTGTTCTCCGCGCGCCCGCCGACGACGGCCAGTCCGAACGCGGCGCGCTTGACCAGCCGCTTCAACTGATGCGGCAACAGCGGCGCGTCCGTCGCCACGACGACGATGATCGACCCATCGCCATGCGCCGCCTTCCCCTCCGACGGCATGAGGTCCGCGATCTCTTTTCCGACCGGCACTCCGGCGACGGTCAGCAGCTCGCGCCGTCCGTAGTTCGACTGCACCAGCACGCCGACGGTGTAGCCGCCGTCATCCTCGGCAAGCACGCGCGACGAAGTGCCGATGCCGCCCTTGAATTCGTGCGTGACCATCCCCGTGCCGCCGCCGACATTGCCTTCCGCGACCGCACCGCCGCGCGCGCCGTCGAGCACCGCGAAGACGTGCTCCTTCTTCACGTGAAAGCCGCTGATGTCGTTGAGGAAACCGTCCCACGTCTCGCCCACCAGCGGCAGACTGAAGTCGCCGTTGTAGCCCTCGCGGATGCCGTGCTGCAGGCTCCACTCGACCACCGCGTCGCGCACGACGCCGACGCTGTGCGTGTTCGTGATCAGCACCGGCGTCCCGAGGTGGCCCGACTCTTCGACCCACAACACACCCGTCATCTCACCGTTACCGTTGAGCGAATACGTAGCCGCGAACACGCGATCGTGATTCGCGTTGCCGCGCGGAAAGACGGACGTGATCCCCGTCCGCACCGCATGCGCGCCGTCGCCGGAATGCAGCGTCACGTGCCCGACCGTCACGCCCGCGACGTCGGTGATTGCATTGAGAGCCCCCGGCGTGCCGTCGAACGGCACGCCGAGGTCGCGCGCGCGGGGCTTCATGGGCGCGGATTCTATAGCCGCGTTGTGGGCGAGACGGATCACGGGCTGCGGCGGCTGAAGCCGCCGCTCCACGCCGCTTCGTCAACTGCCAGCCCGCGCGCTCGAAGCGAAACCGCCGGCAACTACACACCGCTTCCGAACGTAGAGCGTGGCTTCAGGCCGCCCACCCACGGGAGGGGCGGGCTGAAGCCGCGCTCTACGTTCGGAAGCTCAACGTTCCACGCGCCTGTTGCGTAAGCGACACGGAGCGTGCGTACGAACGGACCGCTGGCGTCCCCGCCGGCTGTACGCGCAGGCGTCCCGCCTGCGCTCCCCGGCGCAGGTACCAGCACCGCCGGCGCCACGAGGACCGCGTCGCTCTCGCGCCGCAGCCGCCGGGACGCCGCCTGCTACCGCCGATCGCGATCGTTGTCCGCCGGCTGCACCGGCGTATCGCGGACGTCGGAGGAGACGCTGTTCTCGACCCGCCGCGCGCTGTCACGCGCCGCGTCGGCGTTCTCGCGCGCGTCATCGGCGTTCCCGCGCGCCGCGCCGGCGTTGTCGCGCGCGTCATCGCCGGAGTTGCTCGCCGGTTGCACGGGCGTGTTCCGTACGTCCGCGGAGACGCTGTTCTCCACGCG
>DASVSV010000588.1:0-12433 GCA_036387915.1 Thermoanaerobaculia bacterium
TGCGGCGTGCCGTTGGTGTTCCCGGTCGTGCCGACGTACCCGATCACCGTCCCCTGCTTCACGAACGCCCCCTCGGCCAGCCCGTTCGCATACGCATTGAGATGCGCGTAGTGGTAGAGACGGCGCTCGTCGCGGTCGAACTGGTAGATGGTCAGTCCGCCGGCCTTGCTCGTGTGGATCTTGCGGATCGAGCCGTCGACGGCCGCGATGACCGGAGTGCCCATCGGCGCCATGATGTCCATGGCCCGATGCGTGCGCGACCCGCCGCCACGCGCCTCGGCGAACGAGTCGCGAAGCTGATCGGCCGTGACGCCGACCACCGGCAACGCGATCGGGCCCGTGCTGACGAAAGGTACCGGCGCCGGCGCCGCCGTCCGCGCCTCCGCGGTCACGACCGGTTTGGCCACGGTCCAGTCGGCGGCCAGCAGCGCGAGCAACGCGCCACCCACGAGCCAGCCCGCGGCCAGTACACCAAAAGTCTTCACGAGTCCGATAATGGACTCCTCGTGCCGGAACTTCCCGACGTAACGATTTACCTCGAGGCCCTGCAGTCGCGCCTGCTCGGTCAGACCCTGCGCAAGGTCCGCCTCGGCAACCCGTTCGTCCTCCGCACCGTCGAGCCCTCGCCGCGCGAGCTCGAAGGAAAAACCGTCGCCGCCCTGCACCGCCTCGGCAAGCGGATCGCGTTCGAATTTGGGGACGACCTCTACCTGGTGATCCATCTGATGATCGCCGGCCGCTTCAAGTGGCTCGCTGCCGGCGCGAAGATGCCGGCGAAGCTCGGCCTGGCCGCCTTCGATTTCGACCCCGGCACGTTGCTCCTCACCGAAGCGGGATCGAAACGGCGCGCGTCGATTCACATCGTGCGCGGCGAAGCGGCGCTTCGCGAGCACGATCGAGGCGGACTGGAACCGCTCACGATGTCCCTGGACGAGTTCCGCGCCGCCCTCACCCGCGAGCGTCACACCCTGAAGCGCACCCTCACCGATCCGCACACCTTCAGCGGCATCGGCAACGCCTACTCCGACGAGATCCTCCACCGCGCCCGCCTCTCACCGGTGCAGATGTCGACCAACCTCTCCGCGGACGAGATCGACCGCCTCTACCTCGCCACGCAGACAGTCCTGCAGGAGTGGATCGCGCGCCTGCGCGCCGAAACCGGCGAGAAGTTCCCGGAGAAAGTGACGGCCTTTCGAAAGGAGATGGCCGTCCACGGCCGCTACAACCAGCCCTGCCCCGACTGCGGCTCCCCCGTCCAGCGCATCGTCTACGCCGAAAACGAAACCAACTACTGCGCCCGCTGCCAGACCAACGGCCGCCTCCTCGCCGACCGCTCCCTCTCCCGCCTCTTGAACGTGGATTGGCCGAAGTCGATTGATGAACTTTGATTCTCAGGCCAAAGGAAAAGGGTAAAAGGTAAAAGTCGCTTCGCGTCCCGCGCGCTTCACGCGAACCGTGCCTTTAGCGCGAAGCGACTTTCACCTTTTACCTTTTTCCTTTCACCTTTCACCGCCCAAGAGGAACGCTCTAACGTTTACGAAACCCACGCGTCTATTCGATCAGACAGATGCTCCAGGCGGTCATGACCAGCGTCCTCCCCGCTCCCTCGGCAACGAATGCCGATGACCGGAAACTCGCTGCCGCGTGTGCCGCCGGAGACTCGCGGATCTTTGAAGAAATCTATCAACGCTACGGCGAGCGGATGAAGAGCATCGCCTGGAACCACCTCGGCAACGTCTCCGACGCCGAGGATGCAGTCCAGGAGACCTTCCTCAAGATTCATCGGGCGGCGCACACCTTCACAGGAGAGGCCTCCTTCTCCACGTGGGTCTTCCGCATCCTCGTCAACACCTGCTACGACCTGCTGCGCAAGAGGAAGCGGCGCATCGACGAGGCTCCCATCGAAGACCTCGTCGAGACCGCCGAGCGCACCTCGCCCAACGTCGACGACGCCAAGCGCATGACCCTGGTCAAGCTCCTCAACGAGCTCCCCGAGCAGCGCCGCAGCGTCTTCACCCTGTTCGAGATCGAAGGCCTCTCGCACGCCGAGATCGGAGAAATCCTCGGCATCAGCGAAGGCAACTCCAAATGGATCCTCTTCGCGACGAAGAAGGACCTCCAACAGAAGTGGAGAGGGATGTGAGAAAGAGGCGTTTCACTGGTTGCTGGTTGCTGGTTACTAGTGCTGTGCCGTCGAGCGGAAAGGCACTGGTAACCAGCAACTAGCAACCAGCAACTAACAACAAAGACACGACACGCGAGAACGCACACTATGACGATCACCTGCAGCCAGTTCGACGACCTCCTGTTCGACGCCTCGCCCCTCGCCATGGAGACGGCGGCGCGGCACGCGCTGGAGTGCCCTGCGTGCGCCGAGACGTTGGCCGCGTGGAACGAACTGTCCGCGACCGCGCATTCGATGCGCACCACCTGGACCAACGAAACCCTCTGGCCGCGCATTGAGCGCTCTCTGCGCACAGAGACGAAACGACGATCCCCTTCACGCCGCCTCTGGCACGCCGCGGCCGCGATCTTCATCACCGTCGCCCTCGGCGCCACCATGTTCTACGCGCTCCGCCTGCAGAACCGCGAAGCCGCCTTCGACCGCACCATCCTCCGCGTCAGTGCGATGGATGAAGTCGAACGCGCCGAGCGGGAGCACGTCCGCGCCATCGACCGCCTCGAAGAGCTGACCGAGGCCAGGCTCGATTCGGCGGAGACCCCGCTGATGATCTCGTACAAAGAAAAACTGATGCTCCTCGACGACGCCATCGAAGAGTGCCAGACCAACATCGACCGCAATCGACAGAACGCGCATCTCCGCAAGCAACTGCTGTCCATGTACTCGGACAAGCAGCAGACGCTCGAGGACGTGCTGAGAGAGGACTCCGATGTCGCCACTCCGTAATCTCCTGATCCTGCTCCTGGCGCTGGTCGCCCTTCCGGCTTTCGCCGAGGATGACGACGACCGCTTCGAGGTGAAGTTCGGCAAAGACCTCGCGTTCCGCGGTGGACGCGTCAACATCGACCACGGCTTCGGCTCGCTCTCGGTGCGCACGCACGCCGGCGACACCGTGCAGGTCCGCGCCACCATTCGTTCGTCGGACGAAGAGATCGGCAAGCAGATCCGCATCCTCACCGGCGAAGGCGCGGGCGGCGTCACGATCCGCACCGACTTTCCCGAGATCCGCCGCTTCAGCGGACGGCTCTCGTACTCCGTCGACATGACCGTGGTCATCCCCGCGAACGCGCCGCTGACCGCGAAGAACCAGTTCGGCAACACGGACGTGCGCGGACTCCGCGCCGCCGTCCAGCTCGAGAACAAACAGGGCTCCATCCGCCTGCACGACACGCAGGCCGCGGCCGCGGTGACCGGGTCCTTCGGCTCCATCGAAGTCGTCGACAACCGCGGTCCGCTCGCCGTCACCAATCAGAACGGCTCGGTCAACGTGCGCAAAGTGAGCGGCGCGCTCACCGTCACCAACCGCTTCGGCTCGATCGACGTCGCCGACGTCACCAGCACCGCCACGCTCACCAACGCCAACGGCAGCATCGAGGCGACCGACGTCACCGGCGCGCTCAGGGCCACCAGCGCGTTCGGCAACGTCACCGCCTCGACCGTCGGTCCGGCCGACATCACCACCAGCAACGCCCGTGTCGAGCTCTCCAACGTCAGCGGCTCGGCCATCGTGCGCAACTCCTTCGGCAACGTCACCGCGACCACCATTCGCGGCACGCTCACCGTCGACGGCGACAACTCGCGCGTCGAAGCGAGCGGCATCGGCGGTGACGCGAACCTCGACACCGGCTTCGGCGGCGTGACCCTGCGCGACGTCAGCGGCAAGGCCGTCATCAAGAACAACAACGGCAACATCAAAGTGAGTGACATCGGCGGCGCCCTCGACGCCACGACCAGTTTCGGCTCCATCGGCGCCGAGCGCATTCGCGGCGCCGCGGCCGTGCGCAGCTCGAACGGCAGCGTGACCCTGCACGACATCGGCGGCCCCGTGAACGTGAAGGCCAGCTTCGGCTCCGTCTTCGTCGACAACGCCGCCGGCGCGGTGACGGTCGCGAACTCGAACGGCGCCATCGCCGTGGCCGGACTGCGCGGCACCGCCTGTCATCCGCTGGCGCTGACCACGAACTTCAGCTCGATCAAAGTGTCGCTGCCGCCCGGCGCCGGCTACAACGTCAACGCCCGCACGTCATTCGGCCGCATCGCCACCGCACTGCCGATCACCACCACCACCATCAGCGAGTCGAACCTCGTCGGCACCATCGGCCGCGGCGGCTGCAAACTCGACCTCGTCAACTCCAACGGCAACATCACCATCGAGAAGGCGAACTGACGCGGTTCAAAACGCCCGCTTGTACGTGAAGATGAACGCCCGCGGCACACAATTCCGGATCGGCGGCGAGAACTTCGCCGCCTTGATCTCCTTCTCCGCGAGAAAGGCCAGCGTCTCGTCGCCGGTGCCGTTCGACACGACGCGCGTCTTCGTCACATTGCCGCTCGCGTTCACGTTCGCCTCGACGACCACGATCCCATGCGCGCCGCGATCTGAGAATGACGGCATCGGCGTCTCGGTGAACGCGTAGTCCGAGTCGGCCGGACACCCGCCGCTCTTCTTCCTCGCGCTGGCCTGCTTCGTCTCTCCGCCGCCCGAGACGAACCGCGCCGCCACCCACCCCGTCGATCCGTCCGCCAGCCGCACCTTCACCCAACTCTCGTTCTCACTGAGCACGTCGAGCGCCGTCCCCCTGCGCACCTGCGTAATCACATCCGCCTCCGTCGACGCCGAGGCTCGCACGTTCAACGAAGTGGCCGTGACGCGCACGCCGCGGATCACCCGCTCCTCGACCGGAGCGGCCGGCGCCGGCGCAACCGGCTCCTCGGGGACAGACACCGGCGGAGGCGGCGCCGGCGCGGCGCAGGAAACGACGATGGTCAGGGACAGGAGGGCAAGAACCCGGCGCATGGGCCGCGCATGATATGGCAACGTATGCCGCGCGCGTTTATGGAGTGCGGCGGCCCGGCCGCCGCTTTATTATTCGCGACCATCCCTGCCGAGCCGCACCCAAATGGCAGGTCGCGCCCGAATAAGAAAGCGGCGGCTGAAAGGCCGCCGCACTCCATAAGCTGCCGCGGAACGCCGCCGCCGTCCAACGGAACGCCGCGTTCCAGGCGGCGCTCCGTCAGCGCTCGAGAATCGCCGTGGCCCTGCTCCCGGGCCTCTCTCCTGCATGTCCCGGCCGCTCACTCTCGTGCTCGACGTGACGGAGCGTTGCAACCTGCGCTGCGTGATGTGTCACTTCTCGAGAGTGGACCGCATCCATTTTCCGCCGTTCGAAGTCGTGCCGCCCGATCACGGCAACATGCCCGTCCCGCTCTTCGAGAGAATCGCCGCGCAATTCTTTCCCCGCGCGCGCCGCGTCGCGCTGGCCTGCGCCGCCGAGCCGCTCATGCACCCGCGCTTCCGCGAGCTGCTCGCCGTCGCCTCGCGCCACGGCGTTCCCGAGCTCTGGTTCCCCACGAACCTGCTCGCCCTCACCGAGCCGACCGCCGAAGCCATCGTGCGCAGCAACGTCACCACGATCGCCGTCTCCATCGACGGCATCACCAAACCCACCTACGAAAAGATCCGCACCGGCGCCTCCTGGGAACGCCTGCACGCGAAGCTGCAGATCCTGCGCGACGCCCAACGCGCCGCCCGCGCGAAGACCCCGCGTCTGCGCCTGATCTTCACCTGGATGCGCTCCAACCGCCCCGAGCTCCGCGACCTCCCCGAATTCGCCGCCGGCCTCGGCGCCCGCGAGCTCGACGTCCGCTACGTCGCCCCGGCGGTCGGAGTCGACATCTCCAACGAAACCCTCGCCCGCGAAGACCCGCGCGAGCTGCGCGACGAGCTGGCCGTCACCGCCCACGACGCCGTCCGCCGCGGCCTCCGCCTCGCCGCCTGGCCACGCTTCGACGAGCGTCCCGCCGCCCTGCTCCCCCGCATCGCCTGGCGCTTCTGGCGCCTCCGCGCCGGCCTCGATCGACTGGAGGACCTCGCCATCGCCCGCCATGAACGCGAGACCGGCTGCCGCTACCCCGACCGCTCCTACGTCATCCGCCCCAGCGGCGCCGTCTTCCCCTGCGAATACCACAACACCCCCGTCGGCCACGCCACCACCGACACCCTCCTCACCATCGCCAAAGGCGACCGCCTCACGCGCATCCGGGAAGGACTGCAATGCGGGAAACCGAAAGGGTCATGCGAGACGTGCGGGAGCCGGAGGGACGCGTTGTATTGAAGTGTGAGCAAGCGCGATCACGCCTTTGGGGAACGCGCTTCAGCCGCTGCAGCGCTGGCCAGCCCTCGGCCAAGGACTGGTTCGTGGCTACAACGACGCGTCCCGCGTGCACGTCAGCCGCCACAACGGCAGCGGTCCGAAAGTAGCGAATAGCGTACTCAGACGAAGCCCTTGTAAAGGCGTGCGCTCTCGTGGCTCGGCTGGCATGAAGGACTCGTCACCCTGCGGAGCATCGCCGCCGCCTTGCGGCTCAGGAGCGAGGGCGACATCCGGAACGTGATTCGCCGCTGCCGATTGGAGCTCGGACGAGATGGCGACCTGCTCGCGAGCCTCGACTCAACTTTCGCCCACCTCCGCGCCTGAAGCGCAGTCGAGCCGCTGCAGTGAGACCAGGCGGCTCCGAAGGAGCTACCTCGCACCGCCACGTGTTCCCGTCCGCACACTCGCTTCGGTGAGCAACGCGATACTTGCGTCCTGTTCCTGGCAACCTCGGCGAAGGACTTGAGGCACGACCCATTCGCGTGGCTATAGCGACGCGCAGGGTATCGGCGAACAAACAACCACTTCGTGTCGCTGCGATCAGAAGATCTCAGGGTGGCCACATCTCCATCTCAGCCGGTCGCCAACGTGACAAAGTAGGACTAATCATTTCCCCAGCGAGTTGGCAGCCTTTTTTTTCGGAGATGCTGCGCAATTTCGAGCAGTCGTGCTGCCCCTCATCGCACCCCGTCTTCGAGCCGGCCGGAAACGCGTCCGCGGTCGTCGTAGCTCGAATTCGCACTTGTTCAACCCACGGATCACCGAACTTGATGCCCATGAGATCATCCCAGTCGTACGGCGTTACGTCCCCGCTGACAAACCGGCGGATAAGAGCAGCCATGGCTCGCGCAGAATCAACAAACTTGGACCCCCGAAAGCCAAAGCCTGACCAGCTAATCGCCAACGCCGCGCGTACCGGACCTATTTGTTAGCGAGAATTGCCGCGGCCCGGCGCAATATTTCGGCCGCGCACGCAGCGGGTCTGGCTTCCCAGCACGACCCGGTACCTACGTGAATAACGCGGCCGTTCGCGCTAGCGTACTCCGCGGTGTAGAAGATCTTCGCCTGGCGCCCCTCAAGCCTCGCTTCAACGTTGCGAGGGATCGTAATGACCAGAGCTGCCACGTCACTGGGCGGCTTGCTCAGGCGGAATGTCGGCGACGAGTCGATTGCGCTCTCCAGCGCATCCCTCAGGCTGAGCGTGGCCGCATCATCACCTACAACCCATAATTCAACAGGCGGCCGATCGTTCACACTGGTCCGATCACAACTGCCTAATAGTGCTAAGACAGCAGCGATCATCGCTCCGCGGACTGCGTGACACCACCTCCTCATTGGCATTGCGTTTGGCCAATGGCTACGGTGCAATGCGTTGTGGTGAAATTCTTTCGCGCTTCCTCGAGCTGCTCTGGTTTCAATTGCGCGCCACGCCGATCAGCCATTATGTTCGTCGCGTCATACCCCGGCAATATAGTATTCGTACGGTTCCCGTTTGCGTCACGAGGACCCTCCCGGTACTTGTCGGTCAGTCCGGCAAAGTGAAGAATTTCGTGAGCTGCTGCTCCCGTACTTTGAGGGCTCGAACTGTTAATGTGCGCATCAGTGCCACCCAGACGATTCACACCCTCACCAGCCGACGGGTATCTGCGGAAATCGAAACCCGGACTTAAGTTCAATCGAGCCGAGAGACCGTGCGTACTGTTCTCTGGATTGGGAAGATTAATGGGCCTGTTGATGGGGTCACACCTTCGTTCCGCGAAATCCCGCCGGCGAATCTACCTGTGGTAGCCACAGGCATGCTTGAGTTTCCCATCCGAGGAGTTTTGAACCGCCATTCTCTACGAATGGCAGGCATTCTCGCCTGCTGATGGTCGGCCGAGGGATCCTCGGTGGCGTCATGGCACGAGCACTACGCATCGAATTCGAGAACGCGCTGTATCACGTCACCTCCCGCGGCAACGAGCGCCGGCCGATCTTTCGCAATGACCGCGATCGAAGGACCTTTCTGCGCCTCCTCGCCGAGACCGCTGCCCGCTTCGGCTGGTCCGTCACGGCGTACGTGTTGATGACCAACCACTTCCACCTCGTCATCCAGACGCCGCAGCCGAACCTGTCGCGAGGCATGCAGTGGCTCAACGGCACGTACGCCGGCTGGTTCAACCACGTCCGCAAGCGCTGCGGGCATCTTTTCCAGGGACGCTTCCACGCCTTTCTCATCGAGAAGGAATCGTACTTCGCGAGGTGCTGCGCTACGTAGTGCTGAATCCTGTGCGCGCGAAGATGGTCGAGCGCCCCGAGGACTACCGCTGGTCGAGTTACCGCGCGACGGCTGGTGTCGAGGCTGCGCCTGAGTGGCTCGACCTCACCTCAGCGCTGCAAATGTTCGGCACCGAGACTACTGCGGCACAGGCGGAGTACCAGTCGTTCGTGAACGCGAAGCTCGGATGCGAGGAGCGGCTGTGGGACGCGGTCACGAACTCGATCTACCTCGGCACCACCTCCTGGACGAAGCGCATGCGCGAGCAGGTGGAGAGTGAAGGTCCGAGTGGGGTCACACCTTCGTTGTTTGCGACACTGTAAGTCGTTGGACAGGAACGGCTTGGGACGCTACGGATAGCGGCTGCTGTAACGGCTGTAGTTATTCGCACCTAGCAGTACGGGTCCGAACAAGAGCAGAGATCGCTGGCTGTTCACCGAAGGAACGAAGGCGTGACCCCACCGGCCCGGTCCAGGCTCGCGGGTCACCGGCGTGCGTCATCAGGCGGCCTCACGGGCAATCAGGGTAGGGATTTTCCCTTAGGCATCACACCTAGATGCGACGGCAACGCATGTTTGATCTCCTTCACCAACTAGCCGGCCTCGCAACGAGGTTTGCCGGCGCCCTCGGAGACGTTCGGACTCGCCTGGCACGTTACTTCGGCATATCAACGGAGAGCACGATGGCATCAGCACCCTCAGTTCTTGACTACATCAACACGTTCGTCACGATCGCCACCTTTCTTATCTCTGAGCGGCTGCCGGTAACAATCGAAAACATCCGCGCGTTCTTCGAGCCGCGAGGTATCACCCCACCGGCGGATATCACCACGCCCGACGCACTTAGATTTGTCGAATTGCTAGTAATCGATGAAGCGCTTCTCGAGCAGCTTACCGAGCAAACAGAAGAGGGTGTCAAAAGCTACACGAAGTGTCTCAAGGCTGCCGCCACGCCTCAGCAACGAGCTGCGTGCGACCGGCGTGCTGAAAAGGATGTCTGCGACACACTTAACCGCATTCGTGATCGAAACGAAGATAAGCTGCCGACCGACTATCTGGACAAGCAATGGAGATCGTTCGGTTGCGTGCGGGTGTAAGCACCGCCTAACTCACGCTGAAGCTGGTGCGGCCCGGCTTCGGCCCGGCAGCCGCAGCCGGCTGCTGCGCCGCAAGCGCGCCAGCGTCACGGCGGGTTGGTGCGTCAGGAAGCTTCGAGGAGGGGGAAACGATGTGAGTTCAAGCACAGAGTGGAAACCTCTTTTAGCAACCCAGCAAGGTGAGAGTCCTGCCCCAATGAGGTTGGCCGCCAGTGGGAAGCGAGTCTTGCGTGGTGTTCGATCGGAGTAATCCGAGCCGCGAAGCGTAGACAGCGAGCGAGCAGGCTGTGTGATTGAGCCTCGAAAGATGACTGAACGCGGAGCCGACGCCGTCAACCGCGCGGAAGGCAACATCGTGTGCGTCGTTAGTGGCCTTGGCGCATCCGGTCCGCCGGGGTCGAAGAGCAGGGCATGTTCGTACAGGGGTTGCCGGGGAACTTGGGAGATCCCGTCGTCTCTACGAGAGCGAGGCGAAGGCAGAGGATTGAGGCGGAGGAGCCGGCAACAGCAACACCCCGCTGCCTCCCGACGAGCAGCAGTACGTGGTACCGCCGAGCGAACGAAAGGGAGCGAGGCGGGATGGACGGTGGGGGAAGTCGGAGCACTCTGATAGTACCTGCGAAGCTGGCGAACGGTCGCCCACAGGAGCCAGTGGAGGGAAGGGGAGTGCCGGATGACGGAACCGCCGGAAGGAGACACAGCGAGACTTCGTGCTCGAGTAGTTTCTGTGTAAACGTCATTTCGACGGATAACGAATCACGGCTGCGTAAGCAGTGAATCCGTGATCCGAGGAGCCGGATGCGGTAATCCCGCACGTCCGGATCTGCAGGGGGGCCGGGGCGAGCAATCGCGTCGGTCTACCCGACCATTTCGCCACTCGGTTCTCCGAACGTCATTGGCGGCAACCGCCGCGCCGCTTCGGCTTTCGGCACGCGGGACCGGCCGCACAGCTTAGACAATATGGAGATCCGTTGGCCGGACCGAAGGGACGACGTCGCCGCGCTACAATCTGCGCGATGACCGAATACGTCGACGAGCTAAACGGACTGGCCGCGGAGTGCGATCGGGTAGTGCAAATTGTCAATCAAGATCCGTTATCTGGCATGATCGACCGGCTCGACAGAGCGCTCGGTCATATCCAAGAGTCGTCATCGAATTCGTGGATTGGTTACCAGTCACGTGTCTACTACCGTGACTTTCGGCGACCGGAGCCGGGCGACTACTTCAGCAAGGAATGGGGATTTACCAGTGTTTTTGCCGCGCCAGTATCCGCGAACTGGGTGGAGGTCTTTTACGACGATGTGTACGCCGAGATCATGCGGCTGGCCGGGCGGCCCGACACAAACGAGCTAGAACGAGCAGGGAAGAAGGCGCTCGAAATCTTTGAACAGAACCGCGACGAGCTTGTGAACATCCTGACCATTCTCCTCGACGAAACCCGCAACGGGATCTTCGAGGAACTGCGCGGTCAAGCTCGCGAACTGAAGTGCTACACCGAATCCGACATCATCGACGGTCTCGCGCCTTCTCAATTCGTCACCCGTGACTACGCAGCAGCTGATCAAGGCATGATGCCGCCGCATCACGTTCGCGTTGTCGCGTGGCTGTCGGCGCTGCGATTCCCGTTTCAGAATCTGGAAGAACTTGCCAAGATCGCGCGGCGCGCCGCCGGCTTCGTGTCTAGGCTGCAGAAAGCTGCGCCTCGGCAGCCGCAAAGTAACCACTGTATCTTCATTGGTCACGGCCGTGATCCGCAGTGGAAGGATTTAGCAGACTTCCTGTCACGTCGCCTGAAGATCCCGGTCGACGAGTTCAACCGAGAGTCAGCTGCCGGAATGACGACGCAGGAGCGGCTGCAACAAATGCTTGAAAGGTCCACATTCGCGTTCTTGGTGATGACGGCTGAAGACGAGCATGTAGATGCCACCAAGCACGCACGTGAGAATGTCATCCATGAAATCGGTCTGTTTCAGCAGAAACTTAGCCTCCGTCGCGCCATCGTGTTACTCGAAGAGGGATGTCGCGACTTTTCGAATATTGTTGGTATCGTTCAGATTCGCTTTCCGAAAGGCTACATCAAGGCTGCATTCGAAGACATTCGGCAAGTACTCGAACGCGAAGGCGTTTTGCCGGCCGGCTAATTTTTAGGCGTGACACGACACTAGCGGCGAGCAGCAGTGCGTGGTACGGCCGAGCGAACGAAAGGGAGCGAGGCGGGATGGACGGTGGGGAAGTCGGAGCACTCTGATAGTACCTGCGAAGCTGGCGAACTGTCGCCCACAGGAGCCAGTGGAGGGAAGGGGAGTGCCGGATGACGGAACCGCCGGAAGGAGACACAGCGAGACTTCGTGCTCGAGTAGTTTCTGTGTAAACGTCATTTCGACGGATAACGAATCAGGGCTGCTAAGCAGTGAATCCGTGATCCGAGGAGCCGGATGCGGTAATCCCGCACGTCCGGATCGGCAGGGGGGCCGGGGCGAGCAATCGCCTCGGTCTACCCAACCAGTTCGCCACTCGGTTCTTTGAACGTCATTGGCGGCAACCGCCGCGCCGCTCCGGCTCCGGCACGTCGGACCGGCCGCACAGCTTACACCAAGGACGTTAGGCCGACGCGGAGGGTAGTCCGTACGCGCCGAAGTTGATTGCAGAAAAGCAAGGATTTGCGTGTTCAGTGAGCGAGAGCGGCCGCAGCAAACTCCGGGACGAGGAACAGATTCTTCAGAGTGAGTCCGGCGACAGCGACC
>DASVSV010000589.1:0-8837 GCA_036387915.1 Thermoanaerobaculia bacterium
CGTCGACAGGTGTGCGTTCAGGCTAGGCCAATCAGCGCCGCCGGTCGCACCGGCCCGCCGGAGGCCCCCGGTCGTCTTTCTTTGCGTGGGCGCTATGGAAGCGTTCTGATTAGGGCTGCCGCACTCCATCGCTACCAGTAGCCGTTCGCGGGGGCGAACATCACCTCGTACACCTTGCGCGCCCAGCTTCGTTTTCCGAACTCCACTTTCCCCTCCTGCTTGAGCCACTCCCGGATGGGGAGCGTGAAGCCCGTCTTGCGGCGGGTGCGGACTTCGTCCGGCAGCGGCGGATGCGGGGCGTTGGCGAGGATGCCTTTGCCGCGCCCCTTGCGCGTGACCAGCGCCGGGGCGAGGCGGCGCAGCAGATGCGCGTCGACGAGCGGCACGCGCACTTCCAGCGAGTGGGCCATCGACGCCCAGTCCATGTCGCGCAGCAGTTGATTGCGGAGGTAGAGCGACGACTCCAGCGCGGCGATGCGCGCGTAGGGCGTGCCGGGGTCGGGGGTGACGGCGCGCTCGATGACGTTCAGCAGATCGAGGCGCTGGACGCCTTCGGCGGCGATGTCCTGGCCGAGGACTTCCGGGAGCTCGGAGGCGAGAAAGCGTCCGCGCTTGACCAGGTACGCGCCGGCGTACGACGCGCCGTGGCGGAGGATCTCGCCCATCTTCGGGCTGACGTGGCGGCTGCGTTTGGCGAGCGCGGTGTTGAGGCGATAGACGCCTTCGCCGAGGCCGGGGACTTTGGTGAGGAGCGAGGTCACGGGCATCCAGCGCGGGATGTCGCGGAACGAGGTGTAGCCGCCGAACAGCTCGTCGCCGCCGGTGCCGGAGAGCGCGACTTTCAGTCCCAGCTCCGCCGCGGCCTTGCTGATGAAGTAGCTGTTCAGGCCATCGACGGTGGGCTGGTCCATGGCCGCGAAAATGCGCGGGAGCTCGGCGCGAAAGTCGTCCAGGGTCAGCTCGCGGATGGTGTGTCGAACGCCGTACTTTTGCGCGACCAGCATCGCCAGCGGCGCCTCGTCGTTGTCGCGGCCGCGGTACTCCTCGAAGCGCAGGGTCATGGTCTGGAGGTCGCTCGCGCCCGACTCGCGGGCGAAGGCGACGATGGCGCTGGAGTCGATGCCGGCGGAGAGGAACGCCCCCACCGGGACGTCGGCCACCATGTGGTAGCGGACGGATTCGAGGACGGCGTCGTGCACGAGCTCTTCGCGCTCGCGGTCGCTCACGCGCGGCGCGCTGTTCACGCCGTCGCGCAGCGTCGCGGCGATGGAGAAATACTGGCGCGGCTCGCCGACTCCGTTCGCGTCGACGTAGCAGTACGAGCCGGCGGGCAGCGCGCGGATGGCGCGGTACATCGTGAACGGCTCCGGCACCGTGCCCCGCAGGAAAAAGCCCGCCGCGGCGGCCGGCTCGAAGCGCACGTCGACGCGTCCTCCGGCGACGAGCGCCTTCACCTGCGAGGCGATGCGCAATGTGCCGCCGTCGTCGGCGTAGTAGAGCGGCTTGATGCCGTACGGATCGCGCGCGAGCAGCATCCGCCGCTTCGCGCCGTCCCACAACGCGATGGCGAACATCCCCCGCAACTCCCCGAGCATCCCCTCCCCCAGCTCGTCATACAACGCCAGCATCACCTCGGTGTCCGAATGCGACGTGAAGGTGCGCCCTTTCGCTTCCAGCCGCGCGCGCAGCTCGCGATAGTTGTAGATCTCGCCGTTGAAGATGATGGCCAGCTCGCCGCGCCGCATCGGCTGCGCCCCGGCCGGCGAGAGGTCGATGATGGCCAGCCTGCGGTGCCCCAGCCCCACCCGCCCGTCCGGCGACAACCAGACGTCCGCCGCATCCGGCCCGCGCGAGCGCATGCACTCCCGCGACCGCATCAACTCCTCGCCGTCGACCGGCGGAGCGCCGTCGCGATACGCGAAGATTCCGTTGATGCCGCACATGGGAGCGCGAGTATATCGGGGAGTAGAATGACGTCATGAGCGAACGGGAGCTGCTCGATCGCATCACGGTCAACCCGAACATTTACGGCGGGAAGCCGCTCGTTCGCGGCCGTCGCCTCGCGGTGGAGCACGTCCTCGGCATGATGGTCGGTGGCGCTACGCCGCAGGAGATCGTCGACCACTACGGCTGGCTCGAGGTCGAAGACGTGCGCGCGTGCCTGCTGTACGCGCAGAAGCTGGTCGAGAACGAGTACGTCGAGCCGCTGGTCGAAATGACGAAGTGAAGCTGCTGCTGGATTCGTGCATGTCGCCCCGCGATGCGGAGGCACTGCAGGCGGCAGGGCACGACGCCGTATGGGCCGGCTCCTGGCCCGAAGACCCGGGCGATCCGGAGGTGCTGCGGCAGGCGTTCCACGGTGACCGCGTGCTGGTCACGCTGGACAAGGGTTTCGGCGCTCTCGTCTACGTCAGGCAGATGCGCCACGTGGGCGTGATCTCGATCCGCAATATCTCGCCGCTGTTGTATGTGGAGGAGATCCTCCGCGCCATCGCTACGTTCGAGCGCGAGTTGGAGTCTGGCGCGATGGTAGTCATTGGCCCGTCGGGCATGCGAATGCGTCCACGCCGTGCGGAGGACGCGTAGAATCCCCCGACCTATGCGCCGTCTGATCGCCGCCGCACTTCTCCTCACCTTCACCTCCACCCTCACCGCCCAGCCCGTCGTCCCGCCCATTTACGGGTTCAAGGATCCGGCGAAGCAGCACGCGCTGGAGAAGCGGTTCGACGCGAAGCTGAGCGCGGCGAACCTGCGTACGTGGATGCAGCGGATGGCGGCGCGGCCGCATCACGTCGGCTCGCCGTACGGGAAGGCCAACGCCGAGTTCATGGCCGGGCTGTTCAAGTCGTGGGGGTATGAGACCGAGATCGAGCGCTTCGACGTGCTCTTCCCGACGCCGAAGACGCGCGTCGTGGAGTTGCTCGCGCCGGAGCGCTACGTCGCCAAGCTGAACGAGCCCGCGTTCGCGGAAGACGCGACGTCGAATCAGGCGGACGAGATCCTGCCGCCGTACAACGCGTACTCGATCGACGGCGACGTTACCGGCGATCTGGTCTACGTGAACTACGGCATCCCGAAGGACTACGAGACGCTCGAGAAGAACGGCATCGACGTGAAGGGGAAGATCGTCATCGCGCGCTACGGCGGCTCGTGGCGCGGCATCAAGCCGAAGGTCGCGGCGGAGCACGGCGCGATCGGCTGCATCATCTACTCCGACCCGCGCGACGACGGCTATTACGAAGGGGACGTCTACCCGAAAGGCGCGTTCCGCAGCGACCAGAGCGTGCAGCGCGGTTCGGTCGCCGACATGCCAGTCTACTCCGGCGATCCGCTGACGCCCGGCGTCGGCGCCACGGCGAACGCGAAGCGCCTCGAGGTCAAGGACGCGCCGACGATCACGAAGATCCCCGTCCTGCCGATCTCCTACGGCGACGCGCTCCCGCTCCTCCGCGCCCTCGGCGGCCCCGTCGCCCCCGCCGACTGGCGGGGCTCGCTCCCCGTCACCTACCACCTCGGCCCCGGCCCGGCCCGCGTGCACCTGAAGCTGGAGTTCGACTGGAAGCTCGTGCCGGCGTACGACGTCGTCGCGCGCATGCGCGGCACCGACCTCGCCGATCAGTGGATCGTGCGCGGCAACCATCACGACGCGTGGGTGCACGGCGCGTCCGATCCGGTCAGCGGCATGGTCGCGCTGATGGACGAGGCGCGCGCGATCGGCGAACTGGCGAAGAGCGGCTGGCGTCCGCGCCGCACGCTCGTCTTCGCCGCCTGGGACGGCGAAGAGCAGGGTCTCCTCGGCTCGACGGAATGGGTCGAGACGCACCTCGCCGAGCTGCGCGACAAAGCGGTGGTCTACATCAACTCCGACTCCAACGACCGCGGCTTCCTCTACGTCGCCGGGTCGCACACGCTGGAGCGCTTCGTGACCGAGGTCGCGCGCGACGTGGAGGATCCGCAGACGAAGACCTCGGTGCTCGAGCGCACGAAGGCGCGGCAGATCGTCGACGCCGACTCGAACGACGAGCGCCAGCAGTTACGCAATCGCAGCGTGATGCGCATCGGCGCCCTCGGCTCGGGCTCGGACTTTACGCCGTTCCTGCAGCACGCCGGCATCGCCTCGCTGAACGTCGGCTACGGCGGCGAAGGGGAGTACGGCGTCTACCACTCCGCGTACGACTCGTTCGACCACTACACGCGCTTCGGCGATCCGACGTTCGCGTACGGCGTCACGCAGGCCAGGACCACCGGCCGGATGATGCTCCGCCTCGCGAACGCCGACTCGCTGCCCTTCGAGGCGTCCACGCTCGCGTCCACCGTCGCGCGCTACGTCGACGAAGTGGCGAAGCTCGGCGACAACATGCGCGCCGAGGCGGAAGAGCGCAATCGCCAGCTCGCCGACCGGACCATGGAGCTGGCCGCCGATCCGACGAAGCCGTTTGTCGCGCCGAAGGCGCTGGACGAGGTGCCGCACCTCGAGCTCGCGCCGCTGCGCAATGCCGTCGCGCGTCTGAAGAAGGCCGCCGAGGACTTCGACAAGTCGGAGAAGAAGAGCGACCGCACGATGATGCGGCTCGAGCGCGCGCTCACCCGCGACGAAGGTCTGCCGCTGCGCCCCTGGTACCGCCATCACGTCTACGCGCCCGGCCTCTACACCGGCTACGGCGTGAAGACGCTGCCGGCGGTGCGCGAGGCCATCGAGCTGCGAAAGTGGGACGAGGCGAACGCGCAGATCGTCGTGCTGGCGAAGGTGATCGACGGCTACTCCGCGCTACTTGGCGCGCGGTAGCATGTAGACCACTTCACCCGGCTTGGACATCCCCAAGTCCTCCCGCGCGATCCGCTCGATCGCGTAGGAGGACTTTTTCACGCTCTCGATCTCCGCGCGCAGACGCGCGTTCTCGTTCTGGAGGCGCGTGATGTTCGAGTGCAGCTCCGCGACCCGCGTGCGCGCGTGCTGCAGCTCCGGCAGACCGCGGTCGCTGAAGACGAACGAGATCGCGAACACGACCACCAGCACGCTGGCCAGCAGCACCACCAGACGCAGAGTGACCTGCGTCGCGCGCCGCGCGTCGTGAGTGGAGACAGAGGGAAGCACTGAGCGCTAGTGTCACGGCGCGGTGAACGCCTGTCAAGCTCGTGGCCTGTCGTCCTCGTGATAAGCCGCGTCCATGATGGCCGGTGCGTAAAACGCTTTCGGATACGAGTCGGGCAGCTCGCGCACGATCTCGAGTGCCTGGAGCTTGTCGATATCGGCTCGCGCGGTCGGATAGGAGACGTCGAGACGCCGCATCGCCTCCGTCACCGTCACGACCGGATTGACGAACAGCAATTCGATGAGGCGGTGCATCCGACCGCTCTGCCGGTCCGCGCGCGCATGAAAGTCGTCTCGCATGGCGCGGAGACGATCGCATCGCGCGACGGCGTCGCGGCAGACTTCCACCGTGCCGACGAGGCAGAAACGCAGCCAGTCGTCCCAGGCGCCGGAGGCGCTGACCGCAAACAGCCGGTCGATGTACTCGTCCTTGTGCCGGTCGAAAAAGGGACTCATGTAGAGCCACGGCGTGGAGAGGTTGGCCCACGTGAACGCGGTGAGCGAGAGCAGCGCCCGCCCGACACGTCCGTTTCCATCGATGAACGGATGGATCGCTTCGAACTGGTAGTGCGCGAGAAAGGTCCGCACGAGCGGCTCGATGGCGCTCGAATCGTGGAGAAACGTTTCGAAGTCGTCGAGGCAGGCCTGGAGGTGTGTGACGGGCGGCGGGATGTAGCGGCGTTCCGCCCCGACATGGACCTGAGTCCGCCGGAACTCTCCCGGCGCCCGATCCCGGCCGCGGACCCCGGTCAGGAGGACCGTATGCATCTCACGGATCAGCCGCAGCGAAAGCGGCAGCTCATCCAGCAGCCGCCGGCCGGTCCGCAAAGCCTCCGCGTAGTTGAAGACTTCACGCCATTCGTTGACTCGATCGCCGGCGCTGGCGGCTTCCCGCGGCTCGAGCTCGAAAAGCAGCAGTTCTTCCGGCGAAGCGTAGGTGCCCTCGAGGCTGGACGAGCGGAGCGCCTCCCGCCGCTGCAGTGGTTGGAGAAGGAGACCGGGGTTCGGCAAGGCCCGGCCGATGCCGTCCAGCCTGCCGAGCTCTTCGCGAGCAGATGCAAGAAGCGGCCATAGCTCGCTCGAAACATTGAAGTTACGAGGCAGAGGCGCAGGAACGAAGGCCCAATCCGGCTCCCCGGTCGTGATCGCAATCAGATTGCCGGTTTGCGGCGCTGTGAACTTTTCGCGGTTCATAAAAATTTAAACTTCAGCGAGCATATTAAAGAAATAGCCTCCGAATTTTAATTTGAGCGAAAACTTTAAAACGCTCTTTAAAACGCCCACGGCGATAATTCGCCCGTGAAGTATGACAACGCCTCCAACCCGCTGACCGAGCGCTACGCGTCGCGGGAGATGTCCTATCTCTTTTCTCCCAACTTCAAGTTCCGGACGTGGCGGCGGTTGTGGATCGCGCTGGCGGAAGCCGAGCAGGAGCTGGGGCTGCCGATCACCGACGCGCAGCTCGCGGACCTGAGAGCCAACGCCGAGACGATCAACTTCGAGGACGCGGAGAAGCGCGAGCGGGAGGTGCGGCACGACGTGATGGCGCACGTCCACGCGTACGGTCTCCAGGCTGCCAGCGCGAAGGGCATCATCCACCTCGGCGCGACGTCGGCCTTCGTCACGGACAACACGGACATCCTGCAGATGGCGGAAGGGCTGCGCATCGTGCGCGGCCGCATCGTCAATCTGATGGCCAAGCTGCGCGGCTTTGCGTGGCGCTGGCGCTCCACGCCGGCGCTGGCGTTCACGCATTTCCAGCCGGCGCAGCTCACAACGGTCGGCAAGCGAGCCACGCTCTGGCTGCACGACCTGCTCCTCGACTACCGCGAGCTGGTCTTCCGCGAAGAGCAACTGGCCCTCCTCGGCGTAAAAGGCGCGACCGGCACGCAGGCCTCGTTCCTCAACCTCTTCGGCGGCGACGAGGCGAAGGTGCATCGTCTCGAGCAGCTCGTTGCGGAGAAGGTCGGGATGCGGCGCAGCTATCCGGTGTCGGGCCAGACGTACTCGCGCAAGGTCGACGCGCAGGTCGTCAGCGCGCTCTCCGGCTTCGCGCAGTCGGCGTCGAAGTTCGGCTACGACATGCGCCTGCTGCAGCACCTGCGCGAGATCGAAGAGCCGTTCGAGGAAGAGCAGATCGGGTCGTCCGCGATGCCGTACAAGCGCAATCCGATGCGCGCGGAGCGGATCGACGCGCTGGCGCGGCACCTCATCGTGAACGCGCTCAATCCCGCGCTGACCGCGGCCACGCAGTGGTTCGAGCGCACGCTCGACGACTCCGCGAATCGCCGCATTGCCATCCCCGAGGCGTTTCTCTGCGCGGATGCGATCGCGCTGATTTACGACAACGTCGTCGGAGGCCTGGTGGTGCACGAGGACGTGATCGCGACGAACGTCCGCCGCGAGCTGCCGTTCCTCATGACCGAGAATCTGATGATGGAAGGGGCCAGCCGCGGCGGCGACCGGCAGGTGCTGCACGAGCGCATCCGCATCCACGCCAAGGCCGCGGCCGACGCCCTGAAAGGCGGCGCCGCTCAGAACGACCTCTTCGACCGCATCGCCGCGGACGAGCTGTTCGGCATCGACCGCGCATCCATCGAACGCATGTCGAGGGCGGAGGATTACGCGGGACTGTCGCGGCAGCAGACGGAGCGCTTCCTCGCCGAGGACGTCGATCCGATTCTGCAGGCGGAGCGGGAGCAGATTCGCGACGAAGTGGGTGAGGTGCGCGTATGAGATCGCGCGTCGCGATGCTGGCGCTGCTCGCCGTCGCCGCGTACGGCTGCCGCACGACCACCCCCGCGGCCACGCCCGCCCCCGAGCTTCTGCGCGGCGTCGCGAGCTGGTACGGCGAAGAGTTCGCGGGACGGACGACGGCGAACGGGGAGATCTTCGATCCGGGACAGCTCACCGCCGCGCATCGCACGCTGCCGTTCGGCACGGTGCTGGACGTCACCAACGAGAAGACCAAACAGACCGTGCGCGTGCGCGTGAACGATCGCGGACCGTACATCGGCGGCCGCATCATCGACCTCTCCTACGCGGCCGCGCAGAAGATCGGCCTCATCGAGCCGGGCATCGGCGAGGTCGACATCAAGCTGGTGCGCATGGGCAGCGGCGACCGCGAGCCGCCCGCGCCGTTCGAGGCCACGGTGGCCGAGGCGCCGGCGGTCGTGCCCGCGCCGGTGCCGCCGAGCAATGCGCCGGCCGTCGATTTCCCGGTGCCGGAGATCGAGCCGGTGGTCGTCGACCGCGTCGAAGTGCAGACCGAGCGCGCGGGAGTGATCACGCGCACGCAGGTCGGCGCCGACGGGAAGACGCTGGAGGAAGTTCCGGCCACCGGCGACGCCGCCCCGTCCGCCGCGCGCTACGACGCGAATCGCGAGCGTCCCCGTCCGGCGGCGAGCGCACCGCCGCGATCGTCGACGCGCGGAAGGTTCGTGGTGCAGGTGGGGGCGTTCTCGGTCGAGGCGAACGCGAAGGCGTTGCAGGAGCGGGTCATCGCGACCGGGCAGCAGGCCTGGATCGACCGCGAGGCGCTCTACCGCGTCCGCATCGGGCCGTTCACCACGAGAGACCAGGCGGTTGCAGCGCGCACTGCCCTCGAGGCGAACGGCCTCTCAGCGATCATCGTCAGCGAATAGTTCCGCCCGCGTTCCGCTGTCATCCCGAGCGTGAGTCGAGGGACCTGGGTGGGTGGGGGCGCGCAGCGTGACACGAAGCACGTGTATCGCGCCGCCGCCCA